>JBNAVK010000015.1:0-29107 GCA_049700435.1 Candidatus Bathyarchaeales archaeon
GCCATTTGAGTTTTAAAACACTATTGCAAACTACGAGACTATATGCCTATCGATTGCGAATGCCCTAAAGCATCTTCCACAAAGTTAGATTTTGTAGTATTTCGCGTAGAGAATTATGCCTACTGCTAAAATGGCTATGCATGAAACGGAAACTATCATCAAGTCTAACAGTATGGTTTGGCTGGTGACGGATGCTCCTCTAAGGAAAAGGGAGGTCAACGCGTCTGTAACATAGTAACTGGGCACAAATTTGCTGATTACTTGCGCAGTGGATGACAATGAGGCCCCCAACAAATGTTCCTAGAAAAAGTTGGGGAAGCACAAAAAGGAAGGCTATTCCAGTTGCTGCACCAGATGTTTTGGTAACTGTTGCTGTTATTAAACCGAAGCCCACGTTAGAAAGGGAGAATATCAGCACAAAAACGAATGCAAGGGCATAAGCCAAGGCATCAACGTTTGGTCTGAATCCTAAAAGGTAAGCTACAAGAAAGACTAGAAATGCTTGAATCAAGGCTATAAGCATGTAAGACAGAACTTGGCTTGCCATAAACTCCGTGGGGGTTGTGGGAGTTATCCGAATTCTCTTTAGCATACCGTTTTCTCTGTCTTGAGTGAAAGACTGGGCAACCATCATAATGAGGAAAATTGATGCGAAAGTAAACATGCCAGGCGCCATAAACTCAAAGGCAGAAAGCCGCTTCGCTTCCACTAATGAAGCAACTTGCAAACTTATCGGGGTTGGGGTTGGCTGCGCATTGCCATCTGTAAAGGCGTTTAAAATTTGTTGGATGATGGGCGGTATGGCTTGCGTTGCAACAACCGAACCTTTATCCAAATAAAGGGAAACTGTGGCGTTTATCCACCTGCTCGGGTCTTTTGGCTCTTCATGGTAGGATATGAGGCTTTGGCTGAAAGATTCGGGGATAACTATTATGGCTTGAACTTTTCCTTGAGACAAATCGTTTTGAGCAGTCTGGTTGTCTGCGTAAACTTGAACGCTTAATATTTTTGCATCAGACAATGCTGCGATGAATGCCTGCGACAAATTCGCACCGTCCATGTTGACCACGCCAATGTTGTAAACTGGTTGTGCGTCTCCTAAACCGCCGAAGGAAGCGCCAAAAGCCAAAACAAAGACTACTGGGAAGAGGAAAATCATAAAAAGCACGGCAGGCTCACGAACCGTTTTCTTCACTTCTTTCTTAGTTAAAGCTGTAACTCGCTGAAACTTCATCTAAAGTTCCTCCCTTATCCTCCTCCCAGTCAATTTGATGAAAACCTCTTCCAAATTCTCAACACCATGTTTTGAAATTAGTTCTTTCGGCGAATCGAGCGCGATGAGTTTCCCATGGTCAATTATGCCTACACGGTCGCAGAGCGCTTCGGCTTCCTCCATGTAATGGGTGGTTAAAAAGATGGTTTTGCCTTCCTTCTTAAGTTCCCACATAAAATCCCAGACAGCACGACGCGATTGTGGGTCCATGCCTATGGTAGGTTCATCCAAGAATATGATTTGCGGATCATGAATTAACGCCAGGATAAGGCTTAATCTGCGCTTCATGCCGCCGCTGTATTTTTCAACTCTTCTTTTAGCGTCTTGGGTGAGGCTCATTTTTTCAAGAAGCATGTCCCGCCGAGTTCTAAGCGTATCTTTGTCAAGAGCATGTAGGTTTCCGAAAAGCTCTATGTTTTCTATTCCCGTCAAGTAGGGGTAAACAGCAGTTTCCTGAGGGCAAACGCCTATTAACTCCTTAACTTTTGCGCTTTCTTTCTGCACATCGTAGCCGCCCACAACAGCTGTGCCGCTTGTTGGTTTTATAAGCCCGCAAAGAATGTTCACAGTTGTAGTTTTGCCCGCGCCATTCGGTCCAAGCAAACCGAAAAGTTCTCCCTTCGCCACATAAAAACTAACACCATCTACAGCAGTTACATCTTCAAATCTTTTAACAACACGCTCCATCACTACAGCAAACTTGTTCATGACTTGGACATCCATACGCCTAACTGAATGCTTAATTTTGGCGGGCCCGCCGGGAACTGTTCCCTGAAAGGGCACTGTGCCTTCCAAGTTTGAACCCGGGACCCCCGGGTTAAAAGCCCGGTGCTCTATCCTTACTGAGCTACGGGCCCTTTTGTGGCTTGTTTTAGAATTTTGGGAAGGTGCTTTTTAGCGTTTCGTTTCTTTTGGTTTTGTTTAAAAATTAGGGGGTGGTGGATTGGACTTTTAGGAGGCTTGTTATGAAGTTTTTGATTTTGTCGTTTGCGCTTAGGATTGTTTCTATGGTTTTTTGTCCTTTCTCTGTTAGTTTGTAAACTCTTTTTCTTTCGTCCCATGCTCCTTCGATTAAGCCGTTTCTCTCTAGTGAGTATAGGAGTGAGTAGACTGTGCCTGAACTTACTAGGAGGTGGAATTTGTTGTGGATGAAGGATATCACGTCATAGCCGCTTAACGGCCCGTTTCTTAATTCGGCTAGAATTATTATGTCCATGAAGTTTTTGATTATTCTTTCGTGCATTTTCTTTAATATTTTTCCTTCCAACTTTCCACCGCCAACAATGATTGTCAACGCCGTCATGTTTATTCACATTTTTACATTTTAGGTTAGATATAAATATTTAAATTTTATTCTAATTCTGAATTCGAAGTTGAAACAGAACATAATGGGTTTAAACAAAGTTTTCCGCAAAAATAATCTGCTAGTAATTTACAAATAGGAAACGGATTGATTGCATATGAAAAAAGTGTCAAGACGCAAAGCTGTTTACAGCTTTTCTTCAAAGAATCCACCAGCGGAGTATGTTTCGCCGGGTGAGCGTGTTATTCTTGAATTGGAAGATGCCTTTGGCGGTCAGGTTAAGGATGAAAATGCGCTGATAGAAGAACTTGACTGGTCTAAAGTCAATGGTGCAACTGGGCCAATTTTCATCAAAGACGCGAAACCAGGAGACACGCTTGTCGTGAATATTGAAGATGTAAAGGTGGCTGAGCGCGGAGTTATCGCAGTTATACCAAAGCAAGGGGCGTTGGGCAAAAAAGTTTCTAGGGCTTGTTTGTCGGTTGTTCCCATCCGCGACGGTTACATTCAATTTGAAAGAGGAGTCAAGGTGAAAGCGAATCCTATGATAGGCACTATAGGTGTTGCGCCTCTGCTTGGGGACTTCCCAACAGGCAGTCTTGGAAAACATGGCGGTAACATGGACGTAAAGGAAGTTGTGGCTGGAAGTACATTGTATTTTCCAGTTTTTGTGGAAGGTGGTCTCTTTGCGGCTGGGGATTTACACGCTGTTCAAGCTGATGGAGAAGTATGTGTTTCTTCTGTGGAAGTGTCTGGCGAAGTGCTGTTAAGCTTTGATGTTTTAAAGGGAAGATGCCCACCTTGGCCTGTTCTTGAAACCAAGAGTAATTACGCGTTTCTCGTTTGCGGAGATACTCTGGATGAAGCTTCATTTTTGGCTGTTGACGCTGCTGTTGAGGCTTTAATGCGCGAGCATAATTGGTCTTTTGAGAAGGCATACATGTTCGCCAGCCTTGTTGTCGACTTGAAAATCAATCAGGTTGTAGATCCAAAAAAGGGTGTAAGGGCTGTCATCCCGAAGGATTTCATTTCTCTTGAAGGTTTGTTCGGTGCTAAGCGGTAATGTCTTGTTGCGCTTAAAATATTTCACATTCAATTAAAGATACGCGTTTTCTCTTCTTCATTTTTTAAATGTAGTTTTTTATTTTATGGAATAAAACAGCAATTCTTATCAGTCAGCGATATTTCTGCATGTTAGCAAACGCTATTTCCTTAAATAGGCTAAAAAGGTGGCGGTGCGAAGAATTGATTTCTTGGAAGAACTCCTTTAGGAGATTAAATGAAGAATATGAGACAGTGAATAAAAAGAGGCAAGCTTTAGAAAATTTGCTGAACACTGGCAGAATCTCGCAGTCCACGTTCGATGATTTCAATGCGGAAATAAATGAGGCAGTTGCGGAAATTGAAAGGCAGCGAAAGGCTTTGTTGGACAAAATGAACGCTAAAATGAAGGAGCTTGAAACGCAAATTAAAACACTTGAGGTGCTTCTCGCGAACTTTGAGATTCAGCATGTAACCGGCGAGGTTGAAGAGGAGGTTTACCAACGTGAAGTTGCTCTCTTATCCGCTGGGCTTGAACATGCAAAAAACGAGTTAAGCGCCATCAAAGAGGCTACAAGTCAACTTTCAAGCAGCCTACAAGCTTTGACAGCAGACGTCAAACAAGAAGGAATTGAACCGCAACCTCCGCAAGTTTCTCAACCAGAAAATGAACAAAAATTGTCTGAAACCACAGTAGAGTTTGTGGAAGTCGGCAAAACAGAACAGGAACAGAAACAAGAAGGATAACGGTTAAAAAAATAGGCAATTCTCTTCATCCACCCTTTTTTGAGTTTTTGCAATATTTTTAAATGGTGCCTTGCAGTAGGCTTTCCTATGCATGAATGGGCTTTAGCTGAAGCCGTTATCGCCGCGGCTTCTCAGATTGCCGAAGAAGAAGGGTTAAGAGAAGTTACAGAGGTTAAGCTGAAAGTTGGGGAACTGCAGAATTTAGAGTTGGATCTGTTGGATTTCGCCTTTTCGCAGCTTAAACCCGAAAAATTTAAGAACGCAAAGTTAAGCGTGGAAATGGAGAAGGCCGAGTTTAAGTGCAGAGTCTGCGGAAACACTTGGTTTTTCAAGAGGAATGAATTAGACTCAAGCACGTCGGAAGCGATACATTTCCTCCCAGAAACCGCGCACACATACATTAAATGTCCAAAATGTGGAAGCCCAGACTTCGAAATTCTGCACGGTCGCGGTGTTCTCCTTGAAAGCATAAGGGGAGTGAAGTGAGGATGGTTGACCCGCGAACCAGCATAATAGACGATAGGCTAAGCGATATTGGAAGGGTTATTGCTGTTTCCAGCGGGAAGGGGGGGGTTGGCAAAAGCCTTGTAGCCTCCACTCTTGCGCTGGCGCTAGCGAAAAAGGGTTATGAAGTTGGGCTTTTCGACTTGGACTTTTCAAGTCCTTCAACGCATATGATTTTAGGCGTTAAGGGGGTTCAACCAAAAGAAGAGCGGGGCATAGTTCCACCAGTTGTTTACGGGTTAAGGTATATGTCAATAGTTTATTATTCTGGAGAGTATGCCACGCCTTTGAGGGGAGCGGACACTTCCAACGCCTTAATTGAGTTGCTTTCAGTCACGAGATGGGGGAAGCTTGACTTTCTCGTTATTGATATGCCTCCTGGAATAGGCGATGCAACCCTTGACTTAATAAGGTTCATTAAGAAGATAGAGTTTCTAATTGTGACTACGCCTTCGCAGTTGGCTTTTGAAACCGTTCGGAAACTGGTGGGCTTGCTGAAAGAGCTGAAAATTCCAATTATAGGAGTTGTTGAAAACATGAAAATGGACAGTTCAAGCGCTATTAAAGAAAAGACTCGGAGGCTTGGCGTAGAATTTATTGGTGAGATTCCATTCGACCCAGAAGTGGAGGAAGCCATAGGCGACGTGAATAAACTGTTAAGAACGGTGTTGGCTAAAAAAGTGAATGATTTTGCGTCCAAAATAATAAAATGGGCGTTATAGGCGTCATTAAAGCGTGAAAAAGGGGGTAGTTTGTGAGTAAGGTTAAGGCTCTGGCGCTTTTGTCTGGAGGCTTGGACAGCACATTAGCTGTGAAACTTATTTTGGATCAAGGCATAGATGTTGAAGCCGTAAATTTTGTAACGCCTTTTTGCATTTGCAGAAAAGATGGTTGCAGCGCTTCTGGAGCGGCGAAGAAACTTAACATACCGTTAAAAATCATAAGCGTCGGCGAAGACTACTTGAAGGTTGTGAGAAATCCAAAGTATGGATATGGCAAGAACATGAACCCTTGCATAGACTGCAGAATTTTCATGTTGAAAAAGGCTAAAAAGTACGCGAAGGATATTGGTGCAGCCTTCATTTTTACGGGTGAAGTTTTAGACGAGAGACCCATGTCTCAGCATAGAAAAGCCCTAAGCATAATAGAGGAAGAGGCGGGGTTAAAGGGTAAAATCCTTAGACCTTTGTCGGCGAAGCTGCTGCCAGAAACTGAGGCTGAGAAAATGGGCTGGGTGGATAGGGAGAGGCTTTTGGATATTCGAGGCAGATCACGAAAAAGGCAGATTGAGCTTGCCAAACAGTTTGGAATAACTGAGTATGCAACTCCGGCTGGAGGCTGCTTGCTCACGTATAAGGAGTTTGCAGCTAAACTGCGCGACTTGTTTAGTCATAAGAAGAGAGTTTCCCTCAGAGATGTGAAATTGCTAAAGTTTGGGAGGCATTTCAGGTTTGGAAGAAACAAGATTATCGTTGGGCGAAACGAGGCTGAAAACAGGGTTTTGCTTCAGTTGAAGGCTGCTGGTGATTATTATTTTGAGGCTCAAGGTTGTGGGAGCCCCGTTACTTTGCTTCAAGGACCTAAGACGAAGGAGGCTGTTGGAAAGGCGGCGGAGTTGACTGCTTTCTATTCAGACCAGAAAACTGGGGAGGTTCTTGTGAAGTTTGGCAGAAAAAGCCTAGATAAGTCGATGAAGGTTTCTATTCCCTCCAGAGAGGATGTTGAAAAACTGAGAATTAAATGATTTATTTTGTTAGAACTGCGTATCTTTTTCTGAAAGCGGTGTCTACTCTTTGTGTGCGTTTTTTGCTGTTTATGCTGTGTTGGAGCATGACAACGTCTCTTGGTTTGCTGAAGCTCTCTGTTTTGCCGTCTGCCCTTTCTCTTACAACTTTTATGCAGTCATCCACTATGCAGTTTAGCACGCATGCGCCGCAGTATATGCAAAGGTCTTCTGTTATGGCGACTTCTCCGGCTTTCCAGAAGAGTGCGTTTGTTGGGCATGCTTTAATGCATAGTTTGCATTCAACTCCTTTGCATATTCTTTTGTTTATGGTTACTTTTCCCTTGGCAAAGAACTGTTTTATGCTGAGAGGAGCGAGAAGTTCTTCTCTTCGTTTTTGTCTCTCTTTCTCCGTGGTTTCCACTAAGAGTTGGAAGATGTTTGCGCTTGGATTTGCCTTATCATTTTGCATTAACTTCATCTTTTAGCTGAACTTCATTTTAATTTATGGTTTTTATGGATTATAACCATTTACCCAAAATATCAAGGAATATTAAGGTTGCATCATAAAAACAGAGGAAAAGAAAAGAAAGGGAGATTTTGCTTCTAGCTTGAAGCCTCTACGTTGGCTTCTTTGTAGTATTGAGCGTTTGCGGTGAAAGCCATTACACCGACTGTTACACCGATGTCGCTGACGGAAATGTGGTCAGGGTTCTTTATATAGACTATCAGAGTGTAGCCGGAAGGCAGAATTACGTCAGTACTTGCTTGTTCCATAATGAAGTCGCCATCACTACCTATAGTTATCTCTGCGCCATCTGATAGGTCTCCGTCTGCTACGAAGCTTAGGTCATCGTTAATTGTTTCAGTAGTTTTATTGTAATACACAGAAGTCCATGAGCATTCTTGACCTCTCACCGTGATTTTGTCCAAGACTACGTCTCGTCCACCAGTGTTAATTATCAGAAAAGCAGCTTCAGAAAAACTGCTGCCATCATGCCAGACGTGTAGTTTGAAAATTTGTAGACTTTCTTCTTGTACTCTGGTTGTTGTTACGTTTATGGCGTAGAAAGTCACCACGGTAGCCAGAAGCACCGAAACAACAAGGATAATCAGTGTAGTAACCACTGTGCTCAAAGCTTTCTTACTCTTTAAAAGTCTCATTTTGTTTTCCTCCTTTAAGGAGCTGCTTGAACGTTGGCTTCCTTGTAGTATTGCGCGTTAGCCGTGAAGACTGTTACACCAACAGTTACTCCGATGTCATTGACTGATACATGGTCTGGGTCTGCTATGAAGATAATCGCAGTATACCCTGACTTCAAGATCATGTCATCGCTGGCCTGAGTAAGAGAATACGAACCCCAAGATTTGCCCAAGAGTGTACTGTTCGCGTTTGGCTGGACATATGTTAAATCGTTGTTTATTGTGTCTGTGGTTTTACTATAATAGACAGTGCTCCAGGTGCATTCTTGACCTCTCACTGTAATCTTGTCGAGGACTACGTCACGACCTCCAGTGTTAATTATTAGAAAGGCGGCTTCTGCAAAGTTTGTGCCGTTGTGCCACACGTGCAGTTTGGTTATTTGTAGGCTTTCTTCTTGTACCCGCGTTGTTGTCACGTTTATGGCGTAGAAAGTTACAACAGTTGCCAAAAGCACTGAAACAACTAGGATTATCAGCGTAGTTACCACTGTGCTCAAAGCTTTCTTACTCTTTAACATCTTCATTCTTTTATCTCTCCGTGCACCAAAATCAGCCTTTGTTTAAATATGATAGTTTGTGCGTAGAACAGAGCTACACATAACCGTACACACGTTCTACACGTCAAAAGGCTACGTAAATTCATGTTTAAACTTGTTTAAACAATTCAAACAGAATTTTTATCTAAACCCACACGTTAAAACCCACGTGGGGGACATCCAACACGAAGGAGGCTAGGGCTTTCACTCCAAGCCACATAACGGGCATATTCCAAATATTCGACCAGTCAGCCGACAACCTAAAAAACGGCTCAAAAGGAGCAGGAGTCTCCTTAAGCCAAGGCGTCACAACAACGGTGAAAGCCGAAAAATCGGAGAAAAACTCTTTACAAATCAAAATTAACAATTCAGTTTCAAACTCCGCAGAAGTTTCAAAACACGTTGTAAACGCTTTCCTCTCCAAATTCGAGAAAGAAATGGGAAACCACAAAATTTTTGTTGAACACAATGTTGAAATGCCCATCGGCGCTGGATTCGGAACAAGCGGAGCAGCAGCCCTAAGCCTAGCCCTAGCCCTAAACAAAACCTTTGATTTAGGCATGACAAAAACAGAAGCCGCAAAAATAGCCCACACAGCAGAAGTTGAATGCAAAACAGGGCTCGGCACAGTAATAGCCGAAACATTCGGCGGAATAGAAATAAGAACAAAGCCCGGAGCCCCTGGAATAGGAGAGATAAGGCAGATTCCAGCCGGAAAAGACATGGTTGTTGCCTGCTTATCTTTTGGTCCCTTGTCAACAAAGAAGTTTTTGACAGATGAGACTGTTCGCAAACGCATAAACGAGTTCGGCGGAAAACTTTTAGACGGGCTGGTTGAGGAACCAAGCGTCGCCAACTTCATGAAGTTTTCGCGTCAATTCGCCGAGCACGTGGGGTTGATAAGTGACAAATTGAGAAGCGTTTTGAAGGCGGCTGACGAGGCGGGTTTTGTATGCAGCATGTCAATGTTCGGCGAATCCATATTCACCATAATCGAAAAGGAATCGCTTCCTGAAATTCTCACAGTTTTTGAGAGACATGGTTTAGGCGGAAAAATCATCGTAAGCGGGATAGACTTTGAAGGAGCAAGGCTTCTACAATGACTGGCATTAACATTCCCAAAGACCATCCGAGGGCGGAATCCCTTAGAATACGGGAGAAACTGATAGAATATTTTAATGAGGGAGTTGTGGCTTCTGCGGGCTTAATAGCCCACGGCAGAGGAGAAGCCTTCGACTATTTGCTAGGCGAAAAAACAACAGCCCCAGCCCTAAAAGCCATAGAAGCAGCCACAGCAATGCTGCTGACAGCCAAAAAACCAGTCATATCCGTTAACGGAAACACAGCCGCCCTAGTGGCTCAAGAAATAGTGGAACTTGCAGAAGCTGTAAACGCAAAAATCGAAGTAAACCTCTTTTACAGAACACCCGAAAGAGAGTTAGCAATCAAGAAACTGTTGGAGAAGGCTGGCGCAAAAGAAGTTTTAGGCATAGGCGAAAACACTTCTGCACAGATTCCAGAACTCGGAAGCGAGAGAAGACGTGTAGACGCGAGAGGCATACTCGTTGCAGATGTTGTTCTCGTCCCCCTAGAAGACGGTGACAGAACAGAAGCCCTAGTTAAAATGGGAAAAAAGGTCATAGCAGTAGATTTGAACCCGCTTTCCCGAACCGCTCAAAACGCAACAATCACCATAGTTGACAACGTTGTCCGAGCAATGCCAAAACTTATCGAAACAACAGAAAAACTAAAAGCGCAAGGAAATGCGAAGTGCCGCGAAATCCTCCGCAACTTCGATAATAAACGGATTTTGGCTGAATCCATAAACCTAATCAAAAATCGGCTTTTGGAAGCCGCGAAAAAAGGCGAACCATTATCAGTGGAGGCTGAAAAACTTTGAGTTTTAACAAAATCATTGTTTTAGGCGCCGGTGCCATCGGAAGTGTTTTCGGAGCCTTACTTTCAAAGAAAAATGATGTAACGCTAATCGGCAGAAAAGACCACATTGACGCAGTAAACTCGAACGGACTTTCGGTTTCTGGAGACGTAAACGAAGTTTTCAATTTGAAGGCTGAAACGGAAATCCGTGAAATACCACAAGGCGCACTCATAGTTTTGACGACGAAGGCTCATGAGACAGCAGACGCTGTCAAAGACATAAGGGGGCTTCTCAAAAAAGACACAATCATCCTCATTATGCAGAATGGGCTTGGAAACGAGGAAGTCGTCAAAAAAATGGTGGATGGAAAAGCCAAAGTTTTAAGGGGCGTAACTATGATGGCTGCAGAATTTCTTGAACCAGGCAAAGTAAGGTTCTGGAACAGCGAAACAGTCATTGAGCATGGTGAAGTTGCGGAAAGCATAGCGAAAGTCTTTAATGAGTGCGGCTTGAAAACCCGCCTATCCGAGGACATCGCAAGGGAGATTTGGTGTAAACTAATAACCAACTGCGTTATCAACCCTTTAACCGCCATTTTCAGCGTTAAAAATTATGAGATAGCCTCAGAAACTTTGAAGACTATAAGGCATGGAATCGTTAAGGAATGTGTTCAAGTCGCAAAAGCCGAGGGAATAAATCTTCCAAACAATTTGGAAGAGGAAATCGACAAGAAAATCGTCAAATACACGAATTTTTCATCCATGTGCCAAGACATTTTGAAGGGAGAAAAAACAGAAATCGATTTTCTCAACGGCAAAATCGTGGAACTTGGAAAGAAACACGGCATCCCCACCCCCGTGAACGAAACCATTGTTGGTTTCATAAAATTTATGGAGGAAAAACATGATGGACTTCGAAGAAAAGATTAGGCAGAAAAAAGGAAAAGAAAAAATCGTCATGCTAACAGCCTACGACTACCAAACAGCGAAAATACTTGACGAAGTAGGCATAGACCTAATCCTCGTAGGCGACAGCCTAGGCATGGTCGTCCAAGGCCACAAAGATACAAAAAGCGTGACAATGGCGGACATGATATACCACACAAAAGCCGTGGCAAGAGGCGCCAAAAAAACGCCCATAATCGGAGACATGCCAATAAACACATACAACACGCCAGAACAAGCACTGGCAAACGCCAAAAAATTCATTGAAGCAGGAGCACACAGCGTAAAAATCGAAGGAAACAAGCCAGAAGTTGTAAAGGCACTTTTAAACGCTGGAATCCCAGTTCAAGGACATTTAGGCATGCTGCCCCAAACTGCTGACGCATACAAAGTTAGAGGAAAAACGCCGGAAGAAGCTGAACAAATTTTCAAAGACGCCTTAGAACTTGACAAGCTCGGCGTCTTCTCCATAGTGCTTGAATGCGTACCAGAAAGCCTAGCAAAAAGAATAACGGAAGCTGTGAAAGCGCCCACGATAGGGATTGGAGCAGGAAAATACTGTGACGGACAAGTTTTGGTTATAAACGACATGTTGGGTATGGATTTGAGTTTTAAACCTAAGTTTGTGAAGCGTTACGCGGAGCTTTACACCGTCATAAAGAATGCTGTGGCCAAGTTTGTTGAGGAGGTTTCAAATGGTGTATACCCAGATGAAGAACACGCATACCATTAGGGAGGATTGAAGCGTTATGAACTTGCAATTTAAAGGTTTGCCGCAAAAAGTGGTTCTAAAAGAGCTTGAATCGAGACTTAGCAAAGACTTCACGTTCAAGTCTGGAAAAATAGTTGGTTCCATGTGCACCTCGCCACATCCAATAGCGAGAAGGGTTTATGCACGTTATTTAGACACGAATCTGGGCGATTCTGGGCTTTGTCCAGAAGTGGCTGAGCTGGAAAGGGAAGCAGTGCATATGATTGGGTCGCTGCTATCGAATCCAGAGGCTTGTGGACACATTGTCACTGGCGGCACAGAAGCGAATACGTTAGCTTTGTGGGCTGCCAAGAGACTTTCTAAAAAAGAGCATGGAGAAGTTATTGTGCCCGTTTCCGCCCATTGTTCTTTTGACAAGGCTGCAAACATGCTGGGCTTAAAAATAGTTAAAGTTGGATTGAACAGCAAATTTCAAGTTGATGTGGAAGCTGTTGAAAAGGCGTTAAACCCCAACACCATAGCCATCGTTGGAGTTGCCGGAACAACAGGCTTGGGAGTCGTCGACCCAATAGAGGAGTTGTCAAAAATTGCTTTGGATAATAACGTTTATCTTCATGTGGACGCGGCTTTCGGCGGTTTCGTCCTCCCATTCTTGAAAGAACTCTCCTATAATATTCCAGATTTTGATTTTGCCCTTCCCGGAGTTTGCTCCATCACTGTTGACCCTCATAAAATGGGTTTGGCGCCTATACCTGCTGGCGGAATACTTTTCCGCAACGAGGCGCTTAGGAAAACGATTGCGTGGAAGATTTCTTATTTGGCTGGGGGCGAAACTGAGCAGGCCACGCTTGTTGGGACGCGTTCAGGCGCCAGCGTTATCGCGGTTTGGGCTTTGCTTAGACATTTGGGTGTGGAAGGCTACAAGAGGGTTGTTAAGCATTGTATGCGTTTGACATGGAAACTTTTGAAGGAAATTAAGCGCCTCGAAGGCTTAGACATTGTCACTGAGCCGACTATGAATGTTGTTGGTTTGCGGTCTGATGTTTTTGACATTCGCAAAGTAGCCAATGAACTGAGGCTTATGGGGTGGGCGGTTTCGCTTTTCCCAAACCACATTCGAATAGTGGTTATGCCTCATATTCGCGAAAAGCACATCGAAAGTTTCGTGGAAGATTTAAGGAAAGTTGCGAAGAAGTTAGGAGAGCGTAAGGAGAGAGAAGTGCTTGCAGTCTCATCCGTCTAAGGACATTTTGGGGACAAAGAGTGCAACGCTAAAGGGAAAACGCATAGTTCTATGCATAACTGGAAGTGTAGCCGCAGTTCAATGTCCAGAAATTGCTAGGGCTTTAATGCGGCATGGGGCTGAAGTTTTCGCTGTTATGTCGCCTGCAGCTCAAAAACTCATCCATCCACATCTTATGGAGTGGGCAACTGGAAACGCTGTTGTCACAGAGTTAACGGGTAAAATTGAGCACGTAGCCCTAGTTGGAGTTCGCGAAGCGCGGGCTGATTTGGTTCTTGTCGCCCCTGCCACAGCCAACACAATAAGCAAAATCGCCTGTGGAATAGATGACACAACTGTGACTTCTGTTATTTCAACGGCTTTCGGCTCAAACACGCCAATAATAATTGTTCCAGCTATGCACGAGTCCATGTATAACCACCCAATACTAAACGAGCACATTAAGAAGCTTAAAGCGTTAGGCATCGAGTTTGTCGGTCCAAGAATTGATGAAGGCAAAGCGAAAATCGCCCAGACATGGGAAATTGTTGAGGCGGTAATCCGCAAACTCGCCACAAAAAAGGATTTAGCTGGATTAAAAGTGTTGGTTACTGCTGGTCCAACAGTGGAGCACATAGACCCAGTGCGGGTTATATCAAACAAGAGTTCTGGAAAAATGGGCGTTGCAGTTGTCGAGGAGGCGTTAAGCCGCGGAGCTGAAGTCACGCTTGTTTACGGTTTGGGAACTGCTCTGCCTCCGCTTGGGGCTAAAGTGATTCGTGTCGAAACCACAGAGCAGATGTACGAGGCTGTTGTTTCAGAGTTGAAAGCGCAAAATTATGATTTGGTTGTGGCCGCTGCTGCAGCTGCAGACTGGACGCCTATCAAAGCCTTTTCACGCAAGGTCTCAACGCATGAGGTTCGTTCTCTTGATTTGAAGCTTAAACCAACAGTGAAAATTGTTGACGCTGTTAAAAAATTGAGTCCAAAAACTTTTCTTGTGGCTTTCCGCGCCGAATACAGCCTACCAGAAAAGGAGCTTATTGAAAGCGCTTATGAACGGCTTAAGAAGGCTGAGGCTGACTTGATTGTTGTGAATGATGTTGGAAAGGAAGGCGTTGGTTTCGGCGCTGACACAAACGAGGTCTTCATAGTGGATACGGATAAGAAGGCGGTTCATGTTCCATTAGCTCCGAAACGGGAAGTTGCAAAGAAAATTTTGGATGTCGCAATTGAAAGGATGAAACCAAAATAGTCTTATATTAAGCGAACAAGCTTTAATGTGAGGCGGATGAAGGCTAAATTTAAGGTTGCCGCCGTCGGCGGAACATTCGACGAACTTCATAAGGGACACAGAGCCTTGCTTATGAAAGCCTTCGAAGTGGGCGAAAAAGTTCTGATAGGCTTATGCTCAGACGAGTTCGTCAAAAGCATGCGGAAACCTCATGTAACCGCTCCGTATGAGCAGAGGTTCGGGGAGTTGAAAGCTTTTCTACGAAGCCAAGGATTTTTGGAAAGGGCTGAAATAATCCCCCTAAACGACCCTTACGGAGTGACTTTGTCTAGAGGCTGCGTTGGAGCATTAGTTGTCAGCAGAGAAACAGAAAAGACAGCTGCGAAGATAAATGAGGAAAGGGCAAAGCGCGGACTGCCTCCGCTCGAAATAGTTGTAATAGATATGATTCCAGCAGAAAATCACAAGCCAATATCGACAACGAGAATCCGCAAAGGCGAAATAGACAAAGAAGGGCGCCTAATAAAATCTTTATAAGTCTTTAATTTCGAAATACCAATGAAGTATAACTGGGACAAACTTGCCTGGAAAAACTAAATTAATTCTCTTCACAATTTTTATAACAATTATTGTTGTCTCCATACTACACTTAACCAGAATTTACCTAAGGACAAGTTATGCAAGTATGGCACTAGTTATGATATCAATCTCCGTTGTTCTCTACACTTTGCTATTAAGGGCGATAGGAAAGAGAAAACAGTCTTAATTTGATGATAGAAAACGATCATTTCAAGCGTCTGCAGCTAATCTTTTAAACAATGATGCCTATTTTGGATTCATGCAGGAGGTTAAAATTCGTCCCGCGAAGGATGACGATTTTAAAGCTATTGAGGATATGATAGTTAGATGGTTGAAGTGGAAGATTGAAAGGAAAAGAACGTTTCATGATGTTTTGCGGGATAGTGATCATCTTGTTCTAGTAGCTGAGGTTGAGGGACAACTAGTGGGATTATTGCATTTGCTTTTCTACCTTGACGTATTGCATGGAGGAATAAACTCTCATATACTTCTATTTTTTGTTAAGGGAGAGTATCAAAAAAGGCGGATAGGCAAAAGATTGTTGGACGAAGCGGTTAGGCAGGCGGTTGAGAGAGGCGTTGTTGAAATGCATGTTGACACAATTTATGAGGATGCAGCCAAATTCTACAGAAAATACGGCTTCAAAGACGACGGAGTAATGCTCGAACTCCAATTAAAAAATGTTGAAAAAGCAAAGCGATAAGCAGAATTTTCTTGGTTTCATCTTTTTGTTTTCCATAGAGGTCTATCGATATTGGTTTATTTTTAAGCAAAAATCCTAGAGGGGTATCCAATTTAGTAATCTTCGCGCTAGAGCAAAATTGACATTCTTTGACAAGGTAAAAATAGGACTGAAAGCTTAACATTCAATCGGGTTTTGGGGAAAATGCAGAGAACTGGCGTGGCAAGGCTTCCGCTTCATTACGGTAAAGCGCCTAGATGGCTAGTTGTGCGTATGCAAAAACTGGCAAAAGAAATCGTCACCATCATTATTGACGAGTATGGTTCTGGCGAGTTTCTAAAGCGCCTTTCAGACCCGTTTTGGTTTCAGGCTTTAGGCTGCGTTTTGGGTTATGACTGGCACTCTTCAGGCGTAACAACTGTTGTGACTGGAGTTTTGAAGCAGGCTGTTGTTCCAGAGTTGCATGGCGTGGCGGTCTGCGGCGGAAAGGGCAAAATCTCGGGAAAAGCCCCCTTAGAGATTGAAGGCGTCGGCGAAAAGTTCAGTTTATCAAGCGACAAAATTGAGGCTTTGCGTTATGCAAGCAAAATGAGCGCCAAAGTTGACAGCGCCGCAATCCAAGCGGGCTACCAGCTTTACCACCACGCCTTCTTTGTGGCTGAAGACGGTGGGTGGGCTGTTATTCAACAAGGAATGTGCCCACAAGACCGCACAGCTAGGCGGTATCATTGGCTTTCAGAAGACGTCAAAAACTTTGTTGATGAGCCGCACAGCGCCATAGTCGGCGATGCAAAGCGCGAAATAGCCCTTGACATGACGGCTAAGGAAAGCGAAAACTGCAGAAAAGCCTCTGTGGACATAGCAAAAGAACCAACCAAGAAGGTTATGCGCATGCTTCTTTCAATAAGACCAGCATACCAAAAATCCCTACAAGAATGGCTGCCAAAAACCACACAAACGCCATGGAAAGAGTATCCAATAGACACGCTTTCAATGCCGGCGAACATAAACTGGAAAGCCCTACAAGAAGCCTACGACTTTCAACCACGCAACTATGAGGAACTATTAGCCTTCAAAGGCGTGGGACCAGCCACAGTTAGAGGTTTAGCGCTTATCGCCGAGCTAATCTATGGAGAGAAACCAAGCTGGAAAGACCCAGTGAAATACTCTTATGCCTACGGCGGAAAAGACGGTGTGCCTTATCCAGTGAACCGCAAAGCCATGGACGAATCAATCCAGATGCTAAAACAGGCGATAAAAGAGGCGAAAGTGGGCGAAAAAGAAAAACTGTATTCATTGCAGAGGCTTAGGCAGTTTGTTCCGCCTAACATTAACGTTTAAAGGCGAAGAAAAAGATAAAACTGTTGGCAAAGAAAACTGGTAGGGAGGTGTGTTAACAACGAATGAAGAAAAAAGTTTTTGGTTTAAAATTACAGCTTTAAGTGGCATAATAACTCCAATAGTGGCGTTTTCTTGCATAGCCTTGGCGATAGCCTATTATCCGCCTTTTAGCTGGACTAACAATGCCTTAAGCGACTTGGGTGTGGTTGAGGGAGTCACATCCATGGTGTTTAATGGCGGCTTGATAGTTAGTGGAATCCTAGCCACAATTTTCGCTATAGGCTTATACAATTATTTAGGCGGAAGCACTCTTGGAAAAGCTGGTTCGCTCATTTTTGTTTTGGACACTTTGGCGCTTATGTTGATAGGTGTCTTCCCAGAAAACATTAAGCCAACACACTATTATGTTTCTGTGATGTTCTTCATGCTTTTCCCAATAGCCATGCTCGTCCTCACAGCAGCCTTTCTAAAAAATGCTAACGCGAAAATGGGCTTGTTCACGTTTCTTGTTGCAGCCTTTGCAGCAGCCGTCTGGATAATACAGTGGACTGTTGGCTTCGGCTCTAATGTGGCTATTCCCGAGACACTTTCTGCATTGGCAGCCTCAGCATGGACAATAGTGCTAAGCGTAAAAATGCTGAAAGAAAAACCATGAAGTTTGCGTTTTCGAAGGCTGACGCTGCAGCCAACTTCGAAAAACTTCGATTAGGCAACATGCAAATCCAAATAGATTTGTGAACAACAGAAAGAGGAAAAGGCTATTTTGCACTGGTTGCTTTCCGCAAATCTGATGGCTTCTTCAGCTGGAAAAGCTATGGCGTCCGCTCCAGCTTTTAGGGCTAAAGTGTCGGTTTCAACACGATGCTTTCCCTTTGGTCGCATACAACCCAAAACCAGTGGAACCCGCGGAAACATTAACCGCGCAGCCAAGAGAACTCGGGCTATTTCTAATGGTTTGGGCGGTTCAACAGTCGCCATTTCCGTCTTGTGTATGGGCATAAAAGCGATTATGACTAGGGCGGATGGTTTGGTTTCAGCTATCATCTCCAAAGCCTTCAATTCACCCTTCAACTTGCCATAGTGAAGCCCAACAATCACGTGTGGCACGAAGGGTATTTGCGCCTTGTCAAGAGCCTTCAAAGAACTTCTGTAATCCTCCACATTCACATTTAAGTTGTAAATTTCCCGTATTGTCTCGTCCGAACCAATCACATCTATCAGTGCGGCGTCAACACCCGCTTTTTTAAGCGCAACAGCCGTATCAAAATTTATTATGCCAGTATGAACAAAAACCGTTAGCCCCAACTCGCGCTTAACACGCCCAATAACATCAACAAACTTTTTCAGCGGAACAGAACCGTCTGGCAAGCAACCTCCGCTTATTAGGCATCCAAGCGCCCCCTCACGTTTAAGCTGCTTGCAAAGTTCAAAAAGCTTTTCAGACGTAGTAGCCGGATACATTGTTTCCAAAACTTTTCCGCCGCAATGTTTGCATTTTAAAGCGCAGCTTTTGCCAGTCACGGAAATTGTTGGAAAATCCGTTGGCGAAGAGCGGTAATAGCTTGTTTTGTAATACATGAAGCTTGGAGCGTAAAAGTAAACCCTTCTGCCTTTCAGAGAACGAGTGTTTTCGTTCAAAAGTTTGGACAGTTCCGCCTCGTTCATTTGCCAGACGTTTTCGGGTGAAAGCCTAGTCATTTTCCTCCTTTGAAAATGCGCCTAGCTCGCTTAATAGTTTTCTTTTAAGCGGAAGCCCAAAGCAAAGGGAAAACTGAACAGAATAGCCTTTTTAGGCTAACTTTCGTTTTTCTTTTCCTGCTCGTTGATGCGTTTTGAAAGGGTTGGAATAACTTGTGAAGCCTCGTCCATTATCCTAATGGATTTTGCAACTTTCTCCAAGTATTTTTGAAAGTTGAGGGCTTTGAAAACTGCAACGCCTCTGTCTGTAACCGCGTACAACGTCTTTTCATTTATGACTCGCTCTTCAACAAGCCCGTTTCTTATAAGAAAGTCTATGTAGCGTTCCAAAGCTGTGCAGTCCATGTCAATTTCGTAGGCTATGGTGTCGATGTTGGATGGTTCCTTAACTAGGGCTTCAAGAATAGCCTCGTAAACTTCAAGTTTTGACCTTCGCATCCGAACACGCCTTTAAACTGGTTTTGGCTTGCAGTGATAAAATACTTGTGAATTCAAAATCTTTAGTGGAAAACCAAAAATTTTGTTGCAACAAATATTAAGCCCAACTAAGCCTAAAACTAAACAGCTAAAGAGCGTGCAAAATCAACTATGCAAAGTGATTTGCCACTGAAAATTCGAGTTTCCCTAGGCACAGCCATTGTCATAGGGCTGATGAATGGAAGACTTGACGCTAAGCCAACAACCGCATACCTAATGACATACAAAAGGGGAAAATGCACAGCAAACTGCAGCTTCTGCCCACAAGCAAGAAAAAGCCAAAGCCGAGCGGACATGCTCTCAAGAATTTCTTGGCCCGCCTTCCAAACAGAAAAAGCCTTTAAAGGATTGGCTTTGGCTGCTGCTGAAGGCAAAATAAAACGTGTTTGTATACAAGCGCTCAATTACCCAAACGTTTTCTCGCATCTCCTAGCCCTCGTCAAAGCAGCAAAACAACACGCAAACATTCCAATCTCCATTTCTTGTCAACCCCTAAACATTGAAAATTTAAAGCGGCTGGCAGAAGCCGGGGTCGAAAGAGTCGGCATACCCATAGACGCTGCTACAGAAAGGTTATTCAACAAAATTAAGGGCGCGGAAGCTGGCGGTCCATACAAGTGGGAAAACCAGTTTAAGCTGTTAAGCGAAGCAGTTAACATTTTTGGAAAGGGCAAAGTTAGCACCCACTTGATTGTTGGGCTCGGAGAAACAGAAGAGGAAATGGTTAAAATTATTCAAGAATGTGTTGACATGGGAGTTTTACCAGCCCTTTTCGCTTTCACACCCATTCCTGGAACGTTGCTGGAGAAAAATGCGCAGCCGCAAGTGCAAATTTACAGAAGGATTCAAGTTGCGAGGCACCTAATCGTAAACGGAGTTGCAAGAATCGAAAACATGAGTTTCGACGAGGAAGGCAAAATAACAGATTTTGGCGTTGAAAAAGACGCCCTTTGGAAAATAGTGCGTTCTGGAACGCCTTTTCTAACTTCTGGGTGCCCAAACTGCAACCGCCCATACTACAACGAAAAACCCAGCGGTCCCATATACAATTACCCGAGAAAATTGACGGAAAAAGAGCTAAATGAAGTGGAAACTCAACTTGAATTGCTCGAAAAACCCATTTGAGTAGGGGAGACATCATATGGGAAAACTGCTTTGGAAACCATCTGAGGAACGAGTAAAAAAGGCTAACATCACACGATTTATGGAATTCATCAACAAAAAACACGGGTTAGAAATCAACTCTTATTTCCAACTTTACAACTGGTCTATTGAGCGTATACCAGATTTTTGGGGGGCAATGTGGGAGTTTGGAGAAGTCATATGCTCGAAAAAATATGTGAAGGTTGTTGACGACTTAAACAAGTTTCCAGGCGCAAGATGGTTTATAGGCGCAAGATTAAATTTTGCAGAAAACTTGTTAAGATATAAAGATAACCATCCAGCCCTCGTTTTTCACGGGGAAAACCAGAAAACAGCCAAAATGACTTATGCAGAACTTTACGAGAACGTTGCTGGCTTGGCAAAAGCGCTTCGTGAAATAGGCGTCACACCTAAAGACCGTGTTTGCGCATACATGCCCAACATAATGGAAACAACAGTTGCGATGCTTGCCGCAACAAGCATGGGCGCAACGTGGGCTTCATGCGGTTCTGAACTGGGCTCAAGCGCGGTGATAGACCGTTTAGGACAGATTCAGCCGCGAGTGCTGTTCACGGTTGACGGTTACCCATACAAAGGCAAAGTCTTCAGCCTCTTATCAAACGTTGAAAACATTGTTAGGGCTATGCCCTCGCTGGAAAAAGTTGTAGTGGTTCCCTACGTGGAAGAAAACCCAAACATAAGCAGAATCCCAAAGGCGTCTCTCTACACTGATTTTATGGCTTCTGAAAAAGGTCTTGATGTACAATTTGAACAGTTAGCCTCAGACCATCCCTTATACATAATGTTTTCTTCTGGGACTACTGGCAAGCCAAAGTGTATGGTGCAAGGCGCTGGCGGAGTTCTGATAAACCATTTGAAAGAGCTGGTGCTTCACACAGACTTGAAAAGAGAAGATAAGATAACCTATATAACTTCTCCAAGCTGGATGATGTGGAATTGGCTTATGAGCTCCCTAGCAGTTGGAGCAACCATAGTCTTGTATGATGGCAATCCAAACCATCCAAACTGGGAAACCATGTGGAAACTTGTTGAAAAAGAGAAGATAACAATTTTTGGTTGCAGCGCAAGCTACATCAACTACCTTAAAAGCGTCGAAGCCAAACCCGCAAAACTCTACAACCTGTCATCACTAAGGGAAATTTCCCAGACTGGCTCACCCCTCTCAGCGGAAGGCTTTGAATGGGTTTACAAAGTGATAAAAGAAGACTTGCATTTCAACTCAATTTCAGGCGGCACGGATATCAACGGCTGTTTCGCCGCTGGAAGCCCAACATTGCCCGTCTACGCTGGCGAACTGCAAGCCCCCGCCTTGGGAATGAAGATAAAGGCTTACGACGAAAACGGCAATCCAGTTGTTGACAGGCAAGGGGAGCTTGTCTGCGAGGCGCCTTCGCCTTCAATGCCCCTTTACTTTTGGAATGACCCGAACAACGAAAAATATTTGGACGCCTACTTCAAGTTTTATCCAAACAAGAACGTTTGGAGACATGGCGACTACATAGAAATTCACAGCAGAACAGGCGGAATAACCTTTCACGGAAGGTCTGACGCCGTTTTAAAGCCTTCTGGAGTGCGTATTGGAACAGCCGAAATCTATAACATAGTTGAGAGACTGCCAGAGGTTGCTGACAGCTTGGCAATCGGGCAGGAATGGAAGGGCGACCAACGCATTATCCTTTTTGTTAAAATTGCGTCTGGATATAGCCTAACAGAGGATTTGAAGGAGAAAATAAGGCGAAGCCTTCGAGAAAACGCCTCCCCAAGGCATGTTCCAGCATTAATCATTGAAGCGCCGGACATTCCATACACGTTTAACATGAAGAAGGTTGAAGTTGCAGTCACAAACATAATACATGGAAAACCAGTATTGAACAGAGACTCGCTTGTGAATCCAGAATCTCTAGAATTTTTTGAGAAAATTCGCGTTCAACTTCAGAAAGACTAAATTTGGAAAGTTAAAGCCTTTCAATGTCAAATGGAAGGTTTTCAAAGTTGGGTTTCTGTTTTGTAACTTGTTCCACTATTTTCCAGAAGTCTCCTTCTGTAAAGCCCTTCCTCAAGTCTCGCATAAGCTTCTTTATTTGGTAGAAAGTCATTTGCGTTCCACCCTTGTCCATGCTTTCTTGTAGCTTTCGAAGCCCTTTGAGTATTTCAGATACTTGGATTGGCGTGGCTTTTATCCCCACAATTTCCAATAGGCTCTCGACAATTTGTCTGCCAGCTTGTCCTCCGCAATAAAAGGTTGTGTCTCTTTCAATCATTTTCGGCGGGAAGGGCTCATACGTCAATGGATGCGCCAGCGTCCCTTGGACGTGCTCGTCTACTTCGTGGGAGAAAACGTTTTCACCTATTATCGGCTTGTAAGGCGATACTGGTATGGCAAAGCTTTTCTCAACAAGTTGCGCAAGCCTATAAAGCTTCTTTATGTCAATGCCCGTGTCCACATTGTAAAGAAGTTCTAAGGCAACCGCAACCTCTTCTAACGACGCAACTCCTGCTCTTTCACCATAACCAGCAACACAGGTGTGCACCGTATCTACTCCCTCCTCTACGGCTGCCAAAGCGTTTGCCGTTGCCAACCCAAAATCGTTGTGACAATGAACAGCCAAGGAAGGTTCCCGCCCAAGCTTTTCTGAAAGCCCTTTCCTAACGTGAAAGACAAGGTAGCGCATGGATAGAGGCCTTATAAAACCAACAGTGTCTGCGATTACTAGCTGTTTTGCTCCTGCCTTAGCTGCGGTTTCAAAAATTTGCAGTATGTCCGGCAGAGGTGTTCTTGTGGCGTCTTCTAAAACAAAGTGGACGTTTGCGCCGCGCTTTTTCGCGTATTCAACACATTCAACGGTTTTTTCTAAAACTTGTTCTTTCGTCATTTTCAGCCTATATTGGAGATTAAGCCCGTTGAAGGGTGTGAAAATGATTATTTCTCTTATTCCGCAATCAAGACACACATCTACATCTTCTTTGGCTATACGGGCTGATGCAGCTAAGCGTGCTTGCTGAAAACCTTCGTTCGCAATGCGCCTAACAGCGTTTCTCTCTTCTTCTGATGTCGCTGGGAATCCTACTGTTATCATAGACACGCCTACTTCATCCAGCATTTTCGCTATCTTAACCTTCTCTATATAAGTCAAAAACACGCCCGGGCTTTCGGCGCCTTCCCGTAGGGTTTCATCCCAGATGAAAACTTTTTCAGGAAGTTTCGGAGGTAAATTCTTCCTCAAACGGTTGTAATTTGCAATTAACCCTTGCGCTTCAAGTTTCTTAAATATTGTTTTCCTCATTAACTGCACATTCCAGCAAATTATAGGAATAGTGTCCTTGATATATAAAAATCGATTTATTTATATAAAAATTACAGTAATTAAGCGAACGCAGAGTTAAACAATTTAAAGTTGCGAAAAGAAAAGGATTTTTGGCAAGATGTTACTCTTCTCGCTCCACAACAGTTGCTATGCCCACACCACCGCCGCCACATAAAGTTTGAATTCCGTACCTAAGCCTTTTCCTCTGCAGTTCATAAACCATTTCTGTGAAGTATATCACCCCACTTGCGCCTATCGGATGGCCTAGGGCTATAGCTCCGCCGGTGGGGTTAACCCTTTGGTCGTCTAGGGCATATCCGAACTCTTTTGCGAAGGCTAGTGGTGGACTTGCAAAGGCTTCGTTTGGTTCAATAATGTCCATGTCATCCATTGTCAAGTTGCCAGCCCTTTTCAAAGCTTTTCTCATTGCTGGAATTGGACCTAGAAGCATTAAGGTGGGGTCGTCTCCAGCTACTGCCATAGATTTCATTGTTGCCATGGGCTTCAGTCCCAAATCATCTGCCTTTTCTTGGGACATGAGCATTACAGCGGCTGCCGCGTCTGAGATTTGGGATGAGTTTCCGGCAGTGTGGACTCCGTCTGATGTGAATCTTGGCTCGAGTGATGCCAGTTTTGAATACGATGTTTCTGGTTCATCTAAAGACTGTGTTCTAACCGTTTCGTCTACGTCAATTATTTTTGTTGTTCCATCCTGTTGAGGAACACGTACTGGAGCAATGCGCCTTCTGTACCACTCCTTGTCTCTTATGGCTTTTGTTGCTTTTTGGTGGCTCCAGATAGCGAATTTGTCGCATTCCTCCCGTGTTATATTATATTTTTTTGCTACCAAGTCGGCTGCGACACCCATGGGGATGAAAACGTTCTTTTCATATATCTTGTCGCTTATCATGACAGGGAATCCAGCGGAATCTGCTGCACTGATGTCGGATGTCATTGGGTAGTGGGACATGTGCTCTACTCCGGCGGCTATCATTATGTCGCCACATCCGGAGATTATGGCTTGAGCCATGGAATTTATTGCCTGTAACCCAGCGTTGCAGTATCTATTAACAGTCATTCCAGCAATCTCTTTTGGTAGGTCAGCTACGAAAACAGCAAGTCTTCCTATGTTTCCTCCTTGCTCACCGATTTGGCTTAGGCATCCAACTGCTACATCCTCAATTTCTTCTGGGTCAAAAGCGCTGGACCTGCTTTGAACACGCTTCACGAGTTCTGCAATTGCTGTTGCGAGGAGCACTTGTGCAGAGACGTTTACATAACATCCCCCTTTCCTCATGCCGTTCCACCCAGACTTTCCAGTCGGGGTTCTAACGGCGTCAACAACAACACACTTCCTCAATTTTCCACCTCTACTCTGCACTCTAATTTTAGGAAACAATTTGTAAGTTTTTTGTTAGTCAAATTTTTATAGGAGCTGAAAGTATTGATATAGGTTTTAGGAATGGATGTGATTTGTTGAAGGTTCTCGGTTTAATTGGCAGCTACAGAAAATTGGGGAACACGGAAGTTCTGGTTAAGGAAGCCTTAATGGAAGCCCAGAGGCTCGGTGCAGAAGTCGATGTGCTGCGCCTCACAGACCTCAAAATAGAGCCTTGCAAGGGCTGTATGGCTTGTGTATTCAAACAAGAAGATTGCAAAATCCAAGACGACTGGCATGTCTTTAAAGAAAAGTTTGAAGAAAGCGACGCAATAATAATTGGAGCCCCAACCTATCTCCTAGGACCAGCAGGAACAGTGAAAATGCTTCTAGACCGCAACATAATGTTCCAGTGGAGAGCTTCGCGCGATGTAAAACCTGGAGCAGTTATAGGGGTTGCTGGCATAAGGGGCTGGGAACCGTTCACAATGGCTATATTGAACGTTTTCATGTTCACATGCGGCGTAAAGGTTGTTGACCAAGCCATTTTTCATGCGCAAGGTCCAGGCGAAATCTTGCTGAACGAGTCGGCGATGGAGAGGGCGAAGAGAATTGGCTATAACGTCTTTCAAGCTGCCAGCAAACCAGTTGATGAAAGGAAATATTTTGGGGAGGCGGGCATGTGCCCAATATGTCATCAGAACCTTTTCTCTGTTAAGGACTGGGGTTTGGAGTGCGCATTATGCCAAGCCAAAGCTAAGCTTGAAGTTGTGGACGGCAAAATCAAACTTATCTTTGACCCAGAAACTTTAAAGAATTACCGTTGGAGCGAAAAAAGTCTACAGGAAGATTTCGCTTCAGCCATTCTCTCGTCTGGACCGAGATTTCTGGAGGAAAAGGACGAGATTAGGAAAAGGGCAGAAAAATACGCTAACTTTCCAAGCGGAAAAGCCTGAGCCTAGCGAAAGTTTAAAATTCGCTGTCAATTTTAAAGCCGGTATGGCTAGGTGTTAAAATGGAAACTTTTTCATGGTGGAATGAAAAACAGAAAAAACTAATGGAAGACGCAAAGGCTTTTGCGGACAAAAACCTGCCAGTAGGCGAAGAAACTTTCTGGACAAAGAAGTTCCCGCTTGAATTATTGAAGGAGGTTGCCCGTAGAGGCTGGTTTGGAGCGGTAATCCCTGAAGAATACGGTGGAATGGGTGCTGGCGCAACTGGCGTTGCTATTGTGGCTGAAGAACTCAGCAGAATATGTTCAGCATTATCCTCAGCTTACGGCGTTACCATGTTCGGCGGCGTTGAGCAACTCCTAACCTTCGGAAGCGAAGAGCAAAGGCGGAAGTGGCTTCCAAAAATAGCCAAGGGCGCGCTTTTTGGCGCCGTCTGCATAACAGAACCTTTCGTCGGCTCGGACGCCGCTGGAGTTGAGACAACAGCCAGACGTGAAGGCGATTATTACGTTTTAAACGGGAAAAAACGTTTCATAACCAATGCTGGTTTAGCAGACATTTACTGTGTTTATGCAAAAACAAGCGAAAAACCAGAAGACAAGGCGAAATATCAGCATCTCAGCGCTTTTCTAGTGGAGAAGGGGACAAAGGGCTTTTCCGTAGAAAAAATCAACGAGCTTTGCGGATGGGACGGGCTGCCAAACGGAGTTTTAGACTTTAACGACGCGAGGGTTCCGGCCGAAAATCTGATAGGCAAAGAGGGCGACGGCTGGCGAGTTATGGTTTCTGGCTTAAACTTTGAACGCATCGTTTTCTCCGCAGCTATGCTTGGACCAATGAGGGAGGCAATTCGCTACGCGGTGGCTTATGCTCAACGTCGCGTCCAATTTGGCAAACCAACAATAGAAGTTCCAACGAACCAGTTTAAGATTGCTGACATGATGGCTGACCTATACGCTTCACGCTTGCTCATTTACCACGCAGCACACCTATTGGACCAGCATAAAGAGGCGATGGTTGAAGCCGCAACAGCAAAAATGTTCACTTCAGAGGCGTTTGAAAGGCTAATGAGCGACGCTGTTCAAGTGATGGGCGGGGACGGTTGGACACGATTCTACCCTGTTGAAAGCTACCTACGCGATGCCAAAGTGAACCAAATCGGGGCGGGAACAAACCAGATAATGCGACTAGTCATTTTCAGAGGCGGGTTAAGAGCGCTGAGCGAAGAGCTTAAAATGCCGAAGCGGCGCGTACACGAAAAACTTGGAGTTCCAACATCAACAGCAGAGCCTCTGCCCGAGGTGGAACCAACCGAAGAAGGAGTTCTAAAAGCGCTGGCAGAAGACTACAAGGTAAATCCGGGACTATACATGACCTTTGGAGACTTGAAGGAAAGGGTGGCTGAAGCCCCAGATGAAAAGCTTGAGAAAATCCTGAACAGCCTAGAAGCAAAGGGGCTTGTCAAACTTCAAAAAGATGGAAAAGGGAAAATAGTGCTTGCAAAGGCAACATACAATGGATTGCGAAAGGCAGCGCCTCTAGAAGAGTACAAGTGGTATCCGCATTGGCTAGACGAAAAATACAGGTTTTAGCCTTAACCGCATAGGAAGCCAACCCATTCAAATACTAAAAGAGCGTTACAGCAAAATTCTAGAGAGGGCTATCATCTTTGGTTTGGCGCAGCTCCTAAATTTGACCTTTAAAAAGCCATTCGTTGTCTAGAAAGTTTTTTAACAGTTCAAGTTGCTTATGTGCGTCTAAATGAGGGAATCAGTATGGAAGTTAGAAAAATTGCTGTTTTAGGCGCTGGTTTAATGGGTCACGGAATCGCGCAAGTGGCTGCGCAGTTTGGCAAGTTTGAGGTTTACATGCGTGATGTCGAGCAGAGGTTCATAGACAACGGCATGGCTATGATACGCGAAAGCCTAACACGCTTCTTAAAGAAGGGGCAGATGACAGAGGAGGAAATGAACGCTATCCTGGCGAGAATACATCCGACACTGGATTTGAAGGAGGCTGTTTCAAACGCAGACTTAATCATAGAGGCTGTTCCAGAAAACGTTGAACTTAAGAAGGCGACATTCCGCGAAGTGGACGCCTATGCGCCGCCCCACGCGATAATAGCCTCAAACACCTCCTCCATAAGCATAACAGAAATTGCCTCAGCCACAAAACGCCCAGAAAAAGTCTGTGGGATGCATTTCTTCAATCCACCGCAAGTGATGAAGCTTGTCGAAGTGATAAAAGGCGCCAAAACCTCCGAAGAAACCATAAAAATAGCCATGGAAACGTCCCAAAAAATGGGCAAAGAAACAGTTCTGGTAAAAAAGGACACGCCTGGCTTCATTGTAAACCGCATATTAATACCAGCCTTAAACGAGGCAGTTGCATTGTATTGGGAAGGCGTAGCTGACAGAGACGACATAGACAAAGCCATAAGACTCGGCTTAAACTGGCCTATGGGACCATTAATGCTTTTGGACTATGTGGGCTTAGACACGACGCTGGCCGTTGCGGAGCTCCTAACGAGGGAACTAGACCCAAAATATCACCCAAACATAGGCTTAAGGCAGATGGTGAGAGCTCAGCTTCTTGGAAGAAAAACTGGGAAGGGCTTTTACGACTGGACACAAAAATAAATGGAGGCGAAACAAAATGGAGTTCAAATACATAATTTATGAAAAAAGCGAGGGAATAGCCACAATAACCCTCAACAGACCAGAGGCGTTAAACGCCCTAAGCAAAGAAGTCATAGACGAGGTCTTGCAAGCCATAGAAGACGTGAGAAACGACGAAACGATACGCGTTGTTGTGATAACTGGTGCTGGCGAAAAGGCGTTTTCCGCAGGCGCTGACATAAAGGCAATGAAGGGCATGACTGCTCTAAAAGCAAGAGACCTTTCAACAATGGGTGGAAGACTCTGCGATGCCATAGAAAACCTTGAAAAGCCAGTCATAGCCGCCATAAACGGCTTCGCCCTCGGAGGAGGTTTAGAACTGGCAATGGCATGCGACATACGTATAGCTTCTGAAAATGCCCGCATGGGACAAACCGAAATAAACATAGGATTAATCCCCGGTTGGGGCGGAACCCAGAGGCTTACAAAACTGATAGGCATGACGAAAGCGAAGGAGCTTGTTTTCACAGGGAAAATGATTGATGCAAAAACAGCCGAACAGCTGGGCTTAATAAACATGGCTGTTCCGCC
>JBNAVK010000016.1:0-28054 GCA_049700435.1 Candidatus Bathyarchaeales archaeon
ACGGGTTGAGGCAAAACTATTTTAAAACAGCGGAAGCGTTCATCGAAAAGGGCGTAAAGGTTTTCATAAGCTGGAACTGGTGGATTAACTCCTCTCAAAACGACCATGCAATCACGCTTTTGCTCCAGCACCTAATTGACGAGAACAAAACTGTTATGCAAGCTGTGAGTGAAGTTAATTCCTACATTTATTGGGGGGCAACTCTGAGATATTATCCGGAAACCAGCGAGGTTGCCAATTACCGCATACCAGATTACCGAGAGGGCAACGCGACAAGCAATGCTGCCCTTATGGGAGTAATATTTCCAAAACAGAAATTTTCAAAGTTAAAGTTGGCTTGTTAACTGTTTTAGGCGGTTTGAAACCACAGTGTAAAGTTCTTTGCGTATGGCGTCTCCGGTCAAGTTGAACTTTTGGAGTTTTTTCAATTCTAACGCAAGTTCTTCGTCTTGTAAGACTTCGGCTATCCATTTTTCAAAGTCTCCGCGGTATAGGTGAAACTCGAGTGATTTTAGGTTTACATCCCTTATTTTTTCTACAAACTCTTTTAGGGATGCTGCGCTTTCGCCAGTGTAGTTTCCTATGGATGTGAAGAAATAGAAGGCTTTTTCCCTTGGAAGTGTTCTGAGGATTTTTGATGCTTCTTCCTTCACTCTTTCCCTTCTCCTATTTCATTAAGTGTTTCCTTGGTGGTTGACTTTTTCGGGTCGTTTAGTATTTGAGGCTGGGTTTCTTTAAACTTTTTGGTGATTATGGAAGTGCGGATTCTCAGAACTCCCGGTAGAGGTGCAACTGAGTTGGCTATGAAATGGTGTAGGCTTTCTTGGTTTTCCGCCACAACCTTCGCTATTATTTGGAGTTCTTCAGAGAGGGATGTGTAAACTTCGGTGACTTGCGGCGCTTGACAGAGTTTTTCTGCGACTTTCTCGCTTTCCTTTGGGTCTGTGTAGACGGTCATCATGGCTGTTACGTGTTTTGCTCCAGCCTTTTCAGCGTCTATTAGGGCTGTGTATTTTCGGATGATTCCGTACTGCTCCATTCTTCTTATGCGGTCGTAGACTGTGGAGTGGGCTATTCCTAAACGTTCGCCTATAGCTGTGTAAGTCTGCCTCGCGTCTTCTTGCAAAGCCTCTAAAATTTTGAGGTCTGTCGCATCTAGTGTGAAGGTGTTGTTTTTCAGCTTCAAAGAGCATCTCCGCCGCTCTAAAATGTATGAAGAACTGGTTGGATTTATTGCTTGTTGTCGGAAAATTGTAGAAATTTCTGCGTTTTTCCGTCAAAATTTGCTTGACAATAGCCTAAAAGTCTTCCGGAAATTTGTAGACAAAATTTTTATTTATCTACAATTTTTCAATTTTGCCGCATGCAAAACTTCATTTTTGCGATTAAACGTGCAAATAAGTTTAAATTTATGGAATAGAATATTTTTCTAGAGGATTCTTACGAGAGGGGTTTGTAGTAGAGATGAAAATGCCCAAAGTTTGGGAAATTCTGAGGAAATTTAAGAGTAAATGTGAAGGTCAAGGCTGGAAAACCTCTGAAAGCGAAGATTGGGTTGAGATTGGTGATGAATACCATAACTTTCTATGGACTAGGAACATTCACCCAGCATCATTTAAAAGTATAGCTTCAAGTAGAAAATGCGTGGTTCGTGAAGGCTCATCTTATCGTGTTGTTGAAGCCTCTTACACCGCATGGCTGTTTTCAGAATCTCCCTCAGAAATCTTTGTTAAAACAGTCTTTGAAAACCCGGATTTTTGTAAGAGGATAGCCCTATATGATTTAAGCCCCCTTTTAGAGGGGAAAAACCTTTGCTTTAAATTTAATCAAACAGACAGTCTCGTTTTTCAAGAGTTTGAAAACTTCCTGAAGAACGAATTAAATGTTAAGATTAAAAAAATCCCTGCTCCACAATTGACCGGCGAGGGCGTCACCGTCGCAGAAGCAGCCTAGAAATATGGCTGAAGTTTCAAAGGTTTGATAAAGGAAAAACTAGTATATGCTTAGTTGTGAAGGGGAAATGTCCAGCGACGCAGAGAAAATAAAGGGACTCCTCGCATTCAAAAAGAAGCTTGAAGCAAAAATTGAAGCCTTAGAGTCGGAACTTAAAGAATTGCGGGCGACGCTTGAAACGGTGAACTCCGTACTGCTGGAGAAAGGATTCAAGCGTGCAGAAGTGATTACTCCACCACAAGGGGAGGTAACTGAAACTGCGCCACTTCATCCTCAAGCTCTAAAGGAGCCTGAAACCGTTGTTCCGCTGAAGACAGCTGACGGTGAACTCCTCGCAAACATTATTGTCGGCGAAAATTCTCTGAAGGTTGTGCCAGCTGAGGATAAGAACTTCAACATTAACACGCCTCCCTTCAACCAGTTTCTGTTGGAGAAGGTTTTTGTGAAAATGCAGGAAAAAGACACTGAACTCGCTAGAGGCGGGCAGCTGTCTCCAGAAAAAATTTTCTCCTATAGCATTGTCAGGGATGGAGACATAATTCGCGAAATAATTGTCAATAATGTGGATGCAGAACGCTTGAAAGAGCTTAAATCCAGTATTCGTTGGACTTTTGAGAAGATGTATGAGAAAATGAAGAGTTAAGAGCGTCTGTCAAAGTATATGCTCTTTCCCTTTGCTGAAATGGGAATGCCCATGGCAACAGTGGCTTCTGACAACATTCCCAACCTTAAAGCTGCCGTGCCAACCCTATACATAATGCGGTTATCAACATTTAACATACTTGCGATTTTGACAGCGGAACCCAAAGCAATTCCGAGGTCTAAAGCCTTGAAAACACATGTTGGACCAACAAAATCCTCGCCTCTCCTTTTTTCGGCACCCTCAAACTCGCTGCAGCTTTTGCAACCGCATGCTCCACAGTTCAGTCCAATGCTGTAGCCTCCTCTAACGCCGATTAAAACAACAGCCTCTGAATCCCTAACGTTTTTAGCATCTCGCCTAAAACCTTCTATTCCACGCTCTTCTCCTATCTTCTCCATTTCAGCCGCAATTTGATCCTTTTCTTCACCGTAAACAATCGATGTTAAAATATCGTCTATACCAGCGGTCTTAGGTGCGGTTCTAGCGGCTACCAGCATTAGTTTAGCGGTTTCTAAAAGTGCCTCTTTCTCTGCGGTTTCGCTTCCAATTTTTGGTGGACTCATCTATGATGCAACTCCATTTTAGGCTTTATTGAATGCAGAATTAATAATTTACATTTTATTTTTAAGAGTTTACGATGTAACAGTCTTAAAGGCTGCTTTCAGCATTTCCACTATCAAGTTTAACTGTCCAGTGGCTATGCCTACAGCTAATAAGGAAACTCCGAGAAGCAGCAGGAGTCCGCCTATAACCCTTCGCTCCGCCGTATCCATGGTTTTCCTATCCTAAATGCTTTTTTAAAACAGCCTCTATATGTTTTTTGGGAACAAGCCCAACTATCCTGTCAATTTCCCGCCCATTCTTCGTTATAATCATTGTTGGAATGCTGAAAACGTTGAAGCGCTCCGCCGTCTTCGGATTTTCGTCTACATTAAGTTTGCCGACAAAAACCTTTCCAGCATATTCCCTAGCCAACTCCTCTATTGTTGGCTCTAAGGCTCTACATGGATAGCACCAGACAGCCCAAAAGTCTATTAAAGCCAGAGGATGCTCGCTGACCACTTTGTCAAAGTTTGTGTCTGTCACTTTAGCCGGTTCAATATCTGTCACAAACTTTCTCTCCTAAATTTTTCTAAGAGTTTTCAGCTTTTCTCTTTGTGGCTTCTTTGATATAAACAGTTCGTGTTTTCTTTTGTTGTTCACGTTTTAGGGATTGCTGCAAAGCCCTTAACTTCTTGTAGGCCTCTTTTGGATTTGGAATTTCATCCGCCAACTTTTCGAATGGACATACGCTTTTTCCGTCAACGCCTAAAATGTTTTCGACAAGGTTTTCCCACCTGTGGTAAATTGAGTTTTCTTCGAGCACAACCTTCGCTTTTTTGCTTAGCGTTACAGCGTAAACTGCTTTAATCCTTGCGTAAACGCATAAGAGGGCTATGGCTTTTCCCACAATCCTATCCGCGGCAGAAGCCCTTTCAAGGCTGCTCCCGCATTTTTCAATTGCTTCTAAAAAGCCTGAAACCCCATGCGAAACTGTTTCAAAAAGCACTTTACCATTCTTCACTATCGAAAGGGTTAGGTTCCCTTCTTTGAGCCGCCTCTTTGCAGTCTCTAAATCTTGAAGCGTCATCAAAACATCTAAAACAGCGTCTTAAAAGATAATTATTGCGTCTCTATCTCGAAAAGTTCATGTTCTGATTTCCGCACGATTTCCCACGCTAACTCCTCGCTAGAAGCACCTTCCGAAAACTTTCGCAAAATTTCATCAACAATTTTTTGGTTGACAGTTATCTTCAGAGTTTTGCTTGGGTTTGGAGCTTTAAAATACGCTGTTATCTCCCTTTTTGAATTTTCAATCTTCAGTTTCTGATTACCAACGGTGCATTTTGTTGTGGCTTGTACTCCGTCAATAACACATGAGAAGGGAGTTGAGAACGGCGCTTTCACAGTTGCATGCATTTTCTCTTTCAAAGTTTTTTGGGCGATTACTCCCATTCTAACTCCGATAACGAGGAAGGGACCCAGATGTCCATGTAGCTTTTCAGCATCTTCTATCAAAAACTTCAGTCTGTCTTCTTCACTGGACACCTTTAATTCTCCTCACGTTCGCTCTTTCCAAAACGCTTATAATGGGCAATGTCACCACGACGCCAATTAAGCCCCCAATTAGGTGCCACCCTCCCCAAAAGGTTAGCGCCCATTCTATTGGTCTGCTCATAAAGATTGTGCCTATGACCACCCCTGCAAAGTAGGCAGATATCGCAGTTGCTATCGCGGCTATAGCCATGTCATATATTTTTAAATTGATTCTGTGACCGCTCGCCAACATGAGTGCATCGAAAAGCACCGAGGAAATTGTAAAGCCAATAATGTGGGTTGAAGGTAGAATAAGCATGTATATTATTGCGCCTATGACTCCGACGATTGAGGCTGCTCCAAATTTGCCCACTATCCACACGGTCAATAGGAGTGTGAAGAAAACTGCGAAGTCGCAGAATATCGGGAGATTGAACCATGTGAACCCTAATCTTCCTATTGTCATGTTAAGGGTTGCCCAGAGGGCGCTGAAAACTCCTATTAGAGCAATGTCAACTGTTGTAAAATGTGTTTTTTCGTTCATCTGTTTTCGCCCTCTTTTTTGGTTATCGCCATTCCCACGGCGTATGATACGCCTAGAACCAGGAGTGTTCCGAAAACGCCAGCTAAAAATGTTGAAATGTAACTGTTGCTTATTGTGGGCAGTGTGTAGTCTGGCATTAAGCCGCTCCAAAGAGGCTCACGTTCTTCCACTCCTAGTGTTTCAACAACCTTTTCTAAGCCGTCTGGGTTTTCCGAAGCGAAAGGTATCAAGATTGCAAGAAAAACCAGAATTAAGATTATGGGCTTAAGGCACCCTTTCATTTTGCGTCCTCCCCAAACGTGCTAAACCATTAAGAACCGTGGGCTGTATCCTGCCAAGCTGAGACACAACTGTTGTTGTTATTGCGGCTTCGCCTACACCGATTATCACATGCCAAAAGAGCATCGCCGGCACAGTGACTATTATGCCCCCAACTTCTGAAAAGGCTGGAGAAAAGCCTATCTGCAAAGCACATGCTAGAGCTCCCAAGACCACGGAGAGCCATGAAGCTGCAAAGATGCTTGGGAGAAGCCGGTTCTTTTTTGTGAAGTTTTTTGTTAGGATCTTTATCAGGAAAAAGCTTAGTCCGCCTATAATTGCCATGTTGAAGACGTTTGCTCCAAAGGCGAAGATGCCGCCGTCGGCGAAGAAAAGCGCCTGTATCAGCAAAACAATTGTCATGCTCAAGATTGCGGCGTAAGGTCCTAAGACAACTGCGAGAAAGGTTCCGCCAACCAAATGCCCACTTGTTCCGTATGGAATTGGAAAGTTTATCATTTGAGCGGCGAAGACGAAGGCGCTTGAAACCGCCAAGATAGTTGTCAGGGAGTGAGAGTATGTTGCTTTCGCCTTTTTCCAAGCCCATGCTAGGAAGGCTGCTGATACTGTATACATTAAACCGCAGATTAGTGGACTTAGGAGACCGTCTGGAATGTGCATCACATCACCAGTAATACTTTTTGTTATTTTTGTGTTACCGCATGCATAAAAGCTTTATGGTGAACCAACCAACAAAGCAATGGGAAAACCTATGTCAAAAATAGTCCGCGTTGGAGTAACGTTTCCCCCAGACCTCCTAAAGGACTTCGACGAAATAATCAGTAAGATGGGCTATGAAAACCGTTCAAAAGCAGTTCAAGATGCTGTTAGGCTTTTTGTTTCTGAGCGAAAGTGGCTTCAAGAAGAGAAGGGAGTTCAAGCTGGAGTTTTGATGATGCTCTACGACCATGAGGTTAGAGGACTTGAAGAGGCGCTCACTGATGTTCAGCACAGTTACGCCGACATAATCTTTTCAACAATGCATATTCACCTAGGCGAAAGAGACTGCCTAGAGGCAATAGCCGTCAAAGGAGAAGCCTCAAAAGTTAGGAAACTAAGCGACGAGCTGTCAGCAAAAAGAGGCGTGAAAATCCTAAAAACCATGATCGTCTCAGTCTAACGCTTAGCTGGCAACTTCAGCTCAAACATTCTTTCTAAAGCCCTTTTAGCCTTACTTGCTATTGGCTCTGGAACAGTCACAATATGCCTCTCTTCCTTCAAAGCCATGTAAAGCCTCTCCAAAGTATTCAACTTCATGTTCGGGCAAACAGCCCCCTCATAAGCCAAAACAAACCGCTTCTGAGGATTCTCCTTGCGCAGACGGTGCAAAAGCCCCTCCTCCGTGGCTACAATGAAAGTCTTGGCATTGCTCTCCCTTGCGTATCGACACATTTGCGAGGTGCTTCCAACAAAATCGCCGACTTTCCGCATTTCAGCCGAGCATTCTGGGTGAACCATAACAACAGCGTCTGGATACCGCATCCTAAGCACATGAACCTCTTCAGGCTGAAAAAGCAAATGCGTTGGGCAGAATCCACGTTCAGGAACAGGAATAACCGTCTTCCCAGTTTTTTCTTGAACATATTCAGCCAAGTTGTGGTCTGGTCCAAAAAGCACAGTTTCAGCATTTATAGACTCTATGACTTCAACAGCGTTTGCAGAAGTGCAACATATGTCGCAATAGGCTTTCGCCGCAGCCAAAGTGTTCACGTAAAGCACAAGGGGCACGTTTGGGTAAAGCGCCTTACACCTCTTAATCTCATCTACGGTGAGCATCTGCGCCATGGGACAGCGCGCGCCAAGAGAAGGCAACAAAACCTTCTTTTTAGGATTCAAAATGGCAGCGGATTCAGCCATAAAATCCACAGCGGCAAAAACTATGATTTCAGCTTCCTTTTCATCCATGGCTTTTTTGCTAAGCTCTATGCTGTCGCCGACATAATCTGCAATGTCCTGAATTTCCGGTCGCTGATAGTTGTGAGCTAAGATTACCGCTTTCTTTTCTTTTTTTAAATTGATTATCTTTTCAGCTAAATCCACAATATTCGCCCTTTAAATTATGTGCAGAGGTTTTCTAACAATGTCGACGGATATATTCTTTGCTTACGCGTGTTTGCAATTTCATTTTAAGAGGTCTGCTCCGCAGTGGTAACACTTACTTTTCATCGCGATAATTGATAGGGGTTTTCCACATGCTGGGCACCTGTATTTTTCTTCGCTTTCAATGAGCCACTCCTCTGTTTCACCCTTTCTTATCCTTCTAAGATTCGCCCTTAAATCAACTCCATGATCTTCCAAGTAATGCCTCGCCAGTTTCTCAAATTTTTCACATGTTTCATTTTCATATTCGCTGCATTGGTAACAAAATTCTAAACTCCTATCCATCAGGCATTGGACAATTTTGCAACCGTACCCCCAGCATTCTGGCGTCAAAGCCATGCACCCTTCACACCGCACCTTCTCTGGTGGACATCCATAATGTTGCGCGAGTCTCGCTAAATACTCTCCATCATCTTTGTATGCTCTGTAGACGCTGCAAGCGCCACAGTACAATCCACACCTGCCAACAACACTCTTATTAGTCAAAGTTTAAACTCCTTTTTATGAATGCCCTAAAAGACCTTAACCCGCCTTAAAAACTTGGTGTCTTACTCCGTTTTTACGATTGGTGCGGCGGGCCGGATTCGAACCGGCGAACCCCTACGGGAGAGGATGGCTCATAGGGGCTTTATAGCTTCCAGCGCCGATCTTGAGTCCTCCGCCTTTGACCTGGCTTGGCTACCGCCGCTCAATGTTTCAATTTGGATAATGATAATTTAAGTTTACCGACTGAAAAACCTAGAGGGGGAGGTCTGTATTGGCTTTGAAAATGTCCAATAGTTGTTTAGTGCTGTTAGTGGGTAGGCTGAAAAGTGGAGTTGTCCACAAAAAAGTTTATTAGTGAGGTGTGCGGTTTTTACGGCTTAGCTTCACGAAATTGGAGACTTTTTCGGTTGGATGATCCAACAACTGGAGGAAATTGAAAGTTTGAGTAAACCCGCACATCCATGTGTCAAAAAACGTTTAAATTTGAGAATGCGGGGGCTGGTTTGGTTTGGTTGAAATTTCAAGAGATAATGTTTACCCGTTGTTGAAGGCGTTCTTTAAAGAGAAGGGACTGGTGCGGCAACACCTTGACTCCTACAACGAGTTCATAGACCACGGCTTACAAGAAGTCGTGGATGAAGTGGGCGAAATTCCAATAGAAGTTCCAGAAAACCCATACAAAGTCAAGCTTGGACAAGTTTGGATAATAGACCCCCAAACTAGGATAACTGGACCATACACAACTGAAGTGGATGGCACAAAACACGAAATCTACCCAATGGAGGCTAGGCTTAGAAACCTAACCTACGCCGCGCCCATAGCCCTTGAAATGACGCCAGTAATAGATGGCAGAGAACAAGACACGGAACTCGTCTACATCGGCAACATTCCGGTAATGCTAAAGTCAAAACTGTGTTTTCTATCACAACTTTCAAGAGAGGAATTAATAGCATGCGGAGAAGACCCAGATGACCCGGGCGGCTACTTCGTAGTTAACGGTTCAGAACGCGTAATTGTAGCCATGGAAGACTTGGCTCCGAACCGCGTAATAGTTGACATAGACGATAAGGGAGCGACACCAGTTTACCAAGCCAAAATCTTCTCGACAACAGTTGGGTTTAGAGCGCGCATAGAACTAAAAATGAAGTCCGACGGAGCACTTTATGTTTCGGTGCCGGGCGTGCCAACAGAAATTCCCTTCGTTATTTTGATGCGCGCTCTTGGCTTGGAGTCAGACAAGGAAATAGCTGAAGCCGTCTCGCTTGACAAGGAAATACAAAGCGAGCTGGACGCTTCGTTTGAAAAGGCTGTGGGCGTTGACACTTCGCAAGATGCCATATTATTCATTGGAAACCGTGTAGCACACGGGCAAATTGAAGAATACCGCATCCAAAAAGCCGAAGCAGCCATCGACAAAAACTTTCTGCCCCACATAGGACGGACAAGCGAAAGTAGAAGAGAAAAAGCCATATTCCTCGGCGAAATGGCTTGCAGGGTTATAGAGCTTAAGCTTGGAAGAAGAGAACAAGACGACAAAGACCACTTCAAAAACAAGCGATTGAGGCTTGCTGGACCGCTGCTTGCCGACTTGTTCAGAGTTGCCTTCAGAAACCTCGTTAGAGACATAAAATATCAGCTTGAACGCATAGGAGTGAAAGGTCCAATAATCACGGTTTCCGCTGCTGTCCGCCCAGGAATAATAACGGAAAGGTTCCAACATGCTCTTGCAACTGGAAACTGGGGCAGGGGAAGAGTTGGTATAACTCAACTTCTGGACAGGACAAACCACCTCTCAACCCTAAGCCACCTGCGCAGACTCCAATCACCCTTAAGCCGAAGCCAACCAAACTTTGAAGCAAGAGACCTACACCCAACCCACTGGGGACGCCTATGCCCAAACGAGACGCCGGAAGGATCAAACTGCGGCTTAGTGAAGAACCTAGCCTTATCCGCTTGCATCTCTGTCGGCGTAAACCCGGAGAAAATAAAACAACTGCTTTTCAGCATGGGTGTAATCCCAGTAAACGAGGCAAATGAAACAATAAAACTTTCAGCTGCAAAAGTTTTCATAGATGGAAACATTGTTGGATATTGCAGTTCACCAGAGAAACTTGTAAAGGAATTTAGGGAAAGGCGGAGAACAGGTGAAATTTCAAACGAGGTGAACATAGCTTACTTTTCAAAGCCCCATGATAAACGGGGAGAAATTTACGTTAACTGCGATGAGGGAAGGGTTAGACGCCCCCTCATAATAATTGAAAATGGTGTTCCAAAACTTCAGCCGGAACACATTGAAAAAGTTGCCTCAGGAGAATGGTCTTGGGAAGACCTCGTCAAAAACGGCATGATAGAATATTTAGACGCTGAGGAAGAGGAAAACGCTTACATCGCCATGACCCCAGAGGAAGTGAGTCCTGAACGCACCCACATGGAAATCGCAGCCTACACAATTCTCGGAATATGCGCCTCAACGATTCCCTATCCAGAACATAACCAGTCGCCACGTAACTCTTACCAAGCTGCGATGGCAAAACAAGCCTTGGGTGTTTATGCAACAAACTTCCATCAGCGTGTAGACTCAAGGTCGCACATTCTACACTACCCGCAGGTTCCGCTGGTGGAAACAAAACTGATGGAGATAATGGGGTATAAGCTGCGCCCTTCAGGGCAAAACTGCATAGTTGCGGTGCTTTCCTTTGAAGGCTACAACATGGAAGACGCTTTAATCTTCAACAAAGCCTCCATAGAAAGAGGTTTAGGACGCTCAACCTTCTACAGAATTTATGAGGCTGAATGCCGCCAATACCTCGGCGGATTAAAAGATAAATTCACAATGCCTGAACCGGGAACACGGGGGTATAGGGGCGAGCAGTATTATAGGCTTCTTGAACCGGACGGCATAGTGAGTTTGGAAGCAGCAGTTTCAGGCGGAGATGTCTTAGTTGGAAGAATCAGCCCGCCGAGATTCTTGGAGGAGTATAAGGAGTTTGAGGTGAGGGGTCCGTCAATGCGGGACACTTCCGTTGACATGCGCCCTTCTGAAACAGGGATTGTTGACGCAATTTTCATAACAGAGTCTGGGGAAGGAAGCAAGCTTGTAAAAGTTAGAGTAAGAGACCAGCGCATTCCAGAGTTAGGCGACAAGTTTGCCTCCCGCCACGGACAGAAGGGAGTTATAGGGATAATTGTTCCGCAAGAAGACATGCCCTTCACAGAGGACGGCATAGTTCCAGACATAATAATTAACCCTCATGCAATTCCATCCAGAATGACGATAGGACAGTTCATAGAGTCAATAGCTGGAAAAGTTGCCGCTTTACGGGGAAAACCAGTTGATGGAACACCCTTCGCGAACGAAAAACCAGAAGAAATCAGAAAAGCCCTCGTCAAACTGGGTTTCAGCCACACTGGCAGCGAAGTCTTCTACAACGGTGTAACTGGTGAAAAGTTTGTTGCAGATGTATTTATCGGCGTAGTTTATTACCAGAAGCTGCATCACATGGTTGCAGACAAGATACATGCCAGAGCAAGAGGGCAAGTGCAAATGTTGACGAGACAGCCTACAGAGGGAAGAGCTAGGGGCGGCGGACTTAGGTTCGGAGAGATGGAACGCGACTGCCTCATCGGGCATGGAGCGGCGATGCTTCTTCGAGACAGGCTTCTGGAGGAGTCGGACAAGTATACGCTTTATGTCTGTGAAAACTGCGGCTTTATAGCCTTCTACGACATGAAACAGAGAAAGTACGTGTGCAGGCTTTGCGAGGATAAAGCAAAAATCTCGCCGGTAATAGTCTCTTACGCTTTCAAACTTCTATTGCAAGAATTAATGAGCCTTTGTGTAGCGCCGAAATTAAAGCTTAAGGAGAAAGCGTAGTATGGCTGTTGAAGAAGTAGTTCACAAAGTTGTTGATGAAATAACTTTCGGCTTAATTTCTCCGCAGGACATACGTAGACTTTCAGTTGTGGAAATCCAGACACCAGACACCTATGATGAGGATGGCGCGCCGATAACTGCGGGGCTTATGGACGGCAGACTTGGAACCCTTGAGCCTAGACAAAGATGTAAAACATGCGGGAACACTGCTGCACGCTGTCCGGGACACTTCGGTCACATAGAGCTTGCAGTTCCAATAATACACATTGAATTTTCCAAGATAATTTACGACCTTTTAAGGGCGACTTGTCGAAACTGCGGGCGCATTCTCCTCCCAGACGAAACTGCGAAGAAGGTTAAAACCAGAATTATCAAAATTCGCCAACTTTTAGGTTTGGTTCCGGACGAAGTTTACAAGGGAGTCATCCAAGAAACGAAGACTAAGCAGTGTCCACATTGCGGAGCAATCCAGTACAAGATAGTTTTTGAGAAGCCGACGAAATTCACTGAGCAAATTCCGGAGAGCGGAGCAGAACCCTTAACGGCTAGCATGGTTCGGGAAAGGCTTGAACGCATACCAGACGAAGACCTTGAACTTTTAGGGTTTAACCCGAAGGCTGCGCGTCCAGAATGGATGGTTCTCCAAGTATTGCCTGTTCCACCAGTCTACGTTCGTCCGTCAATCACGCTTGAATCTGGCATCCGTTCAGAAGATGACCTCACCCACAAACTTGTTGACATAATCCGCATAAACCAGAGACTTAAGGAAAACATGGATGCGGGCGCTCCAACCCTCATAATTCAAGACTTATCTGAACTTCTACAATACCACGTGACAACATACTTCAACAACGAAGCCTCAGGCATACCGCCAGCAAGACACCGCTCTGGAAGAGCATTGAAGACGCTTTCTCAAAGGTTAAAGGGTAAAGAAGGGCGATTCAGGAGCAACCTTTCAGGGAAAAGAGTGGACTTCTCCGCTCGAACAGTAATCTCTCCAGACCCAAACCTCGACATAAACGAGGTCGGCGTCCCACTTGACGTTGCAATGCGCTTATCAGTCCCAGAAAAAGTAACCGAATGGAACCTTGAAGAAATGCGGAACCTAGTCTTAAATGGACCTGAAAAGTATCCAGGCGCATTGTACATTATTAGACCAGATGGAAAACGCATAAGACTTGAGTTTGTGGTTGACAGGACAAAAATTGCCGAGGCTTTAGAGCCAGGCTTCATTGTTGAAAGGCACCTTAAAAATGGGGACATAGCCATTTTTAACCGTCAGCCTTCGCTTCACAGAATGTCGATAATGGCGCATTACGTGCGTGTCCTTCCATACAAAACCTTCCGTCTACACCTCTGCGTGTGTCCGCCATACAACGCTGACTTTGATGGAGATGAAATGAACCTGCACATCCCCCAAAGCGAAGAGGCTAGAACCGAGGCTTTACTCCTGATGCAGGTTCAAGACCAAATACTTTCACCGAGGTTCGGTGGCCCAATAATAGGCGCCATCCGCGACTTCATAACCGCTGCTTACCTCTTCACAAGAAAATCAAACTATTTGACAAAGGATGAAGTTAATAGGCTTCTCATCGCCGCCGGATACGAGGGACCACTTCCAGAGCCCAAAATCAAGGAGCCTAAGCCCCTTTGGACTGGCAAACAGATTTTTAGTCTTTTTCTGCCGAGGGATATGAACTATGTTTTGAGGGCAAATATTTGTCAAGGCTGCGCCAAATGCCTCGAAGAAAAATGTCCCTACGATGCCTACGTAGTTGTAAAGAACGGTGAACTTATTTCTGGAGTGATAGATAGACGTTCAATAGGCGCCGAGCAGTCTGAAAGTCTCCTCCACAGAATCGTTAAGGATTATGGAACAAAGGCTGGACGCGACTTCCTAAACAAAATAACAAGGTTGTTAAAGCTTTTCCTAACCATGAAAGGCTTCACCTACTCCTACAATGAACTTGTTTTGTCTCCAAGAGCCGAAGAAAGAATAAACAAAGTGATGGAGAGAGTTCAAAAGAAAATAGAAGGACTCATAGAAAGCTACCGCAACGGCACCCTACCTAGACTTCCAGGACAAACCCTTGAGGAGTCATTTGAAATTTACGTTATGAACGAGCTTGCAAACGCGAGAGATGAAGCTGGAAAAATCGCTGACGAAGACTTCACCTTGGAGAATTCTGGCATAGTGATGACGCGGACAGGCGCGAGGGGTTCAAGCCTAAACATTGGGCAGATGAGCGCTTGCGTTGGACAGCAGTCAGTTCGTGGAAAAAGAATTTTGAGAGGCTACGTGGGTCGTGCCCTTCCCCACTTTAATCTAGGCGACCCAAGCCCAAGAGCAAGAGGGTTCGTGTACTCTTCATATGAGAAAGGGTTGGACGCTGTTGAATTCTTCTTCCACGCCATGGGAGGCCGCGAAGGACTCGTGGACACCGCTGTCAGAACACAACAAAGCGGCTACATGCAGAGAAGGCTGATAAATGCCCTTGAACACATCCGGTTAGAGTATGACGGAACTGTCAGGAATTCAGCTGGAGACATAATCCAGTTCAGATACGGCGAAGACGGGGTTGACCCAGCTAAAAGCGATCATGGAAAAGCTGTTAACGTAAGTCGACTAATTGAACAGCTTAAGATTGTTGAAGAAGGCGGGAAGCCAGCGTCAGCCGAGGAAATTAAAAAGCAACTGAAAGAAGTTGAAAGTGAACTCACGCCCTTGCTAATAGATGAGCTTAAACAAGGCTTGGCGAAAGCTAAACTAAGCAAGGCAGGCGTGGAAAAAGCAATCAAGTTGACGGTTGAACACTACAAACGCGCTCTAATGGAGCCAGGAGAAGCCGTTGGCATAGTGACAGCCCAGTCCATAGGCGAGCCAGGCACGCAGATGACCCTCAGAACATTTCACTATGCTGGAGTAAGGGAGCAAAACGTAACCTTAGGTTTGCCGAGGCTAATAGAAATTGTTGACGCCAGAAGAGTTCCATCCACGCCTATAATGACCATCTATTTGAAGGAGGAGCATAGGAGAAGCAGAGAAGCAGCCGTTAAGATAGCGCGCAACATAATTTACACGACGATGGAGGATTTGGCGGAGGCAATTTACGAAGATCCAGTGAACGAGGAAATAGTTGTGGAGCTCAACAAAACCATGATGGAGGACAGGCAAATAACCCTAGATGAACTTAGGGAAAGTCTGCAGATACCCAACTGCTCCGTAAAATTGAAGGGAAGCAGAGTCCATATAAAGCCCAAGAAAGGCGCTTCTCTAAGTAAGCTGCTTGACAAGGTTTCGTCATTCTATATTAAAGGGGTGCAGGGCATAAAGCGGGTGCTGGTCACCGAAGAACATGGAGAATGGGTTATAAGAACAGACGGCTCGAACCTGTCTAAAGTTTTAGAGATTGGCGGAGTTGACACTTCAAGAACGACGACAAACAACATTCACGAAATAGCTAAAACCCTCGGGATAGAGGCTGCCCGCAACGCGTTAATCCATGAGGCTAAAGGAGTTTTGGAAGACCAAGGGTTAGATGTTGACGTTCGCCACGTCATGCTCGTCGCTGACATGATGACATCCACTGGCGAAGTGCAGCAAATAGGAAGACATGGCATAAGCGGCAAAAAGTCAAGCGTTCTGGCTAGAGCAGCCTTTGAAATAACTGTTCCAAACATAGTTGACGCAGCCGTAAAGGGCGAAAGCGACCCACTTGAAGGCGTAACCGAAAATGTTATAGTTGGGCAGTCAATACCGATTGGCACAGGTCTCGTCGAACTGTACATGTCAACGTTTGAGCAGAGAGGGGAGAACAAGTGATAGACGTAGACAAGGCAATTGCCACAGCCGTAAAAACTGGAAAAGTGCTTTTAGGAGCGAACTCCGCTATACAGAGCGCCAAAACTGGAAGAGCTAAAATGATTGTTCTGGCTTCAAACTGCCCCAAGGCGGTGAAGGAGGACATAGAATACTATTGTAAGCTCTCGAAGATTCCAGTAATAACCTATAAAGGGTCATCTATTGATTTGGCGGCTTTGTGTGGAAAACCCTTCGTTGTGTCAGCGTTAAGTATAAGAGAGCCTGGTGATTCAGAGATTCTTAGATTAGTGGAAAGCGCTGAAGCAGAGGAATCCTTCGGAGGAAGCGAATGACTACCGGAATAAAATTCACAGGCACAGAAATGCGTTATATCGCCTTGTTTGAGAGCGTAAGTGGTGCAAGCGTCAAAGACTGCATAATAGATGAGGAACAAGGGCGCGTAATCTTCGTTGTAAACGAAGGTCAAGTTGGCGTGGCTATTGGAAGGGGAGGAAGAAACATTAGAATTTTGGAGAGAATGACCGGTAAAAAGCACGAGATAATCGAGTATTCAGAGGACCCAGTTCAGTTTATTAAGAACGCCCTTAAGCCCGCAAATGTTAAAGAAGTTCGCTTAATCCAGAAGACTGATGGAAAAACCATTGCGGTTGTAGCTGTTAATCCAAGAGACAAAGGCGTCGCCATAGGAAAGAACGGAAGAAACGCTGAACGCCTACGTTTTTTGGCTAAAAGATACTTCCAAATACAAAACGTTAGCATAACATAAAAGAGGATTTAGCATGAAGGCACGAGTTACGCAAACTTTGAGTTTAATGTTTTTTCTTCTTTCCTTTGTCAACGTTGTCGGCGCCTCCGAAGAATCTTTCACAGAGCAGTTTCTCGGCAGTTCCCTACTGGTTTTAACAGCCATAATAATAATTGACATTATAGCTCTAATTTACCGTAAAATTAGGAAATAAGCATTATTCGGTTTGAGCTTCGCCTTTTAAGAGCATGTCTATAAGCGCCTTTTGGTCTACTTCTGCGCGGGTTCTCCAGTCTAAGTATAATTGTTCGTTTTCGTCTTGTGTGAGGTATCCATAACGGATGTAACGGTCAATGTTTAAGCCCACTTTCCATCCGGGCAGCTTGTCCCGCAGTAGTTCCTCCACTTCTTTCCGCGGTGCTTTTCCCTTCTTTGATATTATATATGTAATCGTTATCGCTAATCCAGCCAAGTCGTCTATTCGCCATCCAATCATCTTCGCCTCTTTCGGCGTTAAATCCCCTCTTAGGGTTATGTAGAATCTGGCTTTGTCCAGCTGCTCCAAGGTTGGCTTCTCAACTGGTTTTTCCTCTTCAAAAACAGTTTTAACTTGCAAGTCAAGCGGTTTGAGGTAGTTGTCCAATATATTCAGAACTTTCGGGTAGTCTGCACCTAAGGCTTTGCGCAGTTCCCAGCCTTTCACTCCGGGCTTTTTGTGTCTTCGGTAGAAGAGCATGTGGGTTGCCCTTTTCATTTTACTGGCGTAGTAGGCTTTTCTCTTGCTCACTTTGATTTACCTCTCCACTTTTGCCACTCTTCGATAGTTACGGCTATCGGTATAGAAACCAACTGTTTTTTTGTGGTTTTTGCCGGTTTTTCCACTGGTTTGATGAATATTTCCTCTTCTAACGGGCGGATTTCAAGCGTTGCATAACCATATGTAATGAGAAAACTTGTCATGAAGGCTTTGTGAACTGTTTCCTCGTAGGTTTCCGCACCAACAAAATCCCAGTACCGAATTTTTCCATCCGAACCCTTTTTATTAACCATGTTCTTTAGCTCTTGCCAAAAACTTTCCAACTCTTCAGAAAAGGCTGTGTCCCGCAAGATTCTTTCCCTAACCAGTTCTTCCCGCGTTGCTGAACCGGCAGCAACTTCGGGTTGAGCAAACTCTTTCCATCTTTCTTTAAGCGGTATCAAGCTTTCCCAGTATCTCATAGATTCAATTAGGCTGTGGAGAGATATTTGCTCAAGCTCAACTATGGGATGCCAAGCCTTAAAGAATACTTTAACCATTTCCTCCCCATTCAGGCTTTTTATTTTTTCTTCTAAGAGGAATGGGTCTGTGTAAAGGGATGTCGAGCGGTGCTTAACCCATTCGCTTTGAAGCCTTATAACAGAGGCTAGGCGATGAATGGTTTCAGCGTCTAGGCATAAATCCTCTGGCAATTCCCAATCTGGAAAATACTCTCTTACCACAGCGATAATCTGGTCAACATCTACGAGGAACGGGTCGAGGGAGCGCTCCTCAACAGAACGGCACATATCGATTATTCTCTGAAGTTTTTCTCTGCCAATTTTCGCCTTTTCCCTTTTTGAAGACATTAGGTAACCTCTCTGATCACGGATTTTCCTTCAACGTTTTGAACTGTGATTATGTTGGCTTCTTCTTTGGCGAATGTTACTTGGCTTGGCGTAATAACAATGTATTGGGCGCTTGCATCCTTAACTGTTGAAATCAGCATTTGCGCAATAACTTCGCGGTTTCTTGGGTCCATGTGGATGTCGTATTCGTCAACTGCGCGGAAGGGTGAGCGGACATGCTGTTGCAAAGCTAACAAGAAGCTCATCGTGGCTGTTGTTCTTTCTCCGCCGCTCTGGGTGTAAGCATCTAGAGGCACTGGTTTTCCGCCCTTAAAGCCTACGAGGATTTCTAGTCCAGCAGCCTCTATATCATGTCCATTAACAAGCTTAACTTCGCCTTCGGCCTGGGCTTGAGCTAAAATCTTCTGGTATTCCAAGTTTACGCGGTCTAGAAGGCTTTGAATTACTGTTCGCCATGCTTGCATCCTTGTTTTAACTTCTTCCAAAGCCTTTTCACGGTTTTCAGCAACCAACTGCGCTTTTTCCTTAAGCTCCAAGTAAAGTTTTGAGTAGGATTCATACATGCGTTCTATGTCTTCTGAAACGTCTGAAAGGGCCGCTAGGTGACCGTCTGTGACGCGGATTTCATCTAGGATTTCGCCTACGCTTTTTATTACTGCTATTCTTGGTCCAGTCTCCTCAGCCTTTTTAATGGCGTTATTCAAATAGGCTTTTGCATCCTTCAGTTCCTTCTCCGCACTTTCAATTTCTACTGTCACGTTTTCCCTGCGGTATTGAAGGAGCGCAAGTTTAATTCGGCTGTCCAAAACTCTGTTGCCAAAATCTTCAATTTCCTCATCTATTTTTTCCGTTTTGACCTGATTTTCGTTTATCTTCTCACTCAGTTTTTGGAGGTGCTCTCTGGAGTTTTTCGCCATTTCCTCCAAGTTTTCTTTTCCGAGTAGTTTGAATTTTTCTGGCGTGTTTTCTTTTAGCAGTTGGGTTAGTTGGAGGTGTGGGTTTTCGAGAATTGCGGTCTCTTTTAGCAGTTGCTCGCAAAGCGTTATTGTGGCTTCGCTCTTGCCTTTTTCAAATTCAAGCTTTAGGCGTTCATTCAAAAGCGCTTTCCATTCGCTCTTAAGCTTTTCAAGTTGCCTGTTAAGAGTTTGAAGCTTTTCTTTTTCTGTCTTTGTTTCTTCTTCAATGTGGCTTAGATTTTTTAGCATTTTTTCGCGGTTTGCTTCCAATTCCTTAACTGCTGTTTCTCTTCGGTTCACCTCAGCCCAGGCAAGTTCCCTTTCCAAGAATCTTCTCTTTGTTTGCAGCTGCTTTTTCTCTTGAAGTCTCTCATACTGTTCCCTCCAGTAGTTGAGTGTCTGCTCTGCTGACTCCAAAAGCTTGCTTATGGACTCTTCTTGGCTTAGGATTCGCGTCAGTTTTTTCTGGGCTTGCAAAACGTTTTGGCGGTAGGCTTCAAGCCCAACGGCAGCCTCAACCATCCGCAGCTTTTCCATTGGCGAAAGAATGGTGAACTGTTCAACCATGTTCTGATGCATTATAATAAGCATGTTGTCCGGGTCAACGCCCAACTTAGAGAGAAGCCTCTCCACATCCTTCTTCGTAACAGCTCTATTCTCCAACTCAAACCAGTACTGTCCATCCCTACGCAAGACACGCGTGAGAAAAATTTGGTCTTTATTAAACTTTGGAACTGGGCGCTTTCCACCTTTTCTGGAGTTGTCTAAAATAAGTGTGACGCGGGCTTGGTCTCTTCCCCAGCGAATCAAATCGCTCAATTTTCTGGAACGTTCAGTGTAAGACTGTCCAAGGGCTACGGAAATAGCCAGCAAAAGCGAAGACTTTCCAGAGCCGTTTGGACCGCAGATGACGTTTACGCCGTGTTTAAACGGTACTCTAGCGTATTCGTAGCTCATGAAGTTTTCAAGGATTACTTCGCTAATCAGCATTTGTCCTATTTGCCTCTTTTGCGGTAAAATAATAGAGGTAAAAACTCCCTTATTAAAGAATTAGCCAAGGTACGATTAAAGCAACATTCAGTTTACCAAAGTTTTTAACTAGTTAGAGGCTAAACTGAAGACTAAAAGACAAGCAAGGCGAAAAGCATAACAGTTAAAAGTTGAAAGTTGGAGTAAAGTAGGGAAAATGTCGTTTCTTCCTCTATCGATATTTTGCTAGGTTGTAAAACTGAATATTTATTAAACTTAAGATACAAGATTACTGAATATTTATTTTTAGGTTTACACCACAAAACTTACATTTTGTAATGTTTTTTGCATCATCGATGGGAGCGTTGCAAATGGGGCATTTTAGTGCCTCTACTGTAGGTGATTTTTGCCCATAAATAACTTCAATTCTCTTAATACTATCTCTGATAACTATGTAACCATCACCCACGTATTTTAAAAGTTCTTCCGCCTCGAGGTCTGTTAGTATTGCATTAAGAGTGTCACCGTCGATATTTAATGCATCACATATGCGAGAAGCTTCCTCGAAATCTATCTTTTTAAGGTCAATAGCATTGAGATATATGCGTACGGTGTTTTTCATTTCATCTAAGTCACCTAGTTGTCGATGCACCTCCCATATACATCTACTAATGTCTCCCGCTTCTTCATACATTCTTAATTTTAAGAATATAGCTTTTGATTTACCAAAGTTCTCTAATGCAGCCCTAAGTTCCGAGGAACGCAGCTGAATTTTTCCTATGGCCTTGTAATACTCTGCTTCAGCAACCTGAGCCATAACATTGTTTCCAGCTTCTAAGAACATTTCCCTAGCTTGTGAGAAAAATTGAAGGGATTCTTTTGGAAGTTTCTTGCGTCCCTCTAAAAGCAATAATTGAGCTCTTTCTGCAGCCCTCTTCTTTTTATATCCATCAAGTAGACCCATATTAACCCGCTACTTTTCTAGCCTTGAACAGCACTTTTTACAGCTACTTCCCAAGCAGAAGGATTAGGCACCGAAAATTTATACTTATCTATGGTTCCTGTTCGTTCATCACTCCCTTGAATGACAAGTTTCTTACCAATCAGCCCTTCCACACGAACATCTTCAATCGTTCCTAAAGGAAGTATCAATGCAATCTCAGTTTTTTTAGAGATAAGCCCTGTGGTCACTTCAAACACCACTCTTGTATTTGTTAAATATACCGTTCCGCTTCCACGTGCCTCCATAGACGCCCTATCCTGCAACAGAAGCTTTTCACCCGGTTTTAACATAACCAACAGACTACTCCCCCTTCCTATGTATGAATAGATAGACTAGTTGACTTATTAATTTTATTACTTTTGACAATATCAGTAAGTTTAAGCGTGTCTAACTAATAGAGAATGTTTAGTTTTCTTCAATTCTTTCCTTAGTTTCTACATCCATTCTTTGGCTAGTTCCTTAAGAAGTCGCGCGCGAAAGTTTTTAACTAGTTGGAGGCTAAACTGAACCAGTTTTTCTTTGCTCCCTCATTTCCAGCATCCATTCTTTGGCTAGTTCTTTTGGGAAGTCGTCAAACATTTTCTTTAATGTTGCTATTGTAAGCTTGCCTAGCGGTTTTTGGCAAACAGCGCATTTAAACTTAAAATGCGTCTCTTCCACAGTCAAAAGTGGAGAATTGCAGTAGGGACAAAAAAGTATCCCCTCTTTATAGACTGGCGACTTCAACTTATTTTCCATTTTAATCCTTCCCTATAATATTCTATCAGATGTGATAAGTTTTCTTCTTTAGCTCTTTTCGTTAGGTATTTCCAATCTATTTTATCATGCATATTAAGCAGCACAGACATAACATCTGCAAAGTCAAAAGTATCTGGTCTCCTAGCTTTCAATTTAGTCAATATGTAATCTTCTGGGCATGGAACAGCTATCGTCAAGTCGTCAATCTTAATTTTTCTGAGTCGTTTTAAGGATTCTTGGCTTAACCCAACAGTCCTTAAAGAAAGAAGAATATCCACTCCCGTCTTAGTTACATTATCAATGAACTTCAGCACAGTTTCTCCTTCATAGTATAAGGAGTACCTTTCTGTTAAAACCTTGTGTAGTTTCTCCTTGTTTATATGTGAAACAAGCACGATATCTATGTCTGCTGAAGTTCTGGGCCTGCCATAAAATTGTATTGGTATAGCTCCAATAACCACATATTTAATTTTGTGCTTACCTAGTTTTTTGACTAAATCTTTTAGGCAGAGCTTAACCGACTCCGGTATGTAGCTCATGACTCGTCACATGCAGTAGATTATCAATATTTAAGCATAAAGCTTTAGTTATTAGTAAAGCAACAATAAGCACTTGTCAGAGGCGGAAATATGGTTGTTGCTGGTAAGGTTTTTAGGCTTTCTGAACCGCTTTCCATAGCTGAAATCGCTTCTAGGCTTGAGGGCTACCGCGTAGAAGAGCCTTATGAGGAGGGCGACTACAAGTTTACGCTTGTCTCGGAGGTTGTTGGCCTACTGCCCAAAGTAGACATGCTTAGAGGCGTTTACTCACATGATTATGTTATTCACGTTTTCCATAGGGGTAAAGTGGCGCCTTTACCGCGCACTGTTGAAGCCCTATTCAGCTTCGCCCAGCGTGAAGACTCCACGTTTTTAACTGTTGTTGAAAAGAAGCGCCTAGCCAACTTTATCGCCAACAAGCTCAGCGAAATATTATTCGACAAGATAGGCGGTGTCGTGGAAGCGCGGATTCCTCCCGAAAACCTACGGGATTTCCATCTAAAAAACCCTGAGGACACAAAGATAACTTTCTTCGATAACGTGGATATTCCAAATGTGAATAAGCTTTCGCTTTATGGACCAGACCTAATCAACACTTCGCTCTTCGAAGATTACTGTAAACACGGCGACTTGTGGTATGTTGTTGCGAGGGCAAGGGAATACGGCTACGTTGTGGGCATAACACGCGACGCTTCAGTAACAATATTCAACATGACAGACAAAGAAAAGTACTTGGAGTATGTCGCAAAAGAAGTTTATCCACTAATAATCAAATAAACACGCTTAGGTTTTAACCTAGTCGGAGGCGCAGCAAAAATGGGCGTTGCCAAAGGTTTATGGAACATTGTCTTAAGCGGCTATCCACGTTCAGGAAAAACCATGCTGGCGAAAAGGCTTGTCGACGACTATCCACGCTTTGCCCGCATAGGCGTCGATGAGCTGAGGGAGATGTTCTTTTATGAGGCTTATCCATGCCGAGACGAGTTCCTAGTTTATTCAATGATTGCAGAGTTGCGGGACGCTCTGCTTAAAAGTGGCTACAGCGTCGTAATAGACTCAACAGCCCCAGACAACGTAACCCGCCATTTCCTTCTAGCAACAAAGGTTAGGGAAGTTAACCGTTTACTTGTAATGTTGAACGTTGACAAGGACATTTTAATTGAAAGAAATATTGAAAAGTTTGGTGACGCTCATCCAGTTTATGCTTATGATAAGCGTTGGGAAGCGCCGAAAGGCGGCATAGCCATATTCAAGTTCAAAAGCAACACCATGGAAGAGTTTGAAGACTATTATGCTAGGCTTGCGGAAATTTTGGAAAGCGAAACCCACCCCTACAAGCCAGAATTCCACAGAGCACCGTTACCATTAAAAGAGATTAGAAGCGCCCTTAGAAACTTCTTGCAGAAGCGCTCCTCCAAGTAATATTTAGGCGTTTATCCCCAAGTTTTTTATGCTTTCACCAAACAAAGGATTAGGCGGTGATATTGTTGGAAGCCTACATTTTAATCAACACGGAGCCCGGCATGATATGGGCTGTTGCAGAAGCCGCACTAAAAATTGAAGGTGTAAAAATGGCGCACGCCGTGACTGGACAATTTGACGCTGTTGCCTACGTGGAATTCGTTAAAATGGAGGACCTCGGAAAAATAATTGAAAAGCTTCAACGCATTAAAGGCGTGCGTCGAACCCAAACTTTGATTACTGTTCCGCCAACAATCAGAAAATAGTCAAGTAAGACAGAAAATGCGAATTAAGCGGCGATTTGTGCTTTTGTAGGTTACGGTCCCTTTTTAGATTATTCCAATCCAGCCTCCTATGTGCTCCCCAAAATGGGCTAAAACTGCAAAAACAATAAGCCTAGGCGTAAAACTCAGAACAAGAAAAGTTGCGAGGCGCGTTTTCAACAGTCCACAAAATAATGCGAAGAGTTCAACGGGTAGGAAGGGAATAAACCCGAAAACTGTGTAAATTATCCAGCCCCACTTGCTCCACAAACTTTTGATTTCCTCAAGCCTATCCACGCCAACCTTCCTCATGACGTATGGTCTTCCAAAGCGGTAAGCTAAACCATAGTTTATTGTCATGCCAACTGTAAACCCAACTGTGGCAATCAATGCAAGCAGCATGGGCTGTAATCCGAAAGAGGCTGCGGCAACCACTAAAGCTGGGCTTCCAAGAGGCACAATGGTTCCAGCAAGAATGGTTGCGCAGAAAATGCCCAAAAAACCATAGTCTTTTACAAAGGCTTTCGCGTCTAGGAAAAGCTGCGTGTTGCCGACATTTAAAACTTTCAAGATAAAAATTGCAACAAAGCCTACAGTTAAAAAGATTAACCCTAAAATTATGGATGACCTAACCCACGAAATTTTTAGGGCTTCTGAAAATTTTCTCCGTAAATCTTCAGTTTTTTCCCGCTTCAATATTCGATTCCCTTTCTTGCTTGAAAACCCTTTTTAAACGGGTGCTTAACCTCTCGCATCTCAGTAACTAAATCTGCAACTTCAATTATCTCCTTTGGAGCGTAACGTCCAGTCAAAACCAGCTCAACATGCTTTGGCTTTTTCTTTATAAGCTCCAAAACCTCTTCGAGGCTTATTAGCTTCAGATTTAGGGCTACGTTGACCTCGTCTAGGATTACCATGTCGTATTCCCCGCTTTCCACAACTTCTTTAGCAAGTTTGAAAGCCTCTTCGGCGAGCCTAACATCTTCTTTTCCAGGAGGCTGCTGCATCACAAATTTTCCTCTTCCAAAAGCCTTAAGCGTAATGTTTGGAAGCTTGTCAACTATGTATAGTTCGCCGTAATCAAACCCACCCTTAATGAACTGTATCACGTAAACCTTTAATCCCCTTCCTATAGCCCTAAGTACAAGCCCAAAAGCGGCTGAAGTTTTGCCCTTCCCATCACCCGTATAAACCTGAACAATTCCCTTTTCAAGTTTAGGCATCAACAAGTCTTCCCAAGCTTTTTGTTTAGAAGTTTTTCCGCTGCCGATGCTGGGTCTATTTTTCTCTCAACAATTTCTCGGAGAGTTTCCTCAAACTTTCCTTCCTTTTTCAACTCTTCAACTATAGCGTTTGCCACAGTCTCCTTTATGGCGTCAATAAGTTCAGCTTCGGCTTTCCCTAAACTTCTTTTTAATCCCAAACCTTTTCTGAGGAAGTTTCTATGCTCCTCTATTTTTTTAATAAGTTGCGGGATGCCTTCGCCTGTTATGGCTGTTGTCTTTAAGATTGGTGTTTTCCAAGCTGCTTCTTTATCGCCAAGCTTAAGCATTGCCTGAATATCCATAACTGCCTTGTCAGCGTTTTCACGGTCAGCCTTGTTCACCACGAAGATATCAGCTATCTCCATCAAACCAGCCTTTATAGCTTGTATCTCGTCGCCTAAACCCGGAGCGTGAACAACAACTATCGTTTGGGCAACCTTAACTATTTCCACTTCTGACTGGCCGGCGCCAACGGTTTCAACAATAACCACGTCTTTTCCGGCTGCGTCTAAGATTTTAACGGCGTCTTTTGTGGTTTTAGCTATTCCACCTGCATAGTTGCGGGTTGCCATGCTTCGGATAAAAACGCCTTCATCCGTGCTCAGTTCCTGCATGCGGATTCTGTCGCCTAAAAAAGCACCGCCAGTGAAGGGGCTTGTGGGATCAACGGCTACTACGCCCACGGTTTTGCCTCTGCGCCTATACTCCCGCACCATCTTCTCGATGAGAGTGCTTTTTCCAGAACCGCCAGGACCAGTTAACCCTATAACATGAGCCTTCCCAGTGTGTGGATATATCTGTGATCTCAGCTTTTGAGCTTCAGGCGCGTTGCTTTCAACTATTGTTATGGCTTTTGCTATACTTCTACGGTCTCCAGCAAGAACTCCTTGTGTTATCTCCTCAACCTTCGCCAATGGCTTCAGCGCTTCTTCCATTTCACTTTCTCTTCGGAACGTTTTCTAAGACAAACTGTATTATCTTTTCCGTGGGCGTTCCAGGTCCAAATATCTCCTTTATCCCAAGCTTCTTCAGTTCTGGCACGTCTTCTCCTGGAATTATGCCGCCTGCGAAAACCATTATGTCTGTTAGTCCCTTCTCCTTAAGAAGCTCCATTATTTTCGGGAATAATGCCTTATGCGCGCCTGAAAGAATGCTTAATCCTATAACGTCAACATCTTCCTGCAACGCAGTTTCAACAATCTGCTCCGGGGTCTGTCTCAAACCAGTGTAGATAACCTCCATTCCCGCGTCTCTTAAGGCTCTTGCCACAACTTTTGCGCCTCTGTCGTGGCTGTCTAGACCCGGCTTGGCTATTAACACTCTAATTTTTCTTTCGCCTCGCATTTTTCTCCTTCCTAAATTATGATTAGTTCTTTATATTCTCCGTAGACTTTTCTTAGCACTTCGGTTATTTCGCCTAAGGTTGCGTAGGCTTTAACTGCCTCTATTATTGCTGGCATGAGGTTTTCGTCTTTTTCCGTGGCATAGTGAAGCTTTTCTAACGTCGCCCTAACCTTTATGTTGTCGCGTTCCCTCTTTAGTTTTTGCAGCCTCTCAACTTGCTCTTTCTCAATTTTTGGGTCAACACGCAAAAGCTTTATTGGACACTCTTCCTCCTCAACGGTGTACTCGTTTACGCCCACAATTGTTCGTTTTTTCTCTTCGAGTTCCCGCTGGTATCTGTAGGCGCTTTCAGCAATTTCCCTTTGGAAAAACCCTTTTTCTATGGCTTCTATTGCTCCGCCCATGTCGTCGATTTTTTGAATGTATTCCATGGCTTTCTCTTCCATCTCGTTTGTTAAAGCTTCCACGTAATAGGAGCCAGCCATGGGGTCAACTGTGCTTGTGACTCCGCTTTCGTAGGCTATTATCTGCTGTGTTCTTAGGGCAACCCTAACGGACTCTTTTGTTGGCAAACATAAAGCTTCATCAAAAGAGTTTGTGTGCAGCGACTGTGTTCCGCCTAAAACTGCTGCAAGCGCCTGTATTGTTGTGCGCACGATATTGTTTAGTGGCTGTTGCGCCGTTAATGTGCAGCCTGACGTTTGGACGTGCATGCGCATCCACATAGACCTTGGGTTTTTCGCGTGGAACCGCTCCTTCATTATTTTTGCCCATAGTCTTCGGGCTGCTCGGAATTTGGCTATTTCCTCAAAAAAGTCGTTATGAGACGCGAAAAAGAATGATAAGCGATGGGCGAAATCGTCAACCTTCAAACCTCTCTCAAGGGTGGATTCCACATAGGCTATTCCATCATAGAGGGTGAAGGCTAACTCTTGAAGGGCTGTTGCTCCAGCCTCGCGGATGTGGTAGCCGCTTATGCTTATAGGATTCCATCTGGGCAGGTGTCTAGCACAATATTCAATGACGTCTGTCGAAAGCTTCAGCGAAGGTTTAGGCGGGAAAATGCAAAGTTTCTGGGCGAAAAACTCCTTTAAATTGTCATTTTGTGTTGTTCCACCCAGCTTGTCGCGTGGCACGCCCTGCTTGTCGCCCACAGCCACGTACATGGCGAGCAGAATTGGCGCTGGACCGTTTATTGTCATGGAAGTTGTAACTTTGTCGAGTGGTATACCGTCAAAAAGGGTTTCCATGTCCATCAATGATGAGACGGCTACTCCGCAGACGCCGACCTCTCCCCTTGCCATGGGGTGGTCAGAGTCGTAACCCATTATTGTTGGGTAGTCAAAAGC
>JBNAVK010000017.1:0-27825 GCA_049700435.1 Candidatus Bathyarchaeales archaeon
ACTATGTACTGGCTTGCATAACCCTCTTTCACGGCGGAGCAAAAGAAGTAAATGTTAAGGCGAGAGGGAGGTCAATAAGCAGAGCAGTAGACGTCGTCGAAGTTGTTAGACGCCGGTTCCTTCCAGATGTTAAAATCAAGAAAGTCGGCATTGGAACGGAGCAGATGGCACCCAGAGAAGAGGGTGGCACGCCTACAAACGTTAGCACAATCGAAATAACACTCGAGCGTTAGAGAGTATAGTTCCACGTGAGATTTCAGTGCTCCGCCGCCCCTCCTTTATTTGTGGAGGGCGCTTCCCAAGGTGAAAACCGTACTATGTAACTTCTGTTTGAGAAGTGGTGTGCTGTGTCCAAAGTGTTCAGCTAAACTTAAATCTGGAGAAATCAGCGAATTAGACCTTAAAATTGCTCGTTTGCTCTTGTCTTTGGAGGAAAAATTTCCTTCTCTCCAAAATGTTTTTTTTCATAAGGCTGTTGACGTTGATAAGACTTTGGCGGTGATTGTTGGTCCGGGGGATGTCCCGCGTCTTCTAGGTTATGGCGGGAAAATCATTAAAGCCTTGAGTGAAGAAACGGGTAAAAACATTCGTGTTCTAGAGTATGGGGCTGATGACAGAAAGTTTTTGGAGGATTTGTTTGCTCCCCTAAGCATAGTGACGATTAACACCATTTGGCTGCCTGATGGAACTACTGAAACAAGGGTTATCTTAAAGAAGAGACATGGAAAACAGTTGCCCTTTAATGTAAAGGCTTTAAAGGAAATTGCCAGTAAGGTTCGCAACATAACCCTTCGGGTGGAATTCACAGATTAAGCCAGAGGGCGGTGAAAGTTCGTATGAATTTAGACGCCATTGGCGGTTGGCGAAGAACTCATTACTCTGTCGATGTTAAACCAGAAATGGACGGAAAAGAAGTCACACTTTTTGGATGGATTCAAGAAGTCAGAGATTTAGGTGGAATACGCTTTATAATATTACAGGATAGAGAAGGAACAATCCAGATTACAGCCTCACGAAAAAATTCAAGCAGAGAAGTCTTAGCAAAGTCAGAGATTCTGCAGAAACGGTATAGCGTAGGCGTTAAAGGCATTGTAAAAAAAACTGAGATGACCCCTAGGGGCGTCGAAATAATACCAAACGAAATTAAGATTTTCAGCACAGCAACTTCACAGTTGCCCATTGACATAACTGGAAAAACGCCTGCAAGCCTTGAAACTAGACTGGACGCTAGAGCGCTGGACCTCTGCCAAGAAGAAAACATAGCAATTTTCAAAGTTCAACACGTAGCCGTAGACGCTATAAGAGATTTTCTATTTGAAAGAGGCTTCATAGAAGTGCATACTCCGCGCATAATTGCATCTGCAACCGAAGGTGGAGCCGCCCTCTTCTCCGTTAATTACTTTGACAGAAAGGCATTCTTAGCTCAGAGTCCACAATTATATAAGGAACAGCTCGTTATGAGCTTGGAACGCGTTTTTGAAGTTGGTCCATTTTTTAGGGCTGAAGAATCCCACACACGACGACACTTAAGCGAGTTCGTGTCCATAGACATTGAACAAGCTTTCGCCGACGACGAAGACGTGATGCAATTGCTAGAACAGCTAATGCAACATGTTTGCAAAACTGTCAATGAAAGATGCCGAAAGGAACTTTCCATACTAAAGCACAAAGTAGACGCCCCCCAAGTTCCATTCAAACGACTAACTTACGAAGAGGTTCTAAGAGAATTAAAGAGAGAAGGCGTCGAGGTTCCTTGGGGAGAAGACATACCAACGCCATCATTAAGAACCCTCGGCAGGCTCCATCCACACTTTTACTTCATAACAGACTGGCCTAGACAAGCAAGAGCCTTCTACATCAAACCAAAAGACGACAATCCAGAATTATGTGAAGGCTTCGACTTGATGTGGCGCTGGATAGAACTTGTTTCAGGCGGAACTAGAATTGCCTCGAAAGAACTTCTTATAGAAAGGTTGAAAGAGAAGGGCTTGAACCCTGACTCCTTTAAGCATCACCTGCAGGCTTTTGACTATGGAATGCCTCCCCACGCTGGTTGGGCTATTGGCTTGGAAAGACTTACAATGATGTTGACAGGGAAGAAGAACATAAGGGAAGTTACGCTTTACCCGAGAGACAAGTTTAGGCTTACGCCTTAAAAGCATCTAGGAAGAAACGTGCTGGATGAACTTTTCAGGTGTATATTGCAGTATCCCTCTAGCTTGATAGGCGAAGCCTCTGGCAACTAAAACCTTCAAAATCTTGTCTGGGCACAGATGCTTCTGTATTAAAAGTTCTAGGGCGTGCGTGTAATTGCGGTTAAGCTCCCTCACGGCTAAAATTTGCTGCTTACGAGATAAGGCGTAGTCCTTGCATTCAATCAAGTAAGCCAAAGACATGTCAGATTTTACAGCCAAAACATCACAATGGTTTCTGCGAGTGAAAACAATGTAGCCTCTATTTCTGAAGGCTTGGGCAATCATGTCCTCTAGCAGAGTCCCACTCATGTTTAGCCGCTCCATTAAGAGCTTATACGGCCTGGAGTATTTTAGCCACTTCTCCAAACCGCCAAACTGGTCGCTTAATTCTTGTTAGTAAGGTTTAAATAAAGTATGGTTAATTTCGTAGTTAGTTTAACCCAGAAATGGATGGCAGCAAATGTCAAGGGAGTTCCGTCACATACTTCGAATAATAGACACAGATGTAGATGGCACTCTAAAGGCTTCTTATGCGCTAACAAAAATCAAGGGAATAAATTTCAACCTTGCAAACGCCATATTGAAAAAGGCGGGAATAGACCCAGATATTAGAGTGGGGTTTTTAACAGAATCGGAAGTCGAGAAGATAGAAGAAATTATCAAAGAACCTTCAAGGTATGAACTGCCAGGTTGGCTTTTCAATAGAAAGAAAGACCTTGAAACTGGAAAGGACACGCATTTAATCAGCGCAGACCTCGTTTTAAGAACAAAAATGGACATAGAGCGAATGAAAGAGATAAAATCATGGCGTGGATACCGCCACGCTTACGGTTTAAAAGTGCGAGGACAAAGAACCAAAACAACTGGAAGAGCTGGAAAAGCCCTCGGAGTCAAAAAGAAAGCGATTGTTAAGCCAGGAACGGGAGCCGAGTAGTAATGGGAGATCCTAAAAAGCAAAGGAAGAAATATGAAACTCCACGTTTTCCATGGCGAACAGACGTTCTGCAGGAAGAGCTTAGACTTTTAGGGCAATATGGCTTAAGAAACAAGCATGAACTGTGGCGTCATGAGACAATGCTGTCAAAATTCAGAGGTATAGCCCGTTCACTGATTGGAAAACCTCAGGATGAACGGAGAAAAATGGAGGGGGAGTTGCTCTCCAAATTGAAAAAGCTAGGAATTCTTCATGAAACTGCCGTTTTGGATGATGTTTTAGACTTAACAATTGAAGATATCTTGGAAAGGCGACTTCAAACAATAGTTTTTCGCAAAGGCTTAGCTAAAACAATACATCAAGCCCGCCAACTCATAACCCACGGGCACATAGCCATAGGAAAACAGAAAGTTACAGTGCCGAGTTACCTCGTATCGAGGGACGAAGAAAACCAAATAGCTTATGCTCCCCAAAGCGCTGTAGCAAATCCCAACCACCCACTACGCCAAACTGTAGCGGTTACAGCAACATCCAGCGCAAAATCGGAAAAGAAAGAGGTTGAAAGAGAAGAATGAGCAGCAAAAAAACCGACAAATGGGCTGTTGTCCACATTTACAGTTCATACAACAACACAATAGTTCATATAACAGACATTTCAGGAGCTGAAACAATCGCCAGAACATCTGGTGGAATGTTCGTTAAAGCCGACAGGCTTGAGTCTTCACCGTATGCAGCGATGCGAGCAGCCACGGCAGCAGCAGAAATAGCTAAAGACAAGGGAATAACAGCGATACACATCAAAGTTAGAGCCCCGGGAGGCTCTGGACCCAGAACGCCCGGACCGGGAGCACAAGCGGCTATAAGAGCCTTGGCAAGAGCGGGGTTCCGCATAGAACGCATAGAAGAGGTTACACCCATACCACATGATGGCACTAGAAGACCAGGCGGCAGAAGGGGTAGAAGAGTCTAGCAACATCCTTTCCATTTTAATAGAAAAATTGAAATAATGCACCAGTGCTCTATTCAACGGCATACTCATTACCATATAAGCGACAACGGAGTGTCCGAGTTAGTGGAGATTAAAGTGCTTGAGAAAGATGACAAAAATATTCGCCTACTCATTCAAGGAGTTGATGTTCCATTCATGAACGCTTTGAGAAGGGCGATAATTTCTGAAGTCCCGGTGATGGCAATAGATGAAGTTGTGATAATTGACAATTCCTCCATACTTCAAGATGAAATCATAGCCCACCGGCTTGGCTTAATTCCGCTGAAAACAGATCTGGATGGATATAACTTGCCGGAAGAATGTCCATGTAAAAGCGAGTTTGGGTGCAACCTCTGCAGGGTCACGCTCACGTTAGATGTAGAAGCGACGGAGGGAACTAGAACTGTTTATTCCGGGGATTTAGTCTCAGAAAACCCCAACATAGTGCCAGTAAGCGATAGAATTCCAATTATAAAACTCGCGAAGGGACAAAGACTAAAGTTTGAAACCTACGCAAGGCTGGGCAGAGGCAAAAACCATGCGAAATGGCAGCCGGTCTCGATGTGCGCATACAAATATTTCCCAAAAATAGAAATCGTCAGCGAAAAATGTGATGCTTGCGGGAAATGTGTGGAAATCTGCCCAAGAAGGGTTCTAGTCAGGAAAGAAAAAAGCGTTGAAGTTCAGGATTTGATGGCTTGCACCTTATGCAAAGACTGCGTAGACGCGTGCCCACAAGACCCCCCAGCCATAAGCATTAGTTGGGAAGAAAACACCTTCATATTCAGTTTAGAATCCACAGGCGCGCTGCCACCAGAGAGAATAATCACAGAAGCCATTAAAATTCTGGATAAGCAACTGACAGAATTGGAAAATCAAGTGAAAGGTGAAAAAGGTGAAGGAGACTAAAAAAACAAATCCGGAGCTTATAGGGCTTATCCGTTTCCTAAAAAAGCAAAGTAGAGAAAACAAGGCTAACATCTGGCGCGACATTGCAGAAGAACTGTCTAAGCCGAGAAGAAAAAGTATAGCTGTAAACCTAAGCCGTTTAAACAGACATACACAAAAAAACGAAACAATAGTGGTTCCAGGCAAAGTCTTAGGCGCTGGCAAAATAGACCATGCGATAACTGTGGCAGCTTTCGCTTTTTCGGAAACGGCAAAAGAGAAAATAAAGGCTGCAAAGGGCAGGTGTTTGTCCCTTTTGGAGCTTGCCAAGAAAAACCCTAAGGGTTCAAATGTAAAAATAATTGGGTGAAGCAAATGAAGTTAACAAGCAAACAAGCCACAATAATAAATGCCGACGGCTTAATTCTCGGCAGAATGGCAAGCACAGTCGCCAAACGTCTGCTAAACGGAGAAGAAATTATAATCGTGAACGCAGAAAAAGCTGTGCTTTCGGGAAAGAGGAAAAGCAAAGTTATGGAAACTAAGGAATTTCTCGAGGTTGGATCTCCGGGAAAAGGGCCGTTTCACCATAGAAGACCAGACATGATAGTTAGAAGAACCATTAGGGGGATGCTTCCCTACAAACAACCAAAAGGGAAACAAGCATTTAAAAGACTTAAAGTGTTCATTGGAATCCCGGAAGAGTTTAAAGACGAAAAAATGGAAACCATAATGAATGCCCAAGCAAAAAAGTTATCATGTCCCTACTTCACGCTTGGTGAGTTTGCAAAGGAAATTGGATGGAGTCCTGGAGGACAAATATGACAACTAAAAAAGTTTTAGCGGTCAGTGGAAAAAGGAAGACAGCAATAGCGCGCGCCTTGATTAGGCCCGGAATCGGAAGAATACGCGTAAATAAAGTTCCCATAGAAGTTTTGGAACCGGAAGTTGCACGTGAAAAAATTTTGGAACCCCTTATACAGGCTGGAGACGATTTTTGGAAACAATTGGACATAGATGTAAAGGTTTATGGAGGGGGCTACATGGGCCAGGCGGAGGCCGCAAGAATGGCAATTGCAAGGGGATTGTGGGAATGGAACAAAAAAAGCCCACAACTAAAAAGGATATTTATGGAATATGACAGAACATTGCTTGCTGGAGATCCAAGACGGAAGGAACCAAAAAAGTTCGGTGGGCCCGGCGCGCGAGCTAGAGAACAGAAAAGCTATAGATAAAAGAGGAGGATAATGAATGATTATACCTGTAAGATGTTTCACGTGTGGTAAATTGATTGGAGACAAGTGGGAAGAGTTCGCCAGAAGGGTTAAGGCTGGAGAGGATGCGGGCGAGGTTTTAGACAGCTTAGGATTTAAACGGTATTGTTGTAGGCGCATGCTGCTGTCGCATGTGGAAATAATCGATGAGGTTCTTCGCTTTTATGAAGAGGCTGAGAAAAGGAAAGAGGTTAGAACGTATTATTAGGGAATATGATAGAAGTGAAAGCATGTCAACAGTTATTGAAGATATAATCGCTAGAAAAATTTTCCAAAGCCGAGGGCAAGAAACAATAGAAGTCGACGTGATCACAACCTCTGGGTTTGGCAGAGCATCAGCCCCAGCCGGAGAGAGCCGCAGCAGAGCCGAGGTGGTCTACTACCCAGAGGGAAGCGTGGATAAAGCCGTAGAAAAAGTTGAAGAGTTGATAGCTCCGGAATTGATAGGTTTGAACGCTGACTCTCAACATGAAATTGATAGGATACTCCACGAAATCGACGGTTCAAAGGATTTTAGAGTTATAGGTGGAAACACGGCATTCGCCATCTCCCTAGCCACTGCGGAGGCCGCCGCAAACTCTTACGGTATTCTTCTCTTCCAATACTTAGGGGGACATGTCGCTAACGAGCTCCCATATCCCCTTGGAAATGTAATAAGCGGCGGAAAGCACACTCAAGGAAAAACACCGGACTTCCAAGAGTTTCTAGCCCTTCCCTACGAAGCTGAAAACTTTTTGGAGGCAGCCATTGCCAACGCCAAAATTCACAGCAAAACTGGCGCCATGCTGAAAGAGAAGAGCAAGCTTTTTAGTGGTGGAAAAAGCGATGAAGGAGCATGGATTGCGGACATAACAGACTTAGATGCGTTTGAGGTTCTAGCCGAAGCCTGCGAAGAAGTTGGTAATGAGCTTGGATTTAAATGCGGCATGGGCATTGACGTTGCGGCATCCTCGCTATGGAGTAGAAAAGAAAAAGTTTATGATTACAGAAGGGAGGGGAAAAAACGCGATTCAGGAGAGCAGTTGGAGTACGTTTTGGAGCTTATAAAGAAATATCATTTAGTGTACGTTGAGGATCCCTTCCATGAGGAAGATTTTGCAAGCTTTGCAGAACTCACAAAAAAGGTTAAGGGCTGTTTGATCAGCGGCGACGACTTGTTCGCAACAAACAGCGAGAGACTGAGCCGCGGAATAGAGAAAGGCGCAGCCAACGCTATCATAATAAAAGTAAATCAAGTAGGCACAATTACAGACGCTCTGGAAACAGTGGATTTAGCCAAAAGAAACGGGTACGTGCCAACAATGTCCCACCGTTCAGGAGACACATGCGACTGGCACATAGCCCATTTGGCTGTAGCCTTCAAATGCCCAATAATAAAGACGGGAATAGCTGAAGGAGCAAGAATCGCGAAAATAAACGAGTTGATAAGGATGGAAGAGTTTCTTGAAGATAGAGCTAAAATGGCTGATCTTAGAAAGATTTTAGGGAGATGAAAAAATGTCTGACGAAAAGGAAACAAAAGAAATGAAAGACGAAAGCAACCCGGAAGAGGAAACTGTAGCTGTTGCAGAAGAAGAACTGTTAATGCAGCGAGACGCCCTATTATCCGCGGGAATACACATCGGAACGCGCATGAAAACAGGAGACATGGAAAACTTCATTTACCGCGTTAGACCAGACGGCCTATTCGTTTTGGACGTAAAAAAGACCGATGAACGCATAAGGGTAGCAGCAAAGTTTCTAGCCAGGTTCGAACCCGCGAAAATTGCCGCGGCAGCCGCCAGACTTTACGCACAAGAACCTGTTAAAAAATTCTGTGAAGTAACAGGGGCAACCCCGGTAATTGGGCGATTTATACCGGGACTTTTGACAAATCCTCTTTATCCAAACCGCATTGAACCCGAAGTTTTGATAGTTTCTGATCCGAGGGCTGATTCTCAAGCTGTTAAGGAGGCTTCGGCGGCTGGTATACCAGTAGTTGCATTGTGTAGCACAGACAACGAGTTTTCAGGGGTAGACCTTGTTATTCCAACAAACAATAAGGGCAGGCGCGCCTTGGCTGTGATTTACTGGTTGCTGGCAAGACAGATTCTGAGGGAGAGGGGCGAGCTGCCTCCGGACAAGGATTTGCCCTTAACCATAGAGGATTTTGAAGCTAAAATCTCGAGGGAGGAGGAAACCTAACAAAATGGCGAAGGTTCGGCGTCCCACACAAGCTGGAGCATTCTACGAGGGAAACGCCGAGTCCTTGAAAAGACAAGTTGAAAATTGTTTTCTCCACGAGTTCGGCCCCGGGAAAATTCCGACAGTTGTTAAAACTGGTTTGAAAACGGTTACTGGTTTAGTTTGTCCACATGCCGGTTACATGTTTTCTGGTCCAGTAGCGGCTCACGCCTATTACTCGCTTGCTTGTGATGGTAAGCCAGATGTCGCCGTTATTTTTGGTCCGAACCATACGGGTTACGGCAGTGCTTTGGCTGTTATGAACGAGGGTTTTTGGCGTACTCCTTTGGGCGATGTGGAAGTTGACGGTGAAACAGCCAACCAGATTGTTCGTGAATCGCGTATTGTTGATGTTGACGACTCCGCCCACCGTTTTGAACATTCTATTGAGGTCCAGCTTCCTTTTCTCCAGTACCTTTACGGTTCAGAAACAAAAATCGTGCCGATCTGTTTTTTGATGCAAGATTTATCCTCAGCTAAAGAAGTTGGGAAAGCCGTGGCTAGGGCTTTAACCGGGAAAAACGCGGTGATCATAGCCTCTTCTGACATGACGCATTATGAACCTCAAAAAAGCGCCGAAAAAAAGGATAAAATGGCCTTGGAAGCAGTTGAAGAAATGGATGAAGACAAATTCTACTCAACAATTGAAACGCAACGCATAACTGCTTGCGGATACGGTCCAATAGCTGCTTTGATTACCGCTGCAAAAATTTTGGGGACGAAAGAGGCAAAAGTGTTATGTTATAAGACAAGCGGAGATATAATTGGCGACTACTCAAGTGTTGTTGGGTATGCCGCTGTCTGCTTCAAAAAATAGTGGTGGATGATGGGTGTCATTGCCTCAGCCCCAGCAAAAGTGATACTTCTCGGAGAACACTTCGTTGTATACGGCGAACCAGCCATCGTAACCGCCATAGACAGAAGAGCCTACGCAACAGTTGAAAACCGCAGCGACAAAAGGCTTTACCTACGCTCAGCAAACCTTAACTTGTCTGGATACTTTGACAACGGCAACTTCAAAGTTGAACATGGCGACTTAAGAGAAGCCATAATGAAGTTTGAACCGATCAAGCTAGCTGTAGAAAAAGTTTTGGAAAAACATGGAGAAAAGACAGGATTAAACATTGAAATAAACTCAACAGTGCCCGTTGCCGCCGGTTTAGGGTCCTCAGCAGCTGTGGTGGCAGCGGTCACCAAGGCTGTCGGCGCCATTTTAGGCGTAGAACTGTCGAAGGAGGAAGTTTTCCGCATAACTTTCCAATCTGAAAAAATAGTGCACGGCTCCCCTTCAGGGATAGACCCAGCGATTTCAACATTCGGTGGAACACTTGTTTTCCAGATGGACACGGGTTTTAAACCCCTTGAGGTTAAGGCTGACATCCCATTGGTTATAGGCTACACTGGCGTGGAAAGGTCGACACGCACTCAAGTTGAGAAAGTGCGCGAGGTTAGGGAGAAGTATCCCCATGTTGTAGAGCCTATGATGCACGCTGCGAGGGAGCTTGTTCTCAGAGCTATCGACGCCTTAAAAGACAACGACTTGGAAACGCTTGGGGAATTGATGAACATAAACCACGCGTTGCTTTATGGGTTAGGCGTTTCAGACGATTCATTAGAATGGCTTATAAGCGCAGCCCGAAAGGCTGGAGCCTTAGGCGCGAAATTGACCGGGGCTGGAGGCGGCGGATGCATGATTGCGTTAACGAGAAGCGAGGAGATTGAAAAGGTTGTGGAAGCCATTCAGAGGGCTGGAGGAAGACCGTTTATAGCGAGGAAAACTGATGAGGGTGTTAGAGTTGAAACAGCCTAAACCCACAATTTTGAAAGTCGGCGGCTCCGTGATAACGGACAAAAATGAAGAGATGAAAGCAAGAACAGAAGTAATGAACAGAATAGCAGTGGAGATAAAGAAGGCAAATATTCAAAACTTGATAATAGTGCATGGCGGAGGAAGCTTCGGTCATCCAGTAGCCCAAAAATACGCCATAAAAGATGGGTTTAAAGAGGAGGCACAACGGATAGGATTTGCAGAAACCCACCACATAATGACTGTGCTTAACGGCTTATTTATGGACGCTTTAGTTTGGCAAGGGATTCCAGCGGTAAGCATAACGCCTTCATCCTGCATGTTAACGGAAGGTGGAAGAATAAAGTGTTTTGAAGACGCACCGCTAAGAATGTTGCTGGACATGGGCTTTCTCCCAGTTCTATATGGCGATGCAGTCTTAGACACAAACATGGGCTTCACAATTCTCTCCGGCGACCAGCAAATTGCCACAATCGCCACGAGACTTAACGCTGAACGAATTATAATCGGCGTTGACGTAGACGGATTATATGATGATGACCCAAAAATTAGAAAAAACGCTAAAATGTTCAAGCATTTAACGTTAGAAGAGCTTAAGAATCTTCAAAACAAAATAGGCAAGTCAACTGCTTGTGACGTTACTGGCGGAATGTTTGGCAAAATAGCTGAGCTCATACCAGCAATAGAAAATGGAGTTCCAGTGTGGATTGTTAACGCTTCTAAGCCAAACTACATTTATAAGGCTCTTAAAGGAGAAGAGGTTGAAGGCACAATCATAGAGAAGGAGTAGTTTTGGCTAAGGAAACAGAAAGGCGCAAAGAAGAGCACATTCGAATTTCCCTAAACAAGAATGTTCAAGCAAAAAAGACCACAACAGGGTTCGAGGAAGTTCATCTAATCCACAAGGCTCTGCCCGAAATCGACAAACAAGAAATAGACTTATCAACAACCGTGCTTGGTCACAAGTTCTCCGCGCCCCTCATAGTGGGAGCAATAACCGGAGGAACAAGAGAGGCGACGAAGATAAATGCTGCAATAGCCGAAGCTGTTGAAAAACTTGGGCTTGGAATGGGGGTTGGAAGCCAACGCGCGGCAATAGAGGACAAGAGGCTTGATGAAACCTTTACAATAGCAAGAAAAAAGGCGCCAACAGCCTTTCTAATCGCAAACATTGGGGGCGTACAGCTCGCCAGAAGCTATGAAACAAAGGAAATCAAAAGAGCAATAGAAATGATTGACGCAGATGCCTTAGCAGTACATCTAAACCCGCTACAAGAAGCCGTACAGCCTGAGGGACAAACAAACTTTAAAGGAGTACTGGAAAAAATCAGCGAACTAGCCGAAAAATTAGACGTCCCAATAATTGCGAAGGAAACGGGTGCTGGAATAGCGGCTGAGGAAGCAAAAAAGCTTGAGGATGCTGGGGTAAAGGCGATAGATGTGAGCGGAAGCGGAGGCACAAGCTTCGCTGCTGTGGAATATCACAGAGCAAAAGACAAAGAAAACAAGTTTCAAAGCATACTCGGTGAGGCTTTCTGGGATTGGGGTATCCCCACAGCCATAAGCGTCGTCGAGGTTTCTCAAACAGTAAAGATACCCGTTATCGCATCTGGCGGAGTGCGCAGCGGCTTGGACATGGCGAAAGCCCTAGCCTTAGGTGCAAGCTTAACAAGCCTTTCCCATCCTATACTGAAAGCGGCAGTTAAAGGAGCCAAAGAAACTGAAAGCATGCTCTCATTTTTAATTGAGGAATTGAGGAACACCATGTTTCTTGTAGGCGCAAAATCAGTTGAGGATTTTCAGAAAGTGCCTGTTGTAGTGACTGGAAAGACTGCAGAGTGGTTGCGGATTAGAGGCTTTAACATAGAAGATTACGCCAAAAGAAGGAGATGCTAAGCTTTGGATATTGAAAAACTCCTTGAAGAAAAAGCCTCTTTAATCGATAAAACTATTGAAAAGTATATTCCTAGAAAAATTTCTAAAGAAACAGTTCTTTTCAAACTTAACCCGCCGAGATACGCACACAACCTAGAAACGCTAAACAAAGCCGTCGCAGAGCCCATTTGGGAGTTCCTTGACAGAGGTGGGAAAAGGTGGCGCCCATCCCTATTTCTACTAATCTGCGAGGCATTCGGCAAAAACCCAGATGATTTCCTAGACTTCGCCATAATTCCAGAAGTAATCCATAATGGAACGTTAATCATAGACGACATAGAAGACTCTTCAGATTATCGCAGAGGAAAACCTTGCACATACAAAATCTACGGCTTAGATATAGCCATAAACGCTGGAAACGCCATGTACTATCTACCGCTTCTGCCACTAATAAAAAACAAGGATAAAGTTCCGCCACAAAAACTTTGCAAAATCTACGAGATTTACGTGCAAGAAATGATTAACCTGAGCCTTGGTCAGGCAATGGACATCGCTTGGCATAGAGGCTTAGCAAACGCGGACGAAATAGGCGAAAATGATTATTTGCAAATGTGCGCTTACAAAACTGGAACCTTAGCCAGAATGGCTGCTAAAATTGCTGCTGTTTTAGCTGACGCCACAACAGAACAAGTGGAGAAAATTGGTCATTTCGCTGAGAGTATGGGAGTAGCCTTTCAAATGCAAGACGACATCCTTGACTTGACGGGAGAAGAATTTGCGGAAAAAAAGGGCGGGCGCGGAAAAGACATAACTGAGGGAAAAAGAACCCTCATAGTTATTCACACGCTGAAAGTTGCAGATTCAAAAGACAAGAAAAGACTTATAGAAATACTTAACATGCACACTTCCAACCAGAAGCTGCGGGAAGAAGCCATAGCAATAATGAAGAAGTATGGCTCCATCGAATACACGAAAAACTTTGCAACCAAAATTGTAGAAGAAAGCTGGAGGGAAGTGGAAAAAATTTTGCCAGACTCCAAAGCAAAGGAAAAACTAAAAGCCTTCGCAGAGTTCTTGATTAAGAGGAAAATTTAAACACCCTAAGAGTGTAAACATTTGCCACTCGAAGAAAATGTTGAACTCAAAGAAATTATTCGAAAAAACGCTTTACTAAACGCTATTAGGCATGGTGGTAAAGCCCAAGCAGGTCCAGTTATAGGGAAAATTTTGGCGGAAAAACCCGAGCTTAAAACCAAGGTCAAGGAACTGTCAGCCCTCATCAATAGAATAGTTGAGGAAGTCAACAAGTTAACGCCAAGCGAACAGAGGAAAATCATCAAGGAAAAGTGGCCTGAAACACTAACAAGAGAGGAGAAAACTGAAGAGAAGAAGCGTCTCCCACCCCTTCCAAACGTTGAAAAGTACGGCAAAGTTGTAACGCGTTTCTCACCTAATCCGGACTGCGTTCTGCATCTTGGTTCAGCAAGAGCCATAATATTATGCCACGAGTACGCACGCATGTATAAAGGCAGGTTTATTCTACGCTTCGAAGATACAGACCCAAAGTTGAAGAGACCTGTTTTAGAGTTTTATGACCGTATTAGAGATGACTTAGCGTGGCTTGGATGCAAGCCAGATGAGGAATATATTCAAAGCGACAGAATTCACATATACTATGAGCACGCGGAAAAACTGCTGAGGGAAGGCAACGCTTACATCTGCACATGCCAACCAGAAACCTTCAGAAAGAAAATCCTAGCCAACCAGCCTTGTAAATGTCGCAATTTACCACCGAAAGAACACCTCACAAGATGGCAACGCATGCTTAAAGGAGACTATAAAGAAGGCGAAGCAGTACTTCGGGTAAAAACTGACTTGCAACATCCAAACCCAGCAGTTAGAGACTGGCCAGCTTTAAGAGTCATAGACAGCGAAAAATATCCACATCCACGCGTTGGAAGCAAATACTGCGTATGGCCCTTATACAATTTTGCATGCGGCATAGACGACCATCTTATGGGTATAACCCACATAATACGAGGAAAAGAACACCTCACAAACATGATCAGGCAAGAGTACATGTACAGGCATTTTGGCTGGAAGTACCCAGAAGCCATACACTATGGGAGGTTAAAAATTACAGGCGCGTCCCTAAGCAAGTCAAAAATTGTTCAGGGGATTAGAGAAGGCCTTTACAAGGATTGGGATGATCCTCGCCTCGCGACTTTTGCTGCTTTGAGGAGGAGGGGGATAACTCCTGAGGCTATTAAAAAGTTGATAATTGATGTTGGGCCTAAAACTTCGGATGTTGTTTTAAGCTGGGAGAATTTGTATGCTTACAACCGCAAAATCCTTGACCAAGCGGTTGACCGGTACTTCTTTGTGCAAGACCCAATAGAGTTAACCGTTAAGGGTGTTCCAAAGCCGTTTAAGGTAAGGCTGAATTTGCATCCGGAACATCCAGAAAGGGGTTTCAGAGAATACATCATAAAGCCTAAAGAGGATTATTCTGTGAAGTTCTGGATTACAAGGAGAGATGCTGCCGACGCGAAGACGGAAGAGCTGGTGCGTCTTATGGAGCTTTTCAACATAAAAATCGAAAATGTAAGCTCATACTTCGCTGAGGCACTATTTGTCAGTGAAGCCTACGAGGATGCGAAGAAAGCCAAGGCTAAGCTTATTCACTGGATACCAGTTGGGGAAGACATGCCATGCCAAGTTGTGATGCCAGACGCCACAACAGCCGAAGGAATAGCAGAAGGCGCTTGCAACAGGCTAAAGCCAAACACCATAGTACAGTTTGAACGGTTCGGCTTCGCCAGAATAGACAAAGTTGACAAGAAATTAACTGCATATTACGCCCATAAATAACGAAAAAGCGTGGGGGAACATGCGTAAACAAGATAAAATAATCATATGGTCAGCCTACTTCGATTCAACAAAAACTAGAGGAGAGGGAAGACGTATTCCAAAAAGTTTGGCTGTGCCATCCCCAAAAATCACGGAAATCAGGGATGCTGCTGAGAAGCTTGGTTTGGAGTGTGAAGTTGTTTTGGATGTTAGCTATCCGAAGACACCTTGGCTGAAAACTGGAATGCTCCTCGTAAGGAAAAGCGAGCCCAAAGACAAAACAATCAAAAAGATTGCGAAAAACCTTCAAAAAATCCGAAGTGCAATGCAACTGTCAAATAAATGAAGCCTAATCCCTTTCTTCCTTGCCTATCAAAATGGCGTTTATGACTCCGTTTTGTCCCGGGCGGGATGTAACCCTAGCCAAACCTAGGGGAGTTTCTATTTCTGCGCCTTTGGTTATTACACCTCTGCGGTCATAGTCAATATTGGCTGGGTTTTTAACAACCCTTAAGATTTCGGTTTTGACTGTTTTTCCACTTTTAGGGTCTGTTACGCACGCGTATTTGTTGCTTAAAACTTTGATTTTCACGTTTCCGCCTCTGGTTTTTTCCACTTTCCTTTTTGTCTCGCCTAGCGCTGTTTCAACCGGGAATGAGCCCTCTTCAAATTTTCTTTTTCCTCTGTAGGGTCTTTTTCTGCCCCCGGAAGGCTTTTTCTTATGTAGGTCTCCATGCCAAACTGACATTTCTATTTCACTTTCAACATGTTATATTTGGTGTTCACTATCACCGTCATTTGGCATATAAACCTATCTCCATTTCAGGATTGAAGATTTTCCTTTTTCGCAAAGTCTTCGAAGACGTGCTTCAACTCTTTTTTCATTACAGCGACATCATGGCTTAAACCGAAATAGTCTGCGAAATATTCGGTTGTTCGAAGAACTGTTGAACGCCCGCCTCTTTCGCTGGCAACAAGCCCCATTTCCTTCAACAGTTTAATATGTCCATAAGCGTGGTGACCACGCACTTCAATAACCCGTTTTTGGGACACCGGCTGCCTATAGGCTATGTAAGACAATGTCTTAAGCGGACCTATGGAAAGCAATGGTCTATTGACGAGTTTCCTCACATGGGGTGTAAACTCAGCTTTCAACTGTAAAACATATCTTTCATCCTTCAACTCTAAAATTTCGAGAGCTGTTTTTCTGTCTGCATACTCGCGCATAAGCGTTTTTACAAGCTTCTTAACCTTATTTTTTGAACGCGTCTTTAAAACGGAGCATAACTCGTTTATGTTTAGGGGGCGGCCTGCAACGTATAATGCGGCTTCTAGCAGAGCCAAATCATGTTGAAGCCCCTCGCTAGGGTTAGGTGTTTGTTTTTCCGCTTCTTGCAAGGCTCAAATCCCCGACTGTTATGTATATTTCTTCTGTTTCTTCATCTTGCCAAAGGTTCACTTTCAAGTCTTGCGCCAAAAACAATAAGATGATGAAGGTGCGGATGGCTTCCAGCCGCTCCATTCCCTTTATTAATGTTGAAAACTCTATTATCCCAGTGCCTTTAACTCTTTCTAAGAGGGTGTTGTAGAGTTTCTCCATTTGCAGTTCAATTTCCATCAAGTACAAATCGAATTGCGGCAGAACCTCTGAAGGAGCAGGCAAGATGGGTTCTGAAACAGCCTTTTCGAGGCGCAGCAGCTTTTCTCCTTTTAAAACGTCGTCTAAAACTTCTAGCAACTGCCTTATCGTTGTAGATGTCAACTCGTGTCGGAGCGGAAGAAAAAGTGGAGGCGGCAGAAATTCTCTGGGAGCTTTAGGCGGAGGTGGTGGTTCCTCGAGTTTGAGCAGAAGCTTTGACTTCATTAGGTATATGAGGGCTGAGGAGTCTAAAGCTATGCCCGAAGCCCTAAAATCAATTTGTCCCATCCGTTCCATCTCGTCTAAAAACGACGCAAGTAAAAAGGCAATGTTAATGTTCCATGGAGTAAGCCTCTCGAGCCTATGAAAATCAAAGAGGATATTCCATGGAGGACGCAAGTAAAAAGGCTTCTTAGTGGTTGTTGAGGAAGCCGTCAGCTCGGCACCTCCAAGAACCTTGCTGAAATTATGTTGGAGACACCGTTTCGTTCATAAACTCCGTAAATTTTCTGAGCTTTGTTTACTATTTCAGGTTTTAAGGTTATGACTATGAACTGGTTTTTCTCCGATTCTTCATGCAAGAGGTCGGCGAGTTTTGAAACGTGAAAAGCATCTAGATGGGCGTCTATCTCGTCTAGAATGTAGAAGGCTGCTGGGCTGAAGTCTTTGATGGCGAATATGAAGGCTACCGCGGCGACTGAACGTTCTCCTCCGCTGGCCCCGCTCACAACTATGGAAGGTTTGTTTGGGAACTGGACAATCATTTCAATTCCGCCTTGGAAGGGTTCATCTGGGTTTTCGAGCTTCAAGGTTGCGGTTCCGCCTCCCGTAAGTTTTGAAAAGTACTTTCCAAGGTTTTGGTTGATTTTTTCGAAGGCTTCTGTGAAGACCTTGCGTTTTTTGCGTTCAATTTCTTCCATAAACTGAACTATGGCTTGTTTTTCTCTTTCAAGCTCGTTTAGCCGCATGGAAAGTTCCTTATAACGCGAAATTTGCTCCGCATAGTGGGAAAGGGCAAGCTGGTTTACTGCCCCAATTCTTTCAAGTTCAAACTGCATCATTTTAATGGAAGTTTCAGCTCCTTCAACCTGCTTCGGCGTTACTTCTAGGGGTTGTTCGTAGCCAAGCTGCCTAAGTCTGCTTCGGTACTGTTCAAGTTGCAAAAGTGACGTTTGTATGCTGAGTTGAAGCTGATTGAATAAGCGGTCAGCCTGCTCGTATTCCGCATCGAGTTTGCGGAGCTCCTTATCTATTTCGTCTATTTGGCCTGTGAACTTCCTTGCTTCCTCTCTTGCGGAAAAAACTGTTTTGGAAAGCTCAATGCGGCTTTTCTCCAGCTCAGAAAGCTCTTGTTTCAGCGACTCCCTTTCTTTAAGCGCGTCCTCAACTTCCTTCTCCACATGTTTTAGCTGCTGCTCAACCTTTGAAAGTTGAATCTTCGCATTCTTATACCCAACTCTTAAAACGTTGTCGAATTGAGATTGAAGCGTCAAAATCTCCGTTTGGACAGCGCCAAGTTTCTGCCTCAAAGTGATAATCTCTTCCGCAAGCTTCTCCCTTTTCGCCTCCAACTCTTGAATGTGCCCCGGATCTGCCTTTCGCCTTAGGCTGATAAGTTCACTTCGGAGTTTTCGCGTCTCCTTTTGAATAGAACTACCTTCAGCCCTTCGAAGCCACATCTGCGCCTTCTCATTTTCTATCTCACCTTGAAAACGTTTAATGTAGTGGTCTACCCGCTTTAGGTTCGCTTTTGTCCTCCTAATACTTCTCTTAACCCTGACTATTTCCCGGTCCAGCGTGGTTATGGCTTCTGAGAGGCGGGTAATCTCCACGCGAGTTCTGTCTATTTCCTCCTCGAAAGTTGCCAAGTCTATGTCTCTTTGGGCAAGATGCTGCTGGAGGGCTCTGACGGCTTCGTCGAGGCTTTTGATGGCTGCCTCGCTTGGTATAATTGCTGAGAAATCTATTGGAGCCCGGTAATAGCCGCTTTCGAAGGCTCCACCTGCCTCGTACAAGTCTCCGTTCACGGTAACTGCCCGGTAACCCTCGTTTGACAATGTGAATGCGGTTTTGTCGTCTGAAACGATTACTGTGTCGCCGAATACGAATTGAACAGCTGGCTCGTAAGATTTCTCGCATTTGACGAAGGCGGAAGCTGCTCCGTTGACGCCTTCCATTGAGGGAATTTTTATTGGTTTGGCGGTGGGCGTTCCTTGAAGCGGTATTATCTTTATTCTTCCAAGCTTCATTCTTCTCAAAGCCTCTACACATGTGAAGGCAGCGTCAAAATCCTTGACGACTATGGCGTCAAGCCATCCAGCCGCAGCCACTTCCATAGCCCTTTCGTAGGCTTTATCCATCTTGATTAGGTTGCGTAGTCTTCCGTAAACTCCTGGAATCACACCTAGCTCGCCTAGTTCTTCTATGCTTCTTAGAGCTTTCTCTTCGGAAGCCACGGTTTCCGCGAGTTCTCTTTGTGTTTCAAATTCGATGACTGCTTCCCGAGCGGAATCAGCTATTTTACCAGCTTGGGCTATCTCTTTTTCGATGGCTTCTTTCTGGGCGATTCTCCTTTCGAGGAGCCGCTCAAGACTTTTAAGCTGGGCTTTCTGCTCCTTCTGCACTTTTTCCAGTTCTACAAATGACTTTTCCAGTTCTGAAAGCGTTGAAGCGAATCTTTCTTTTCTATCATTTAAGTCCTTAAGCCTTCTTGTGCGAAGTTTGATAGCTGTTTGGCTTTTTGCTTGTTCAGACCTTAATATTGCGAGCCGTCTATAGTTGTTTTCAAGTTGCAGTTCCATCTCACGGATTTTTTTGCTGTTTTCTCCAATATTTTCCCAGAGTAAAGCTGTTTCGCGCGCAAGAGCATCATGTTCGGACTGTTTTAGGTTTATCTGGTTTAGAATCGCTTCGTATTCATTTTTCAGTTTTCTTATTTTTAAGCGGTTTTCGCGAATTTCTTTCCTAATAGACTGAGATTGTTGGAAGTTGTTTTCTCTAACACGTTTTAAGCCTTCAAGACTTGCCTTGCCAGAACTTATTTTCGTTGTCAACTCGGTAAGTTTTGATTTTAGCTCGCCAATTCTAATTTGAACCTTTAAAACTTGTGAACCGCCCTCCTCAACTATTTCGGAGCTTAGTTTCCGCCATTCTCCCTCAATCTCCCGTCTCTTTGACCGGTGCTCCTCGCGTAGCTGTCTTAATTTTTCAACTCTGACTCTAACTTTGTCTGCTTGTGAAGAATTTTCCTCCAACTTTTTCTGTATCTGAGCCATTTCGTGCGAGATTTTTATGGATTCAAACTTTTTTATTTCGTTGTGTATAAAATTGAACCTTAAAAGCTCGTTGCGCTCCCTCTCTAAGTCGTCCAGCCTCTTCTGAACTTCATCTATTCTGCCCATAGCCGTGCGGATAGATATGTCTGCCATCCGAAGTTTTTCTTCAGCCTCAGCCTTTTCAGCGTCATACTGGGCTATTCCAATTAAGTCTTCAATTATTTTCCTACGTTCTAACGGATTTATGTCCGTTAGACGGGTTATCGTGCCTTGAGGGATAATGTTTTGGCTTGTGCTGCTTATACCTGCCATAGAGAGAATTTCCAAAATGTACGCTCTTGAAATTCGTCTACCATTAAGCCTATACACGCTTTGACCGTTTCTGTAAACCTCTCGTGAGACTGTAACCGTGCTTGTGTCAACGGGCATTCTGCCATCCGAGTTGTCAAACTGAATTATGACTTTAGCCATCTTCGCCTTCTCTAAACCAGCCTTCTCAGAACCGTGGAAAATGAGTTTAGCCGCGTTTTCTGCGCGAAGCCTTCTCGTGCTTAACTCGCCGAGAGCGAACAAAACCGCGTCGACAATGTTTGTTTTCCCGCTTCCGTTGGGTCCAGTAATGACTGTGAAACCCTTATCCAGGACTACTTTAACGGTTTGCGGACCGAAAGACTTGAAACCCTTAACCTCAATTTTTTTAATGTAGGGCATTCAGTTTGCGCCCTCACCCTTTTTCTGGGACGTCGCCGCTATATTAACTTACATTATCTCCTCTAATTTTTAATAAAATTATTGCCTAGAGGGAGATTTTAACGGTTATGTAAACTTTCGACGCTATTTCGAGCCTTAATCTCCTATTTTATAGCTACTTTCTTAACAAATTCTTTTATGCGTTCTTCTTCACCGTAAACAAGTAAGTAACCATCGCTTTGAACGTTATATGAGAGGTTCGACTCTTCGGCTATAGATTTCAGCTTTTCAATTGGCAACTCGGCTGAGGGCTTAACACGAATCCACTTTTGCTCCCGCGGAAGCCCCGGAACAAATCTTATTTCCTCTTCTTCGGTGAAAGGTGCTTTTCCCGCTTCATCAAGCCGCTTAAGCCACTCACTAGTGTATCTGTCTCCAAAATTCTTAGTTCCTTCAGAGATTAGGTAAGATTCAACGTTTTCAAGATACTCTTCGATTTTTTGAACAGTTTCCCCGCGCGTCGGGTCAGCCTTTAAAACGTTAATCATTGTTTTCGCAGATTTTAAATCATCTAAAATTTCTGTTGGAACTGTCAGCCCCTTCTTTCGAAAGTCTGTAATCATTTCTTCAAGAACTTTCCAAACGGCTGGATACCCCATTTTAACAGTCACCATTTAATGGTTAAGGGTTCAGCATTATAAAGACGTTACTAGACGCATTTTATCGAACTTGTGGCCAAACATAATCCACATTTTTCCGTGTCAACAGATGGGTCTATGGCTTTGTGCATCTGGCATAAGAGCCCTTTAGCTCTTATTTTTCTGCAGATTTCACAGAACATTTGGATAAAGTCTTTGTAGGCTAGGTTTCCTTCTGATAAGGCGTTTGCTAGGTTTTCCACTTGATCCATGATTTCTCGGTCTTTTTCTAGGTTTATGGCTTTTCCGCGGATCTTTTTTTGGTATAGGCTTACGGCTGGTTGACTTACGCCCAGCAGTTTTGCTGCTTCTGACTGTTTTAGGTTGTATTTGGCGGTGAGTTCCTTGGCTAGGAGGGCTCTGACTGGTGGGAGTAGGCATTTTACGGCTATTTCACATGGTAGCGACATTTGTTGTTCTCCGTGGGTATATTGTGTGGAAAGGCATAAATATACTTTATTACAATAGTAATATTAAATTGAGGTATCAAGCATGAACTGGAGAAACATCAAAAAAATATCGGAAAACGTTTACTGGGTCGGCGCAAGAGACTGGAACCGAAGAATTTTCGACGCATTAATCCCGTTACCGAAAGGAACAAGCTACAACGCTTACCTAGTAATTGGCAAGGATAAAAAGGCATTAATCGACACTGTGAACCCGGGCTTTGAGAAAGAGTTAGAAGAGAAAATAAGCAAAGTTGTTGGCCAAAGCGAAATTGATTATGTGGTGATGAATCACGCTGAGCCAGACCACGCTGGAGCAATACCATACATAATGGCTATGAACAAAAAAGCTAAACTGGTGACAACTGGTAGGGGCGCTCGGATGGCTCAAACATTTTACAAAGTGCCAGAGGAACGAATAATAGCGGTTAAAGACCAACAGACAATAAGCCTAGGAGACAAAACTCTCCAGTTCATCGAAGCTCCAATGCTTCATTGGCCTGAAACAATGTTTACCTATTTGAGAGAAGACGGAATACTGTTTCCATGCGACTTTTTCGGGTCGCATCTAGCGAAGGAACTATATGATGACGAGGTTGAAGATTTGCTTGTTCACGCCCAACGTTACTGGGGTGAAATAATGATGCCTTTTAGGGTTATGGCTCAAAAAGCCCTAGAAAAAATAAAAGACTTAAAAATCAGTTTGATAGCGCCCAGCCACGGTCCAATTCACAGAAATCCAGAGCGCATTCTCACCGCCTATCGTAAGTGGGCGAATGGGGAAACAAAGAGTAAGGCGACGATAGTTTATGTGACGATGTGGAACAGCACAGAGAAGATGATACAGCCAATGGCGGAAACCCTGGCTTCAGAAGGCATTGAAGTGGCACTTTACAATCTTGTTTCAGCCGATGTTGGAGAAATAACAAAAGATTTAGTTGACTCCAAAGCCATTGTTTTAGGTGCACCCACAGTGTTGGGCGGCGCACATCCACTAGCCGTATACGCAACCTATCTGGTTAAGGCTTTGAAGCCGCCGCTGAAATTTGGAGCCGTCTTAAGCTCTTATGGATGGGGTGGAGGAGCCATAAAACATGTTCAAGAAGTGCTTGGACAGACGAAGATTGAGGTTGTTGGAGCGTTGGAAGTGAATGGTCCACCAACGGATAAAGATATAGCACAAATAATTGATTTGGGCAAAGCCCTTGCCAAGAAGATTAAAGGGGAAGAATGATGGGCGGGGCAGATGAGAGCAGGAAGAGAGTTTTGCGTGAAATTCTTTCGCAGCTACATTCTGGGGTTTCGCCGCAAGAAGTCAAAGACAAGTTTAGACAATTTTTGGAAAGTGTTAGCGCAGAGGAAATCGCCCGCATCGAACAGGAACTCGTTAAAGAAGGGCTGCCCCGAGAAGAAATTCAACGTTTATGCAATGTTCACTTAGCTGTTTTCAAAGAACAGCTAGAAAAGCAAAGACCATTTGCCAAACCGGAAACGCCAATCAACACTCTTACGGAAGAGCATAAAGTTCTCCAGCAGATTTCAGAGGAACTCGGTCAAGTTGCGGATAAGATTGTTAAAGCAGAAAATGCAAACAGCATAAGCAATGAAATATCACAGCTTAGAGAAATAGCAATAGAACTTTTAGACGCGGAAAAACATTACTTGCGCGAAGAAAACGTGCTTTCCCCGCTTTTGGAGAAGCATGGAATAACAGAACCTCCAGCAATAATGTGGATGGAACACAACCAGCTTAGGGAGAAAAAGAAAAAACTTCGCGGAATCGTCGAAAACTATGGCGTTTTAAACTTTAAGGATTTCAAAAAACAGCTTGGAGAAGTTTCCAAATCCATAATTGAGGTTCTTTCAAGCCACATTTTTAAAGAAAATAACATACTCTTTCCAACAGCTCTTCGAGTAGTCACAGAGCAAGAATGGCGAGACGCCCAAAAAGATTTTGATGAGATTGGATATTGCTGCTTTACACCGCAACATCTAATAGCTAAATCAAAAGCAAAAGAAGAGGTTGAGGTTATGCCTGTGCCAGAAGGTATATTGCAGTTTAAAAATGGAACTCTTTCAAAAGAGGAAATTGAAGCCTTGCTGGATACGCTTCCAGTAGACGTAACATTTGTAGACGCAAATGACAATGTCAAATATTTTAACAAAGCTGAAAAGAGAATTTTTGTGAGAACAAAAGCGGTTATTGGAAGAAAAGTGCAGTTGTGCCACCCGCAGAAAAGCGTCCACATAGTAAACAGAATCCTCGAAGCTTTCAAAAAGGGCGAGAAGGATGTGGCAGAATTCTGGATTCAAAGGGGCAACAGCCTAATCCACATAAGATATTTCGCGGTGAGAGACAAAAACGGGAAATATTTAGGAACCCTTGAAGTGACCCAAGACATAACAGACATCAAAAAGATTGAAGGAGAAAAAAGGCTTCTAGACTGGGAAGGCTAAATTTAACCGTTGCATTTAAAGAAAAAGCCATAAAATGCGGAGAAAATTTCCGGCGTTTTGGGATGACTTGACTTACAGTTGATTCTTTTCACAGCAGGATATAATTCAAAAAAGGGGAAGTGGAAGCTATGTTCGCTAAACGGTTTTAACTTCTTTTGTGCCTAGTGTAGATTACCGCTGTTGCCACTATGGCTATTGCCACCATTGTTGAGATGCTGATGGAGAGCATTTCTATCGGTAGACTTGGCAATGATAGCGGGTTTGACGATGATGCTTGCCAAATGTTTGTGCTAGTCGCTTTATAAGTCGCGGATGTGGAGCCTTGAGTTAAAGTTATTTCCACGAAAACCCCTGTCTCTTTATCCCAGCAATAGCTGAATTGCATATCTTCTTGCGTTAAACTTGCGTAGACAACGGTTCTGCTTGCTCCAGCATAAGTTCCTGTCCTCTCACCAGCAATCATTACGCTACCTCCCTCAATCACTTGAACGGTGTCTCCAGTTTTCGAGTTTGCGGGTATAAGCGCTTGGAATGTGAGGTTTCCAGTGCCGCTGGCAACATCCCACATCATAATTTCGGTTTGTTCTGCTCCGCTGTTGAAGTGCGTTGTTACACGTAATGTTGCAGTTGTTCCCGCAACTGATAGACATTCTGCTTTAACCCATTGAGGCGCGTCGCTTGGCATGGTGCCGCTGGAAACGTAGTCGCATCTTATCCAGTCGCCAGCTTTAATGCCTAATTGCGCTACTGCATAGGCTGAACTTACGCAGAGTATGAAAAAAATTGCAATAGTTCCCAGAACAGTCGCTTTCCTCATAATGCTGCCCTCCATCATCCACGTTTAACGATTATTGCCGCTATCACAGATGCAACCGCCACAATAGCGACTGACAATATCATCCACCAGTAGCTCAATATGCCTGTTAAATCTAAGCCACCGATGCCTCCGCCACCGCCGCCACTTAAATGCACCGTCAACTCGTGGAAGCTGTGGTGGTATTCCACGTAGATTTGAGCGTTGCTGCCAACTTGCGTTATTTGGAAGTCTATGGGTTGATTGTCTAAAGTAACTTGAACGTTTGAAAGAGAATTTATCATTTCTATGGGTATTGTTATGTTGGCTATGCCCATTGTGCCATCTGGACCGCCAACAGAAATGCTCAATGCCATACTAGTAGAGTTGAAAACAACGCCAAGCACGGAAGAGTTTGTTGAAACATACATAGTTTTGTTTGACCATTGAAGCGTCATGCGAATCCAACCTTCAGGAAGAACGGAAACAAAAGCGCTTAAGCCAGTAGCTGCAGCCTCAAGACCATCGCTAACACCATCGCCATCGGTATCCGCCCTTGTCGGGTCAGTTCGGAAAACTTTGACTTCGACACCGTCGCTGAGTCCATCTTGATCATAATCGGTGCTTCCCAACCATGTTCCGTAACTGATTTCTTCTCTATTTGTTAATCCATCCTCGTCGTAATCCATGTCAACATCCGTTGGGTCTAATGGGCAGAGGAAATTCTGGATTTCAGAAGAGTCTGATATGCCGTCTCCGTCGCTGTCTGGATTAGGCGTTATAGGCATGCTAAAATCTATGAGGTAGGGGTAGCCTTGTGTGGCTTCACTATATGGAATTTTAATGTATGCGGCAATTGAGCCGTTAACTGGCGACCATACAAGCCCGTATGCGTCGTTTAGAATGATGCGATGATTGCTTCCGTCCACGTTTACTGCTGTTATGTTCCCCCTAAGGGAAGCCTCCCATTTCATGTAAAGTCCAGATGCCTCTATAATAGCGTTGATCTCCGAATAGGTTAGCATTGTTCCGTTATTTGTCCAGTCAATAAATGTTACAATTTTTCCGCCATAAGCCGATGCAACCTTCACAGGCGAATTAGCACCATTTATGTCAACAACCCAGATGTCGCTTCCAGTAGCATAGGCTATTTTGTCGCCGGATGGAGAAACGCTCAAACTCGTTATCAGTTTGTCCATCCCTTCAAGCTGTAGAATCAGCGCTTTTTCATTGGTGGCTAGGTTATGTTTCCAGATGTAGCTTGTGTAGTTATATTGTCCGCTTGTAGCATTGTATACGCTCTCGCAAGAAGCATAAATTAAAAATCCGTCGCTGGTTACGTCAATGAGGAAAGGGCTCCTTATAGAGGTCACTACCGTACTGTTCAGATACGTTACAAAAGTTGGATTAGAGCCGTCCAAGTTTACAGAGAATATTCGCGGAAGCCATTCTGTATTCGGAACTGTCACGTAGAATATTTTTGTTTCGTCTGGCGAAAAGGCAAACTTAACAACCCTTTCTTCCCACGCAAGCCGCCCCAAATCAAGGGAAAAGTTATACGCCAACGCGCCGCTTTCCATGTCCACAATCAATACCCTCCATTCATCAGTAAGCATAACATGGACACGCCCGTAGATCAGCAAGTATCTCCCAGAAGGCGACCATGCAATACTTTTTGCATCAACCCAACCATTCCCGATGATAAGAATGTCTCCTTGACGCCATACCGTCGTTGGCGGCCAATAGATAAGCCTTGGATTAGCGTTTTCAGTAGGTGCAAACGCGCTTGAAGAAGGAATTTTATAGAATCCAAGCATAGCTGAGGCAACGAGAATAGTTATCGTGGCGAGGCACGAAAGCTTGGTTTTTGACATTTCTTTCACTCCTGAACATTGTCGTATTTATTACTATAACAGACTTGTTTAAAATCTTTTACGCAAACAAATTCTATACAACCGGTCTAAACAATTCATCATAATTCCAACTAACTTTAAACTACAAACGCTGCCGGGAGACCAAAAAGCAAGCTTTTGAGGCTAACTGCAATGTAATAAGCAATTGTAGGGTCAAGTTTTTTGGTTTCTTCCAGCCAACTGCGAAATCTTTTGATTTCTATTTCAACTTCATTAAGTAATTGTTTTTTGGTCGCAGAGTTGGCTTTTTCAAAATTCTCTCTTCTTACTTTAATGGTATCCGCAATGAGTTTATGGCTATATTCTTCATACAATTCAAAGCTTCTTGGATGACGCTCTTCAATTTCATATGCTTCGAGTTCAGCTAGAAAATCATCTGTCTTGGACTGCATGAACGACGTTTTCTAATCTTAGCGATATTTCATTTATGAATTCTCTATTCAGATTCAACCTTCATTTATGCCTTGTTTTAGCGTGCTTTCGCCCTAACTCTAGGCTCAAGCAAAGTCCAAAGCCACTCCACAAACTCTCCCAGATTTTTAGTCTGAATATAGACCTCTCCCGGACCCTCGATATTTACCACCAGACCTTCTCCGTCGAGGATTGTTTCTTTTAATCCGCTGAACTTTGTGACTTTGAATACATTAGTGGCAAGTGCAACGGTGAAGACAAAATATTCCGTAAACGCATGTGGGAGACTTAAACTAAAAGCGAGATTTAATAGGAAAAGGTTTTTAGCATAACGAATGGAGATTTCCCCCGCAACCCCCCTCTTTTTCTCTATCCATGAAATAAAACATTTTGCCCTTATTTTCGTTTATCAGCGACTAATGGAACATGTTATGGTATTTGGAATGCTGATTTGCGGATGAGTAAATAT
>JBNAVK010000018.1:0-19886 GCA_049700435.1 Candidatus Bathyarchaeales archaeon
TACTCAAAGACCTAAAATTGAAGGGAAAAAGCTACTACATACCACCATACCCAAAAGAAGTTTACTTGCCAGAATACCTTAAAGGACTTAAGGAAACAGTTGTCTTTATCTCTGCTGACACGGGCGGCATGCCCTCAATAGAGGAACTCGCAAAAAGCAAATTCCTTCTTGAAAACCCGAACGGAATATGTGTAGCCCCACCAGGCTTAGGTCTTCTAACTCGATTCGAAAAAGAAGTCAGAAGAGACATTACAAAGCTTCAACTTGACGAATTATGCGAGAGCCTCGAACCCCTAATTGTCGAAAATCTTCAATTGGCGAAGGGGATGGAAATCAAAGTAATGGATAAACAAATCTATGTTAGGATATTTGACTCCATATACAAAAGCCTTTACACAGCCGAAGAAAATTTGAGAAGCATTCACTCTCTGGGATGCCCGCTTGTAAGCGCCATAGCATGTACTGTTGCCAAGGCAACTGGAAAAATGATTACAATACAAAGAGATAACGTATCTCCAGATGGTCAAACAATTGAGGTATGGTTTCAGTTTGTAGAGGGCTAAAATATGAATTTTCCAATGTCCATGTCAGACGTAAGCCTTTGGCTGGCTGTTATGGCAATAATTCTGTTGATAACTTCTGAGCTTATATCTTCAGCAACAGAGTATTCACATAACATTGTAATTGACAAAAGTCGTTTTAGACTAGTGGCATTAGCCTTAGGAGTAGGGTTCATGGTTACAGTGGTCATGCGCATATTCCAACCTTTCTGAACTCACAAAAGGCTTAGAATGCCGCCCTTAAGGAAAAAGAGAGTGCTATTGTTCTGTTCCTGTTATGACTATGTTGAATGAGAAGCTTGTAATTCCGCTGATGCTTTGAGACACATTTAAGGTTAGAGCTGCACAAATAACATCGCCGGGGCTTAACACTTGGCCTGTGCAGTTCCAATTTAGTGTGATGTAGTTTGTTGCGGTTGAGGGAGACCATTGTTCTGTTGTCATGCTTAATGTGACGGGTAAGGTGCCATTGTTGTATATGTAAATCATCTTTGTCGCAGTTTCTCCAGGGGCTATGTTTCCCCAATCTATGGCTGTGACGGGGCTCGTGCGGTTACTATACCAATAAACGCTTACTCCAACAGCCCTAACAGTTGCAGCATTATTGAAGGTGTAAGACGCCATGAGCGCGCCTAAAGCACTTGCGATAATGCCTGCGGCGGCTATTGCCAACAAAGCCCCTAAACTGAGTCTTTGCATGGCCATTTTCTCACCGCTTAATGGCAAATCGTGCGTCTTAATAAACATTATTGTAGACTTTATCAACACAAATACACAAGAAGAAAGCCAAAACTAAACCGAACAAAATCGGATAAGCGCAAACCAAAGTCAGTAACAAAAACTGTTTTAAATCATTTTGATGGTGTTGGCAGCTATTCTGTCCAGCAAGTGTCTGGCGGCTGCTCGACACTTCAAATGACACTATAAACTTATTAATTCGGCTGGCGTCATTAAGCGAAAAAGGAGGAGAACGAATCGTTCGCAGTTGGACATTTTGCTCTCGGATACATTCTCAGCAAGCTAACTGCGAAATTTACGAAAACAAAATTAAATATTCCACTAGTTTTTACGCTTTCCGTCCTTCCAGACATCGACATATTAATTACGCCTTTGGAGCATCGTGGACCCACCCACTCAATTATTGTGGCGGCTATAATTTTCATACCGTTATTTGCAATATGGAGTAAAAACGCTCTTCCATATTTTGTTGCTTACATCCAACATTCATTAATTGGCGATTTTATTGCGGGCGGCAGAACACAGCTTTTTTGGCCGCTTACATCACAACTTTATGGTATTGAAATCAGCATTAGAAGCTTAACAAACATAGCCTTAGAATGGATTTTATTCCTAGCCGCGGCAATTGTTCTTATAAGGAGCAGAGACTTACAAATTTTACTTCAACCCAATAATTCAAATTTACTTCTTTTCATACCAACATGCACTGTGCTTTTACCTACGTTTTTGGCATTTCCAATGGATGTCCCACTAGCATTAGTGCCACTGCACATTCTGTTTCTAACGCTTTTCTCGGCGTCGCTTTTAATGGGCATCAAAAAATTTTTGACGCACTTTTAGTTGGTTGGGACGCTAGCAAAAGGCTATGAACCGAAAGAAATCATAGTTTGCCTTTCGATGTGTCCTTTTAGTATGGTAAGTTTCATATCCTTATTTATGCGTTATATATGATTGATGGTGATGATTTATGCCTAAAATTCTTGTTCTCTACTATAGCCGCACTGGAAACACAGAGAAGATGGCTCAAGCTGTGGCTGAAGGCGCCAAAACAGTCAGCGGTGTTGATGTGGAACTGAATTATCATGTTGCGCCTGAATCGTTAAGAGGCTTTGACGCAATAATCATAGGGACTCCGACATACCATCATGAGATGCCCCTAGACATGAAAATGCTTTTTGAGGAAGCCGCTGTTAAAGACGTGGACTTGAAGGGCAAGCTTGGCGCTGCCTTCGGCTCTTATGGCTGGAGTGGGGAAGCACCGAAACTTGTAATCGAGATTTTGAAAAACAAGTTTGGCATGGAAGTGCCTGAACCTCCGCTGCTAATTAGGTATGCGCCAGACACGACTGGTCTAGAAAAGTGCAGGGAGTTCGGAAGGAAGATTTCCGAAAGACTTATGCACGCTCCTCGCCATGCTTAAGGTGGAGGAAAAGTTTTGAGTTCGGATAAGAAATTGGTTGATTTTCTCAAAAAGCAAATAGTCGTCGAAAATGAAATTGTTGATTCTTTAAATAACGGCTTAGTGGACGTAAAGAACCCTCCTGTGAAAGGTGTTTTGAAGGGGATATCCCTTGACTCTGTGAAGCATGCGGAGCTTTACGCTGCTGCAATCACTCTGCTGACAGGTGTTTCTCAGGCTTTAACACAGGAGAATTTGGAAACGCAAAGGAAGCTTGTGGAAAAACACATAGAAATGGAAGCGGAATTGATTAAAAAGTTGGATAAGGTTATACCAACAATCGAAAATGACAAGGTTAAGCTTCTCTTAAACGCCATTCTGGCAGACGAGAAAAGACATCATGAGCTGTTAAAAGTGGTTCTAAACATAATTGTCCGGGGCGAAACCATAACTGAAGAAGACTGGTGGGAGCTTCTCTGGAAAAACGTTCCGTTCCACGGAGCCCCCGGAGGTTAAATCAAAGGCTCTAGTTGTTAGAGGTTTTCGAGTAAAAGCTTTAAACAAGGAAGATGTAGAACCTTTCTTAAACGTTTTCGGAGGATAAAGTTTGTCTTCGATGGATGAAAGCCGTGTTCTCGACATTCTTGAAAAGGTAAGTAAAAGCGTTGTTAACATAAGCACTGTGAGGCTTGTTCAAACAATTTTTTATCAAGCAGTTCCCGTTGAGGGAATGGGTTCCGGCATAATCATTGATGCTGATGGTCACATATTAACAAATAGCCATGTGGTGCGGGGAGCGGAAAAAATTGCTGTCACTTTATGGAATGGTGAAGTTTTAGATGGAAAAATAATTGGCGTTTGCGCTTTACATGACACGGCTGTTGTAAAAGTTGATGGAAAAGAGCTTCCAGCAGCAGAACTCGGCGACTCAGACAAGCTAAGAGTTGGGCAAAGAGTATACGCCATAGGAAATCCTTTCGGGCTGGCTGGAGGGCCTACAGTCACTTCCGGAGTGATAAGCGCCATTAATAGAACAATAGAGTCTCCTAGAGGCCTCCTGGAAAACCTTGTGCAAACTGACGCAGCTATAAATCCGGGAAACAGCGGCGGCCCCTTAGTGGACTTGGATGGTAAGGTTGTCGCTTTAAACACGGCTATAATTCCATTCGCTCACGGGATAGGCTTTGCGATTCCAATAAACTTGGCGAAGAACTGCACGAACGAGATAATAACAAAGAAGATTTCCGCTAGGCCTTGGCTGGGGATAATAGGGCTGACCATAACCGAGGAGTTGTCTCGTTACTATGGATTGCCAGTTAAAAGAGGAGTTCTTGTCACAAAAATTGCTGAGGGAAGCCCAGCAGAAGATGCAGGGATAGTTGCCGGCGACATGATCTTTGGAATGGATGATGTTACAATTTACAGCATTGAAGACCTTGTTAAGGAGATTCATAAAAGGCAAATTGGAGATAAGGTGAAAATTTTCATCCTTCGACATGGCAGAGAACACTTCTTTGAAGTAACATTAAGCAAGATGCCCTAGCAGAAGAGGCGGAGATTTGAAAATTCTAGAAAAGAACCTAAAGAAGGGCTTCGTTAAGGTCCTCCCCGAAACATTTGACGACCTCTGGCATCTATACAATGTAATTTACAAGGACGACGAAGTTTACGCCTACACAACACGGGAATTAAAACCGAACGAGAAATACGCAAGACCTGGACGAGAAGAAAGAGTCTCGGTCTTTCTAGGAGTTAGAGTTGAAAAAATTTCATGGGACAAAGTTCTCGGAAAGCTGAGGGTTCACGGAACCATCTGCGAGGCACCAGAAATAATTCCGAAGGGAGCACATCACACTCTCAACATAGCCCTAAACACGCCAGCTGCAATTGTGAAAAAGGAGTGGGCTAAGCATCATATTGAGCGGTTGGAGGAGGCAAGCAAAACATCCGAAAAACCAATGATAATAGTTGCCATAGACGACGAGGGCTACGCCATAGCGGCAACAGCCCAATATGGCGTCGACGTGAAAGTGGAGGAAAACATAAGGCTTCCGGGAAAACTTGAAACTGAAAAACGAAGCTCTGCAGTAAAAGAGTTCTTCAAAAGGGCGCTGCAAAGCCTACGACAAATATGGGATGCAACACATTATCCAATAGTGATTATAGGCGTGGGTTTCGTGAAAAACGACTTCGCAAAGTTCGTTGAAAACGAAGCTGGAGACATCGCCAAATCCGTTGTGGACGTGAAAAGCGTCAACAACAGCGGCGTAGCTGGGATTCACGAGGCGCTACGCTCGGGCGTGCTTTTGAAAACTGCCAAAAGGCTTCGAGTAATCGAAGAAACAGAGGTTATAGAAGAGATTTTGAAAAGGCTTGGCAAAGGCGAACCCACCGTAACTTATGGGTTTGAAGATGTTGAGAAGGCTGCTGAATTGGGCGCTGTAGAAAAGCTCGTTTTGGCTGATGTGGCATTGCGTGAGGCTTCAGATGAAAAGCGGCTCCTTATGGAAAATTTGATGAAGAAAGTTGAGGGAAAGGGCGGGAAAATAATAGTTGTCAGCACAGAACACGAGGCTGGCGCAAAACTAGTCTCTTTAGGCGGAGTAGCCGCTCTTCTACGATTTTCGCTGCGCTAGTTCCAGCTTAAACTGTTCTTAATCTTCTTCGAACAGCAGGGTTTTGGTCAGCGATATGCTTCAACGCTAACTCAAAGGTTTCGTCTTCCAAAAGCTCCCTTTCTATAAAAACACCTGTTCTTCCAACATCGTCCCTTCTTAAAAGGGCGTGAACACGGTCCAAAACCGTTTCAACAGATATTCCGAGAAGCTTCGCCACATGTTCTTCGCGTCCAACAATGGTGGTTTCTCTATGTCCCTTCTCTGTCGGTTCAATCAGTAGTAAGCGTTTATCTACCCCACAGACTCTCACGCCATTCCTCAGATCCTTTAAGGTGGCTTCGCCGCCAAACCTGTAAAATTCCATTTCAACTTTGCGCATTTTCATCAGCGGAAAGGAAACTCTAGTGTTTTCATCCATCTCTATATACGCTTTCATGGCGTAGGTTGGCGTAGCCTGCACAACCAGTCTTCTAATGATTGGTATTCCAGCCTTTTCTAGGATTGCCTCCGCAGTGAAGGAAGAAATTTGATGAGGAATGAAAACGTCTATGTCGCTTTTGGTGTTGACGTCGCCTCTGGCTATGCTTCCGTGGACAATGCTGTAAACGCCATTTTTCTCTAACGCCTCCATCACCCATATGGCCTTATCCCTAAACCTTTTAAGTAAAGCCCAGCGTTCAGCGCCATAAACAACTTCTCTATAATCCATTCGTCTAGAGGGTTTTTCCGCCATCGCCTCGCCTCTTCCAAAAGTATTGCATTCGGTTTATTTTAGTAATTCGCGCATGAATAATCTTTTAAATTGAAAAGGCTGATTAGAAAACAGGTGATTCAAAATTGGGCATTTCCAAATGGCCAGTAAGCTGCATAGCAGGAGTCGCTGTCATTGTCTTTTATTGCGCCTTTACTTTCGCATCATGGGCGTTGTATCCGACACCTTACAATCCGGTTGATAATTGGCTGAGCGATTTGGGGAACTCAACTTACAATCCTTCAGGCGCCATACTCTATAATTTAGGTTGCGTTCTTACCGGAATTGCGCTCTTTCCATTCTTTGGTGGTCTTTACAAGTGGTATACAAATGATAAGGGGAGAAGAATTTTGCTGATGATTACACAGGCGATAGGTTTGTTTGCAGCCTTTTCACTAATTATGATTGGCGTCTTTTCAGAAGATTCTGGCGAACTGCATATCTTGTGGTCTTCAATCTTCTTCCTACTTAATCTACTGGTGCTTATTTTAATGGGAGTCTCATTGTTTACCCATCCTAACTACATGAAACCAATAGCCTATTACGGCTTCATCGTAGCAGCCATAAATCTGCTCTTCATACTCGCATATAACATTCCATTATTCGAATGGTTCACTGTTTTTACCGCCTTGGGATATGTTGGATTACTGGTTTACAACATGCTTAAAAAATTCAAAGCATAAAATGCGCCAATGAACCGCTGCAACACCAGAGATATACGAAAGTTGCACTCTCTATCTTTATCAAGCAAATAAAGCGTAAACCATGTGAATTTCCATGCAAAATAATGTCGCTATCTGCGATGTTTGCAAGCGCCGAAAAGCCTTTTTCTTTAGACCGTACTCTGGAGAAAGACTCTGCAGAAAATGTTTCAGGGAATCCATTGAAGAAAAAGTTAGAGTAACAATAGCAAAATACAAAATGTTTAATTTTGACGATAAAATAGCTGTGGCTGTTTCTGGCGGAAAAGACAGCGTCAGCCTACTACATGTTTTGGCCAAGATAGAACGGGATTACCCGAAAGCGTCCTTGGTGGCGATTACGGTTGACGAGGGAATCAAGGGTTATAGGGATGAAGCCCTCAAAATAGCAGTTGAAAACTGCAAAAAACTCGGTGTAAAGCACTATGTGACATCCTTCAAGGAGCTTTATGGCTACACTCTAGACGAAATTGTGAAGCGTTTGAAAAAGAGGAAAGGCGAGGGATTAACGCCATGCGCATACTGCGGCGTAATGCGAAGGAAAGCGTTGAACATGGCTGCCAGAAAACTTGGGGCTGACAAACTTGCAACAGCCCACACCCTCGACGACGAAACACAAACATTTCTCCTCAACATTTTTCACGGCGACGTAATGCGCATAGCAAGAGAAAAGCCTGTGATAGATGAAATCCACCCAAAACTCGTGCAGAGGGTGAAGCCCTTCTGTGAAATTCCAGAGAAAGAAACAGCCTTATACGCCTACATCAAAAAAATAAAATTTCAAAACATGCCATGCCCGTATGCTTCAGAAGCATTAAGAAACGACATCCGCATGATGCTTAACCGCATAGAAGAAAAACATACTGGAATAAAATTTACAATTTTCAAGTCTGCTGAAAAGATGAGACCAGCCATTGAAAAGATTGCCAAGCTGGAGAAGTTTAGGGAATGTGGCGAATGTGGGGAGCCCGCTGCGGAACCAATATGTAAAAGTTGCCAGATGCTTAAACAGATTATGTGAAGCACCGATATTCTAATAAGCGAGAAGGGTTGACGACACTCTTATGGATGTTTTAACTGCTATTTTGGTTTCGGTAATAACAGTAAGCCTAATCGCCTTCATAGGAATAATTTTCATAGGCTTAGATGAACGCGCCTTAAAGCGTGTATTGATGTCTTTGGTTGGTTTTTCATCTGGGACTCTTCTTGGCGGCGCGTTTCTCCATTTGCTTCCAGAAGCCGTAGATGAGAATGCAACACAGATAACCGCGTTCTATTACGTCATTCTCGGCATCGTCATTTTCTTCGCTCTAGAGAAGTTCTTCTACTGGCGCCACTGCCACGAGGAAGAATGCCCAGTTCACACGTTCGTCTATCTAAATCTGATAGGCGACGGAATCCACAATTTTATTGACGGCATGATAATCGCGGCTACTTACCTAATCGCCTCTGAAAGCGGCAACTACGCCATAGGCTTTGCCACAACGCTCGCCGTGATATTTCACGAAATACCACAGGAAATAGGAGATTTTGGGGTGCTCATTTACGGAGGCTTGAGTAAAAAGAAAGCCTTAACCTACAATTTTGTTTCAGCCTTAACGTCAGTAGTCGGCGCAGTAGCCACCTATTACTTGGCATACCTACAAAGCATAGAAACTCTTCTTGTTCCTTTCGCCGCTGGAGGCTTCATATACATCGCTGCAACGGACCTCATGCCCGAACTCCACAAACGTGCTCACGCCGGAGAATCGATTGTTCAACTTTTGACCATTATGGTTGGCATAGGGTTAATGGCATACCTCAAGATAGCTTTAGGCGCTTAAGACTTTGTTCCTTCATGCTTTTCCTCTTTAGCTCTTGAAGGATTACATGCGCTTTCTGAGCGTTTTCGGCTGAAGCCACCTTCTTAGCCCTTTCCACAATGACTTTTGAGCCGCAGTACGGGCATGTTCTAGTTTTATGCTCTGTCTTCGCTAGCAGAAATCCACCGCACTTGCTGCAAGCAATTATGATGATTGGTTTCGTGTTTTCTGCCTCCGAAAGCCTTTTCCACACTCAACTAAATAACGTTTAACGCAGATGAGGGCAAATGAGTAGTGAAGATAAAACCGAAAAAAGCCCCACATCCGAACTTTTAGAGCAGGCAATACGTTACTTTAAAAAGGCAGGTTACAAAATAGAACATGAAGCAACTGTGCTTGAAGGTTTTTGCGGAGTTTCAAGAAGATTCGATTTAATAGTTCAGAAGGGACGCGCGTCTCATGGGGTTTGGGTGAGGGACTGGAAGAGGACGATAGGCATTAATGTTGTGATAAACCTTGACAAGGCTTCTGAAGATGTGGGCTTGGCAAACCCCATCATTATAGGCGAGAAGTTCAGCGACCACGCAAAATCCTATGCAAACCGCAGAAAAATCATATTGTTGACGAAACAGCAGATACTTGCAAGTTTAAGATAAAACCTAAATTTTCAAGTAATCATCCAGCAAACCCTCTGCTTCTAAAAACCCCAACCAGTCCACAACACCAATGTGGCATTTTCGTTGTACACGCAAAATTTCCAGAATTTCGTTGACCGCTTCCTCCACACTTTTTCCGGAAACATCCAGCTCGCAAATTCCGCTTTTTCCATAAACTCTCAAAGCCTCAACTAGGCATACGTCCAAAATCTCAGAAGCCAAATTTTCCCACAGTTTGCGCCCAGAAAAACCACAACTTTCCATAAGCTTCCGCAACTCAATTGGGTTACGCCTTAAAACAAAAACGTTTGTCACAAGTTTTTTTGGAGCTACAGCGGCAGCGTAATGCCCATCTATCACAACATCTTTTTCAAGCTGGTTCCTAATGATTCCGCGGAGTTTCCTCTTTATCCGAATTTCATCAACAATAATCGAGTCTCGTTCTTCGTCCTTGCCTAAAACCAGATTCTCTTTTAGGGCTAAATCCGTCAAATTCACGTAGCAAGCCCCCAGCTTTGAAGAGAGCAAACGTGCCACAGAAGTTTTTCCAACACAAGGAGAACCAGTAATCAAAATAACGCGTCTAGGCATGACTGGCACCCATCAACCATTCATAAGCAGAAGCTGCAAATAAAGCTTCCAAAACTCTTATTGCCCGCCACTTGCAAATTTTATTTCGGGCTGGCGAGTTGGCGTGTGGCTTTCGAGCTTCGATAAGAGGCTTGAGGAAACTCCGCCCACATGTAGAATTGCAACGTCCGCAAGGACGTAAGGCGAGAGCCTTGGCAACGGAACAGAAACGAAACGTCCATCCAGCAAGTGCCAATGAGGCATGCTAAGTTGTCGAGAATGCTGGATGCGAAACGGTGAAACGGCCGCCCTACAAGTGGAAAGGGCAAACAGACGCCTGTGAGGAATCTACCCAGAGGCGTGGGTAGCCCGATTAGCCAAATGCCACACCGGACAAAAGGCGGGTTACAGCCAACACGCCAGCCCTATAAATGACACTCCAGCTTTTACTTGCGTTTGAGTGTTAATTTCCGTTCTGCGTTGCAGTAGGGGCACTGTTCAGAAGCAATTGGAATGTCCTTGCCACAATTAACACATTTCTTGAGAAAACTTCTTCGTGTCTCTTGTCCTATGGTTATACGAAGTAGGAATCGGTTCAGTTTAGGCATAACTTTTCTATCAAAACTGGGCTTCAAAGCTTTCGCTGGCACGTAGCCATAAACAGTGGCGAAGATTCCGCATAGGAGAATAGCTGCCGTATTCTGTAGAGAAGAATCCACTATAAAATCATCCACAACTATTCCAGTAATTGGCTTTAAAGTGAAGTTAATGGCACTTCCATAATCGTCACCGTTAAGCCACAAACTAACCCACAACTCGATCTTATACCAATCAACCCTAACCCGATGTCCACCGTACGCAAAGTGATGGCCCCAGCCCCAGAAATATAAACTGCTAAGATCTACCCAAGCCGTTGAACTATTAACAAATGTAACAGGCACAGATCTAATTTCCCTGAAAGTTCCAGGCGCGGCGGTAAATTCGAGGGCTGCATACAGGGTTCCGTTCAAGTTCACAAGTTCATCGGTGGAAATTTCCAATTCGCCGCCAGGACCCCAGTTAGCAAAAGCAGCCACATACCCAACTGCGTAATTAGCTGAATATATTTGTTCATAAGGATAATTGCTTCCTGTATAAGTGCCAGGTCCGGTAAATCTGGTGGCGATTATCGAAAAACTCTTCGGTTCCAAATAATGAGTCTGTAAAACGCCTCCTCTGGGCAAGGTGGCAAGCGAATAAGCAGCAACCAACATGAATGCTATGCAAAAGAGAGCAACGATGTTCACGAAAATCTTGCGCCTTCGCGCGTGAGCCTCAGAAGCCGCCTGAAACAACAAAACCGCTCCAAAGAATAGAAAGATAAAAGATGAAAACATGAAGAAAAGAAAAAATTGATTATCAATAGCTATGAGCTGAAAATACAGAAAAAAACGCCAAGCATCACTAATGAAAGCAAGGCATGATAACTGAATGCGACATGAAATGGAATCTTTATCGGACCTTCTTCCACATCATGCATCATCGAAACTGCCGCTTCGCCGAAGGAAGACAGGGTATACCGTCCATCATCATTTTTAATAATTAAATGCCTAAGACTTTCCAAATGATAGGTTAAATGGCTGCTCTCAATACGTAACTCCTCTTGTAATTCTGAAAAACTGCATGAGCCCTTAGTCAGCATCCTAAGAATGCGGCGTCTAATCGGATGCTTCAAAGAAGAAAATATAACTGAGTAGGTGTCCTCTTCGAAATCAGACATAACTCCTCATGAAATACCTAAGTGGAAAGAGATTTGAACTCTTTCCGTAAAAAACTTTTTACTCGTAAAAAGTAAAGGTTTCTTTACTAAACTAGTCATTTCAAGTTTCAATTTTACTTGTTTGCACCGATTGTTCTAAGGATAATAGCGTCTATTCAAGCAATAATGATACGGGCCCAGCTTTCCAAGCTTCTATGGCAGCTTTCAGTTCCGGATGCTCTTCAGCATACTGGTCTATTGGTACTCTGTTCATTGCCGCTTCAATTGCCTGTCTAAAGGCTTTTGCCCCTGCTTTTGGTCCCATGGGATGAGCGTGGATTGCTCCACCTGCGCCTATGGCAATGTTTGTTCCTAAATCGCTTATTAGTTGTGGTACATGTATTTGGGTTATGCCTCCTGAGGGCATTGGCAATGTGGGCTTAATGTTATACATTGGAAAGAGCATGCTTCTTCCAACCTTAAGGTATTTTTCCTTGAGGAAGAAAGGTTGTTTACCATAGGGAGCTGGATAAACAAGTATGTCGGCTCCGGCCAGCCTTGGAAGTTTGCCGAGAATTAGATGGGAGGACATTCCGGATTCAGCGTCTTCGTAGACGGCTCCGGCGAAATCCATATGCCCAAGGATGGGAACTTTGATGCTTGGGTCCTCGGCTAAAGCCTTTAGAACACCTATGCCTGTTACAAGATGGTTCACCATTATGGCGTTAGCCCCCAACTCTATAACTTTTTCAGCGAACTCGAAAATTTTTGGAGCATCTGCGGTAACATTGATTGTATACATCTTTTTTTCGCCAGTTTCTTGAGCTGCTTTATCAACGACTTCCATGTATTTCACGATTCTATCTTCAACTGTGTTAAACGGTGCGTTTGCCAATAATTCGTCATCCTTAACGAAGTCGGCTCCGCCAACTAATGCTTCGTACGCAAGCTTTGCTCCCACCTCTGGCGGGTATCCTGTGCATGGCTTAATCATGTTGTTAAGGAGGGGTCTACGTGGAATTTTCAAGTATTCTCTTATCCCTTGAACACCGAATTTTGGCCCTTTAAACATTTCAAGATAACTTTTTGGGAATTTTACATCTACAAGTTTTAATCTTCCAGCCATAGATATGTTTCCAATTATTGTTGTGAGCAGCATCGATATTTCATTCATAAAGTTCTCGTAAGGATAAGCTATCTGGACTATGTAACGTCTCAACTTCACATCCGCTGGGACCTCATATTCAAAATCCGGGACTTCGCTGATGGCTATGACCTTGGCTATGTGCTTTTTCCTAAGCTCCACAGTTTCTCCCGGAACCCTAATCCATGTTCCAGTGCTCTGTTCAACCGCCACTGCCATTGCTATTTTGTCAATAGGCCAGTCGCGCGGAACTGCGGCATAATAAGTGGCTAAAACATATTTGTCATCTTCAATACTTTCTGGAAGGGCTAATGGAAGGGCTTCAACATCTTCTTCCGACATAATTCGTCACCATCAGTTGTGGAATGACAATATAACAGAATCAAGTGGGGAATAATAAATGTATGTGTTGCGGCGTCCAGTTTCTAAGTAATTTTTGAAGTCTTTCCATGAAATTTCATTAGCAAGCCTAACTAGTCAATTTCTATGTTCAGTCTTCGATACATCTTTTTATTGTTCTTGTAGATGCTTTTGAATTCTCTGAAGATTCTTTCATAGACTGAAACGTTTTTAGGGTTAGGCTCATAAACCCTGTCTATTTTAACAAGTTTTTCAGCTTCTTCAAAGCTTCCTAAATAGCCTAAAGCAACCATTGCAATTATGGCTGCGCCTCTTGCACCAGCCTCTTTCGGGTCATGAACCAGTTTGATGCGTCTGTCTAGGACATCGGCGAATATCTGACACAATGCATCTAACATGGCGCCTCCACCTATGATGTTTATGCTTTCAGCTTTTTCAGATATTTTTTCCACATAACCCAAAGCCCACTTCAAGTTTAGAGCAACTCCTTCCAACACAGCCCGAATCATATGTTCACGCGAATGCTCTAAGCTTAAGTTGTAGAAGCCTCCCCTCACCGTTGGATCATCAATAGGTGCTCTTTCCCCGAAGAGCCATGGGGTAAAAATTAGGCCTCTTGCGCCAGGCTCAACTTTTGCTGCTGTTTCATCCATAATCTTGTAGATGTCTTCGCGGCTTTCTGGGAATATGGTGTTCTTCAACCAGTCTAGGCATGCTCCAGCTGTTTCCTGTTCTGCCACGCACAGGTACATTTCCGGGTTTGCACTGCAGATGCTGCCTATGTAATGGAACAAATCATTCTTTCTTTCTGAAAGGTGGCAGCCGAGCCAGCTGCTTGTTCCGATGTAGGCATGTAATTTTTTCTCTTTGACGGCGCCTGAACCCGCGGCTGCTGAGGCTACGTCTCCGGCTCCAACTATTACTGGTATACCTTCGCGTAAATTCATTTCCTGTGCTGCTTTTGATGTTAATTTTCCAGCGACATCTGTAGACTTCAGTATTTCTGGAAGCTTAGCCTTCGCTATTCCATACTTTTTAAGTATGGAATCCGACCAAGTGAACCTTCCTTTTCTTGTATCCATCATCCACCATATGTTTGCGCAGTCTCTGCTTGTTACGAAGTTTCCAGTGCACTTGTATATCAGATAATCTTTGCAGTCCAAAAACTTGTAGGTTTCCGCGTATATTTTGGGTTCTTTCTCCTTTAACCATAATATTTTGCATATGGGGTCTTTACCCGCGTGGCCGTAAATTCCGCCTGTTATCCTTAGAAATTTTATTAGTGTGAACAAATCGTATCCTGCAATTTTTATTATCCCGCGGCTCATTTTTTCAGCTTGTTCTTTGGCTCTCGTGTCTAACCATATCATGCATGGCATTAATGGTTCACCTTCGCTGTTGACGGGTAAGGTTCCAGACATTTGTGTTGTGAATATTGTTGCAGCTATGTCTGATGGCTTAATTTTTGTTGCTTTCAGAATTTCGCTAGTGGTTTTTGTGACAGCGTTCCACCAGTCCATTGGTGATTGTTCAGCGCACCCTTTCCTTGGATAGACTACTGGATAATCGGTTGAGGCGTGTCCAATTATTTCGCCGTCTAACCCAACTAAAACGGCTTTGTTGCTGCTTGTTCCCGTGTCATGAGCCAGTATATACTTTCCTTTCAAGGCATCTTGACCAGCGATTCTAGGCTTAACTTTCGAACTTTACCGTTCTTGTCTACGTGTTCCACATGAATTGGTAAGCCCACGGTTCCGCCTATCTTTATTTTTTCTCTTGCAAGCATAAACATTTCAAGAGGGTTGACTGCTGCCTCTGGCGGGAAGACTCCCTTTAACTTTATTTTGCCAAGAGCCATAAGCATTGTTCCAAGGGCTGCCGGCACACCGGTTCCTTCACGCATACCCATCCCTCTTGAAGACATGGAAAACACATACGTGTTTGGTTCGCCCCCTTTTCTTCCTTTAACAACTATTTTTAGGCATCCCATGGGCTCGGTTATTCCTGCTTCTTTTAGAAGTTTTGGTCTTTGGTGCAATGCAAAGGCAACTGCAAAATCAAGGGGAGCTATTTTTTGCCCGTTTACCTCTATGGGCTCTTCACTTGTCATGCCTAGTCTAACGACGCCTTTAATGAGTTCAGCGTAGGCTGGGGGTAAAACCAGCCCAAGGTTTGTAACGCGCTTAACACCCTTAATGTACTTTGGGAGAGTTATAGTTTCAGGATGAGGGTAGGCGTAAACTCTATACGTTCCAACATCCGGAAATTCCGCATCCTCTTCTAGGGCTTTTCCACTTTCTTCCAGAACCTTAACAGTTTTGAACCGACCGTCGAGGAAAACTGGAACAGGTATTATCATGGAATGTATTCTATGCTTGACAACAGCTGGTCCTTCAGTTTCCTCTCCGCCGTGGGCATGGTAAATGTCTATTGAGTCAACATCATCTAAAAGCATGTCAGCACAAAATCTAACAAGAACGTTTGCTATTCCAGGAGAACTCCCCATGCCTATGAGGGCTGCTATTCCAGTCTTCTTTGCATCTGCATCCATCTTTAAAAGCTCCTCAGTTGCATCAACATCATCGCAAATGTCCACGTGATTTACTCCGGCATTAATTGAAGCTCTTAAAACAATGGGAGCAAACTTGTAGAATGGGCCAACACAACTTAGCACTACGTCTGAGCCTTTTATTACGTTCTTTAAACTCTTTGAATCTGTAACGTTAACTTTGACAGCTGAAACTTCCTTTAAGCCGATTTCTGAAGCAAGCTTTTTCGCTTGGTCAAAGTTGACGTCTCCTATGGTTATTTCTGAAAACATTTTGCTTCCAGCAAGAATCCTTACAGCCATACTTCCAATTGTTCCAGCTCCACCAAGAACTGTGACCTTCATAATTCCACACTCAATCTGAAGTATTCCTATCAAATATTATTTAGGTTTTATGCGTGGGCTATAACAGTAAAGCATATCAACCTAAAGCTTCAAAACAAAATACATGAGCGCTAAATTCCCTGTCTATCCTTATCGTTGGGTTGTTCTTTTCACGTACATGCTTGTTGCAGTTGTCTCACAGATATTATGGTTAAATTTCGCCCCGATAACAACTCCTATAATGACAACATTATTCGGAGTGACCGAATCAGATGTTGGACTTTTATCCATGGTTTGGCCGTTGCTATTCATACCGGTTTCTGTTCCGGCTGGAATACTAATCGACAAGAAAGGTTTTAAGCTTGCAGTATCAATCGGCGCATCAATAATGGCTCTTTTCGCGGTTCTTCGAATATTCTCGGGAGAAAACTTCATCATGCTGCTTCTTTTCCAATCATGTGTGGCTCTTGGTCAACCCTTTATTTTCAACGCAGTATCAAAACTTGTAACCCTGTGGTTTCCTTTTGAAGAACGCGCCCTTGCCACCGGGCTCGGAATAATGGGACAGTACGTTGGAATGATAGCTGCCTTAACTCTTACTCCCTTCCTTGTGCCAACACCTGACATGAGCTTATTGAGGAATATGTTGACAATCTATGCAGTCATTGCTGTTGTAGGAGCCTTACTCTTCGTGATTTTAGCTAAGGAAAAACCGATTTCTTGCTTAGAAACCCCAAAGGAAGAAGTTAGTGCTGCATTCTCCATTAGGGATATTGGAAAATTCTGGAAAAACAGAGATTTCGTAATACTTGAAGTATTGTTCTTCATTGGAGTTGGGCTTTTCACGGCATTACTTACATGGCTTGAAGCAATATTAGTGTCAAGGGGCATATCCGTAACAGACGCCGGCCTCATCGGCGGGCTGATAATCGTCGGAGGCATCATCGGATCACTTGTTATCCCCGGAATCTCTGACAAAATTAAACGTAGAAAGCCGTTTATAGTGGTGAATTTAGCAGTTGCGGCATTGGCGCTTTTCCTCTTAGCAGAAGGTGCAGATTTCCTACTTCTAGCATCTGTTGGGTTTGTTTTGGGATTTTTCTTGATGTCAGCCTTGCCGATAGGTCTCGAAATGTCTGCTGAGATTGTAGGGTCAGCCCTTGCTGGCAGTGCCTCAAGTCTCCTTTGGCTTTTCTCTCAGGCTGGTTCAGTTATATTCATAATGGTTATGGACTCTATAAAATCGGCGACAATGAGTGCTTACCCCTTAAACCCCTACTACCTGTCAGTTATATCCATTCTAATTTTCGATGTCATTGCACTTATACTATGTTTAATGCTTAAAGAGGTCAAACATGAACAGAAAGTCTAAATCTTAAACACCTTAAATTTCCTTCTTAAAGCCTCCAAATCTATGTTTCCGCTTTCGGTAAGAAGTTTTTTCTTTAACGCTTCCCAACTGATGGCTTCGCGTCCAGCAAGCATTATAGCCGTATACTGTAGTTTGGCGCATTCTTCAACCATCCTGTTTAGGAGACATGCTTCCTCTATTGTTGGGCCAACTGTTATAATTCCATGATTTTCCAAAATGACAGCGTTGTATTCCATAATGCTTTTCTGGACGGCCTCCGCCAGCTCTTTTGAACCTGGAAGTTTAAATGGAACTATTGGGACTCCGTTTGGAACATGTGTAAACATTTCTACCTGCAAAGGTATAATCTCGATTCCTGCAATTCCAAAGGCTGTTGCAGTAGGGGCATGTGAATGCACTACTCCGTTAACGTCTGGGCGAACTCGGTAAATCGCCGTATGCATAGGGGTTTCCAGAGAAGGGTTCAGTTTTCCCTCAACCTTGTTCCCCTCGAGATCCACGATGATTAGGTCTTCTGGATTCAAAAAGCCCATACATACGCCTGAAGGTTTTATGAGGATTTTATCTGTGTTTGGAATACGGGCGCTGATGTTGCCTTCTGCTTCAACAACCAAACCTTGGCTGTATAACTCCCTTCCAACTCTAACAAGTCTATCCCTGAGACCGCCAACAACATCCTCGTCCATTTTAGATTTCACCATGAAGATTATTCTGAGCATGCATGTATAAAACAGTTGATGTTTAAACTTGTATCCCAAAGCTTTCGCCAAAAAAGAAAGAAATTTTGTTTTCAAAATCTGCGAGTATGGCATGGTTTGCAACAACTGCTCCCCGTTATTTTTACATTAAAATGCCACCGTGTTAAAGGGTTAATCCTTGGTTTTTTGTTTCTCTCTAACTCTGGTTCTCTTCAGTTTTTGCTCTTCAGTTGCGTGTGCCTTGTGTAATTCCTTCATGTACCATCCTCGCTCCCTCGCATAGTGGAGGCTTATGATTATGCCTGTGCATAATAAAACAATGCCTATTGATGTTAGCGTTAAGCCAAGTAGGCTGTATGGATGCTGTGTAATGTGATAGGGAATTATTAGGAACCATTCTGGGTTTTCGACTGTTATAACTATTTCAAGGAGTCCTCCAATAAAGAAGATGGCGCCTACTATGGTTATTAGGTATCCAACAGTTTCATTGTGCCTTGATTCCTCCGCTTTTTCATGAAGGTACTCGCTAAAAAGCATTGGATTCACATTTGGAGCACGGTTTTAGTCGTCTATAAGGTTTATTGCAGCTTTCGAATAGCAAATATGGCTTAAACCAGAGAAGCTTATATCGAGATTTCGCATCTATAGCCTAGTGGTTCAGATGCCGCTTAAAGATGAATGCGGAATCTGCGGCAGAGTTCTATCAATTAGATACCTTAGGCAATGCCAGAGGTGTGGACGGCTACATTGTTTTGATTGTATGGTTCCAGATGTTGCCACAGGAGACCCAACGAGAATGTTATGTCTAAACTGTGCTCGAAAAATTGTTTCACCAAAAACCGTTTCGAAATATGATAGGCTCGGAAGTTACTTAAAGTTTAGAGCTGCGTTTACCAATATGGTTAAGCTTCCATTGGCGAAGATTGATGGAATAATAGGCGACAACCTTCCCATAAGCGCATACCGCAGCGAAGCATGGTGGAATAATTCGCCGAACAACGCACATGCGAGGGCTTGGCTAGAGGCAGGATGGGAGACGCAAGAGGTAAACTTGAAGGATGGCTACGTGGTTTTCAAAAAGGTAAAAAGCATAAACGAACCAAAACGGAAAAAGTCTTCACATGCTGAGGTCAAAAAACCCTTCACTCCGGTTCCAGCGCGATTTCCAAAACCTAGAAAACCATCAAAAACAAAAATTTCGAAGCTTTACGCTAGAATTAAAAATTTGGAGCGCCAAAGAGCTTCCATGCCGCAATATCGCGGAAGCTTTAAGCCAAAGCCAAGACACGAGAAGGAACTCTTTAAGCCAAATGAGAAACCGTAATAAGAACCAAAAAGAAATTTTATCTATCACCCTCTTAAAGAATAAACATAATTGCATGTAGATGGGCGGGCGGTCGTCGTCTAGTCTGGTTTAGGACACAGAAGCCAAAAGGCTGTGGAAGCCTTCCAAGCCTGCGATCCCGGGTTCGAATCCCGGCGACCGCACCAATAGTAGACTGAGAGCAAAAACCTAGAGGGGGTATCCAATTTAGCAGTTTTCAGCCTAGCCAAAATTGACATTTCAGAGACTGCAGAAAACTAGAGGGGATAGGCACTGTATTGGCTGTTTTCGAAGCCAAAAATGCCAGAAAATGTCTTTGTCATTTTTGTGCAATAAAAAATAGGGAGTTTGTTGGTTTTCTAATTTTCTATTTGATGTATGGCAGAACCGTTACGGACTCTCTTACTTCCCAGATGCTTGAAAATCTAAGCAAGACTGGTTTGTAGGTCCATGTTTCGTAAAGTGGCAGTTGATCATAGGCATGTGGGCTGACGACAATCTTGCCGTCTACAAGGTGTATGAATCCGCTTTGGCCGGGCGGTATAACGTTTACTGCTTTTGGCGGCTTAAGCCAGTTCCATCT
>JBNAVK010000018.1:19986-26031 GCA_049700435.1 Candidatus Bathyarchaeales archaeon
AGATCCATTATTCTTTTGACTCTGTGACCTTGGCCCCATTGGGCGTCTGATTCCGCATAGGGCCAGTTTGCTATTGGTTTGTTGTTCCAGTTGGCAAGCCAGCCCTGCTTGGGGTTGATGCATTTGGGCATTTCCTCAAAGCCCGTGAGTCTAACCCATTCTTCTTCGCCTGTTCCCCATAATGGCAGTCTGTCATCTATTGGTCTTCCATCCTTGCCTGTTGTTGGCTTTATTGGGAAGGTGCCAGCGTGCCAGTAACCTATGTTTCCCATGCGGTCTATCCAGTAAAAGTTGTGGGATGGCTGCACCGTTTTAACCGCGTCTTGGAAATCCCATATGTTCTTTGCCTCTTGGAAGAGCATCCAGCCTTCTTCTGCTGCAAGCTCATTCTTGTAGTATGGCGTCTTCATGGCGAAAGCTAAGTGGTTTGCTTCATCCCAAGCGAAAACCGGACCATGTACGGTACGGTAAACAAGCTTATCCTCCCACGTTTGCTTCTTGTATCCGTATATTCTCTCCGTCCTAACTTCCATCGGAACCCATTCACCATTATACCAGTATTCAGTGTGATTTGATGGATTTAGAACCTCAATGTAAGTATCCATGACATCTGAACCTCCGGTTGTCGATGTCCAAGCGCCATATTCGCTTACGCCAATCAAAATGAACGGTCCCTGAGGCATCATCATGCCCACAGCATCGATCCCCGCACCGTGCAACCCAACCTCTAAAACTATCTGCGGTATTGACTGCCCCATCTGTGGACCGCCGACTTGAAGGGCGTTTCCACTTTGCGATTTTTTGGGACTAACCATCCAAGCGTTGCTTCCAAACTTTGTCGGTATACCCAACGAATCGAAAAGCTGGGCAATTTTTTCCTCGGATTCCTTATATTTTTGATAAACTTGGCTTATGCTGCTTGGGAAATTAAACTGGAAGCTTGTGGAACTTGAGCATTTTGGCGTATAGCAGCCATCCTCGCTTGGTATGGTCACTTCTGCTCCTGGGTCATTCTGCGGAAAGAGGTCATTGAAAATTAGCCAACCTAATTCATAACCATGCTGGGCTGTCAGAGCTTGTAGGGCTGCTGCATATTCGAGTTCGGAGCCTCCGCAACCGCCAAATCTCCAAGCCATCATGACGGTAATGGCTGCGCAGTCTTCGACTGTAAAGGGCTCAATTGGCAAAAGGCCATCTGAGGTGACAGCTCCAGGAAGGTATTCCAATGGAATCATCGAGTAGTCGCCGAATAGAGCCTTAATCTTAGCTTGAGTAATGTAGAGGTTTATGCCATCCACATAGGCTTCCATCATTTCCTTTAAACGTGCTTCTGGTTTTGTGGGCACCCACTTCTCATAAATTTCTCTAAGCTCTTCTCTGCTGTATCCCCACTTTCTAATTTCATAGTCTTGCTCTATTGTGGCTAACCCGAACTCGGCGAGGTTTCCAAACGCTGATCTTCTAAATACATCGGCTTGCCAAAGCCTGTCCTGAGCCATAGCGTAGCCGCAGCCAAAAGCTAATCCCTCTTTAGACCGTGCGAAAATGTGTGGAACGCCGTAATTATCCCTAATAATGGTGACAAGCTCACAGCCGAACTGAATGCTGGTTATATTACTGCCTTTTACAGGAGCAACGGCATTAACAGAGAGTATCAAAAGCATTGCAGTAAAAGCGGCGACACTGCATATTCTAAACATTTTTCTCCTAATCAAAATCTCCTCTCCCAAAACAAGATACGCTGGACAGAATATTTATAAATTGTGAAGAAATCTTCTATCAGAACACGCTAGGCATTCATACAAAACATAATTCAGTGCGGCAATGCCGCTATCGCAGCTATAGTAAACGGGGCGATTAGGCTAAGCACAAAACCGCTTAAGAATGTGATTATTAAGGAGTCTGAGCCGCAATACCGCACTATAACGGGCAATGTTGTGTCCATGGCTGTTGCCCCTCCAGAGGCTATTGGCGCGTATTTTCCAGCCTTAACCAAAAGAGGAATCGCCAGAATGGTGAATAATTCTCTTAAGAAGTTCGCTGCAAAACCCAATGCTCCGAATTCCGCTCCGAAAAGCTGTCCTGCGAGGGGTCCAGCCAAAGTGTACCATCCGAATCCTGCGCTAACCGCCATGGAGCCCACGAGGTTTATGCCTAAAATGTATCCGCCAACTAAACCGCCGAGAATGCTGCCCACGGCTATTGATAAGGGGACAACGAAGATTTTCCAGCCAGTTTTTCTAAGGTTGGCTGCGGCTTGTTTATCTGCTCCGAAAGCGAAACCCATCACGAACAATAGCAGAAGGAGGGAAAAATTGAATAGGTAATCTGATACCCAACTGCTGGGAAAAGCTGGTCCGTAATTGTTGTTCGCATAGCCAGCCGCTATTCCAAACACTAATGCAGTTAGGATATATTTTATCATTTTATCCTCGCAGCCTTTCTGGCTATTTCCAAAAAAGCAACACTGAAAACAATAGCTAGTAATGAGATAAGAAGCGCGTTTATACCTACTTGTGGCATAGAAGCCAAAAGCTCATTATCTGAGCCTATACTAAATCCCAAGGAGAAAATTAACGCCAAAATGGTCAACAAAGTGACCTTTTCGAGATCGATGCGTTTTCTGTTGCGAAATACAAAACCCAGCGCTATCCCAGCAGCGAGCACAACCACCAGATTAAGCATAATCACAGGATTAAACATACCCAGCACCAACTATTGCTAACAAACAAATGCTGCCATAACTTTAACCTTTCCGATTAATAATCGAAATAAAATGAGGTTAGTCTCGGTTACGCTTCTTCATAGAATTCTTCCGCCCTTGGCGGCGTCGGACTTAAGCCTCTGCGTTCGCGAATTTGCCTTATGATATCCATCTGCATAGACTCTGGAACAGGCGCCCACCGACTGAACTGCGTTGCCCAAAACGCTCTGCCCTGCGTTGAAGACCGCAATTCATCCGCTAACCCAAAAGATTCTGCTACTGGCATTTCAGCCTTGACTATAACCATGTCCTCCTCGTTCACCATGTCCAAAATTTTGCCCCGACGCTTCTGAACTATCGATATGACTGAACTTACAAACTCGTTCGGCACCTTACAATCAAAGTTCAGAATAGGCTCCAAAAGCTTCGGGTCGCTCAATAGAAAACAGCACCATATTGGACGCCAAGTCATGGGAAGAATTTGGGCTGGACCCCTGTGCACAGGGTCTTCATGAATTAATATGTCTTCAAGGTTCACCTTCAACCCGTAAGCTGGCTCTTTTGCCAAAACGCATGTGTGCACGGCTTCGCGGAAACCAGACTTCACATGATCCAGCACTTCCTCAACATACTGCCTTCCCTTGATCCTGTTAACAAGAATGTTCGTGTCTTCAATTGCTATGACATTACGCGCGTCTTCCGTTGACCAACCGAACTGTTTTGTTAGGATTTTCTGTCTTTCGTCACGAGTCTGCATCTCCGAAATTTTACCAGCCTTTATCGCCTCTATAACCTCATCCGAAAGCTTTTCCAAAGTAACCCATAGTCTGTTGTGCTTATTGGGGCTTTTACCCATTATAGGCGGACCCTTATAGTCGCGGCTGATGGTTTCACGGTAAATCACGATTGGCTTACTAATCTTAACTTTTAAACCAGCTTCCTGCATTCGGTAGGCGGTAACTTCCAAGTGTAGTTCACCCATGCCGCTTAGGAGAAACTCTCCGCTTTCCTTGTTTATCTTAAAATGCAAGTTCGGGTCTTCCAGAGTCAGCTTATGCATAACTTTATCAAAAAGCGGCAGGTCCTTCACGTCTTCAGGCTCAACAGCCACCGTAACCACAGGGTCAGAAACATACTTTAAGCCTTCAAAAGGCTGCGTTTCCACCCCTTCCTCGGCGATTGTTTCACCTACATGAATTGAGGGTAAACCAGAAAGCGCAGCTATGTTCCCAGCGGGAACCTTATCCACAATCACTCTGTCTGCTGCCATACTCATGTAAACCTGTTGAATCGTACCTTTCTGTCGGCTGCTTACCAAGTGAACAATTTTTCCCTTCTCAACAGTACCGCTGAAAACTCTGCCAATAGCAACAACCCCGCTATGCGGGTCAACCTCTATCGTCGTCACACACATAAGAAGCGGTCCATTGGGGTCAACTTTAGCCATGGCCTTTCCAACGGGCGTGTTTGGATCTCCAGGCCAAATTTGGCTCTGCCTATATGGTTGTGCTTCAAGTGGATTCGGCAAATGTTCGCAAAACATGTCTAAGATTGGTTCATGCAACGGAGCCTTCTTGCTTAAGGCATCAACTTTCTTTGCAACTTCTTCCGGCTCTCCCGTGTAGGCGTCGACGATGTCTTTGAAGGTTATGCCCTTCGCTTTCATGTGGGGCAAGTTTAATCCCCATTTATGAAGAGCCGAGCCGAAAGCCACACGTCCATCCTCAACCTTAACCTGCCAATCCTTCTTGTGCTCCGGCGGAGCGTATTTCTCTATGAGAGTGTTTATCCTAACTATGATTTTCGCGAATTTGCGCTGAACCTCTTCTGGAGTGAGCTTCAACTCCTTTATGAGCCTATCAACCTTGTTTATGTAAAGGATGGGCTTGACCCGTTCACGAAGCGCCTGCATCAAAACGGTTTCTGTCTGGGTCATTGGCCCTTCTACGGCGTCAACAACAACCAATGCGCCGTCAACTGCACGTAGGCTTCTTGTAACTGCTCCACTGAAGTCTATGTGGCCTGGCGTGTCTATGAGGTTTATTAAATATTCTTTTCCCTTGTACACGTGGGCTAAGCTTATGTTTGAGGCGAAGACTGTCATCTGCCTCTTCTGCTCAAGCTCCCAAGAGTCGAGGAAGAGTTTCTGTCCTGCAACCTGTTCGCTGATTATCCCAGCGGCAGCTAAGAGACTGTCGGAGAGGGTTGTTTTCCCATGGTCTACGTGGGCTATGATGCTTGTGTTCCTTATGACCTCCGGATTATTCATTAACTTGACTATTTCTTCAATTTGTCTATAACGTCCCATAGCTAAGCAGACCTCCAGCTAACGAAATGCTTATTGTTGATTGGCGTCTTCTCGAGAGCATCATTTTTAGATTGTTGAAACATTTTCAGATTCGCTCTTGAAATGTAGGCTACATGGATGTAAAAACGGCAACCTATTAACTTTTTGTCGTCGTAGTCAACTTCGCAATGGCACCAAGTTTTTATGAGAAAATAAACAATTTGAGTTTGATGTCAGGTAAAAAATTTTTCTTAAGACGTTATGCTGAGTTGGGTTGGGAATTTAGGGATGTTAAGCCTAGACAAGCCATAAGAATAAATTCTATGAATGCTCGAGAAGCAGACGTCATAAATAGACTAAAGTCTTTGGAGGTTGTGCTTGAAAAAATCCCCTTCCTAGAACATGCCTATTGGGTCTGTAAATCAAGGTTTTCAGTAGGATCCACAACAGAGTATCTTTTAGGCTTGTACTCAATTCAGGAGGCCGTTGCCCAAATTCCAGCGACGTTATTCTCGAATTTGAAAGGTAAAATTGTGTTGGATGCATGCGCAGCGCCCGGGGGAAAAACCGTCCAATTGGCTGATTTGATGGGAAACACCGGCGTAATAGTTGCCTTAGACGTTAAAAGGGAAAGGTTAACAGCCTTATCAAATCAGCTTGAGCGCTGCGGCGTCAAAAACACGGTGGTTTATTGTTTGGACGCCAGAAAAGTTTCGCAGCTTAAAATCAAGTTTGACGGAATTCTCCTTGATGTCCCATGTTCAGGCAACTTTGCCACGGATGAGAAATGGTTCAGTAGAAGAACAATTAGGGATGTGGAAAGAAATGCGGTGCTTCAAAGGGAAATACTGGCTGAAGCAGTTAAAGTCCTAAAGGATGACGGAGAAATAGTTTATGCAACATGTTCCCTAGAGCCGGAAGAAAACGAGTTCAACATAGACTGGGCAGTAAGGAACTTGAACCTCAAAACCGAAAAGATTAACTGCTACGGTGAAAAAGCCCCTATAAGAATTTTCGGAAAACAGCTTGACAGTTCAGTGGAAAACTGCAGAAG
>JBNAVK010000019.1:0-25139 GCA_049700435.1 Candidatus Bathyarchaeales archaeon
GGGACATGTGAGACCCGGCGAGCTAATTGTTGGGGCGGATTCCCACACGTGCACTTACGGCGCTCTAGGAGCATTCGGAACGGGAATAGGCTCCACGGAAACCGCCGCTGTTTTCGCAACTGGCAAAATATGGCTTAAGGTTCCAGAAACAATAAAAATAAACGTGGAAGGCTCATTTCAAAAGTTTGTCACCGCAAAAGACCTAATTCTAAACGTTATCGGACAAATCGGAGCGGACGGGGCAACTTACAAAGCCATGGAATTTGCGGGTTCGACAATTGAACGTTTAAGCGTAAGTGAAAGAATGACGCTTTGCAACATGGCTGTTGAAGCAGGAGTCAAAACTGGAATTGTCAACCCAGACGAAAAAACACTGGCTTACGTAAAAGACAGAACTAGCGGATTACTCAAACCTTTGAAGAGCGACCCAGACGCAAATTACGAAAGGATAATCGACATAAACGTTGATGGATTAGAACCGCAAGTCGCATGCCCCCACTCCGTGGATAACGTGAAAGCTGTTTCCGAAGTGGAGGGAACTCCAGTAGACCAAGCCTTCATCGGTTCATGCACCAACGGCAGAATCGAAGATTTGAGGCTGGCGGCAAGTATCATCAAAGGAAGGAAAGTTAAAAATGGGGTGCGAATGCTAGTCACTCCAGCCTCACAAGAAGTATATTTAAACGCCCTAAAAGAAGGCTTGTTGGAAATCTTTGTTGAGGCTGGGGCGTGCGTTTGCAGTCCGACTTGTGGAGCGTGTTTCGGCGGGCACATGGGTTTACTCGCCGACGGAGAAACTTGCATAAGCTCTTCTAACAGAAACTTCGTTGGAAGAATGGGAAGCCCGAAAGCAAGAATATACTTAGCCTCACCAGCCACAGTTGCAGCCTCAGCCATCAAAGGCGAAATAACATACCCTAGGGAGCTGAAATAAATGGAAGTTCATGGAAAAGCCGTAGTTTTCGGAGACGACATCAACACTGACGTGATTATTCCAAGCAAATACTTAACTTTACTTGACCCTAGCGAGTTGGCGAAACACGCCATGGAAGGCTTAGACCCAAAATTCTCATCTAAAGCCAGCGAAGGCGTCATAGTGGTTGCTGGAAAAAATTTCGGCTGCGGTTCAAGCCGAGAGCAAGCCCCAATCGCCCTAAAACACGCTGGTGTAAAATGCGTTGTCGCCAAGTCTTTTGCCCGAATATTCTACAGAAACGCCATAAACATTGGTCTACCAGTCCTAGAATGCCCAGCCCTTAAAGAGAAAACAAGCGAAGGTGACGAATTAATCATAAACTTGGCTGATGGAAAAATCGTAAACGCAACCAAAAACATCAACTTCCAAGCAAGTAGACTACCAGAATTTATTTTGGAAATCATAAACGCTGGCGGTTTAATAGAACATTTAAAAAAGAGGTTGAAAACCCATGAGTAAATACAGGATTGCCGTAATTCCCGGAGACGGAATAGGACCAGAAATAACAAATGCCACGATGAAGGTTTTGGATGCTGTGCAAGAGATTTTTCCCATCAAACTTGAGTATGTGTTTCTTGAGGCGGGGGATGCGTGTTTTGAGAAGAAGGGTGTGGCGCTTCCAGAGGAGACGGTTGAAGCTATAAAAAATTCTCATGTTTGCTTGAAGGGACCCGTAGGCGAAACGGCTGCTGATGTTGTTGTGAAGCTTAGGATGATGTTTGACCTTTACGCGAACATTCGCCCAATAAAGTCTTACGTTGGGGTTCCATGCTTGAGAGATGACATAGACTTGGTTTTTGTTAGGGAAAACACTGAAGACTTGTACAAGGGGTTCGAGTTCATGCTCGACAAGGATGTTGCCATAGGATTGAGAGTTATATCCAGAAAAGGATGCGCAAGGATAGCGAGAAAAGCCTTCAACACAGCCCGCGTAAGAAACAAAAAGCGAAAAGTCACAGCCATACACAAAGCCAACGTAATGAAGAAAACCTGCGGCTTATTTGCAGAAGTCTGCCGCGAAATAGCAAAGGAATATCCAGAAATCACGTTCGAGGAACAATACGTTGACGCTGCATCCATGAGGCTCATCAAAGAACCCCAAAACTATGATGTGATAGTTACGACAAACATGTTCGGCGACATTCTCTCAGACGAAGCAGCCCAACTAGTAGGTGGGCTAGGCATGGCTCCGGGCGGAAATGTAGGCGACAACTTTGCAATGTTCGAGCCAATACATGGGTCAGCTCCGACACGCGCTGGAAAACACACGGCTAATCCATGCTCCATGATTTTGGCTTCCAAAATGATGCTTGAATGGCTAGGCGAAAAACATGAAGACAGAAGCTGCTTAGAGGCAGCCAAAGCAATTGAAGCGGGTGTTTCAGAAGCGCTGCGAAAGGGGCTTTCTATTCCAGACTTTGGGGGTTCATTAACCACTTTAGAGATGAGTGAGGCTATAGCAAAAGAAATAAGAAAAGTGAGGTAAGAGTAAATATGGGATACGTAAGAATTTTTGACACCACTTTAAGAGATGGAGAACAAACTCCCGGCATTTCCTTCACACCAGAAGAAAAGATGGAGATAGCAATGCAACTTGACAGACTTGGCGTCGACGCGATTGAAGCAGGTTTCCCATCTGCTTCAGAAGGCGAGTTAAATGCTTTAAAGAAGTTGGCGAAGGCTGGTTTAAACGCGGAAATATGCGCCCTTGCACGTGTCGTAAAAAGCGACATAGACGCGGCAATAGCGTGCGAAGTTGACTCCATACATGTGTTTGCTCCAACATCAAACGTCCAAATCAAATACGTTTTAAACGAGACCCCAGAACAGGTTTTGAAGGAAATCGAAGAGTCAGTTAGGTACGTTAAGGCTCACGGCTTTGTCTGCGAATTTTCTCCAATGGATGCAACCCGCACAGAAATCAACTACCTTAAAAAAGCGTGTGTGGTTGCGCAGGAAGCTGGAGCCGACAGAATAAACGTACCCGATACCGTTGGAATCATGAATCCACCTTCGATGAAGAGGCTTATAGAAGAATTAAGGAAAGTTGTTAAAGTTCCGATAAGCGTCCACTGCCACAATGACTTTGGATTAGCGGTGGCAAATTCCCTTGCTGGAGTTGAGGGTGGAGCAACACAGGTTCACGTCACAGTTAACGGTATAGGCGAAAGGGCTGGAAACGCCGCTTTAGAAGAGGTTGTGATGGCTCTCCACATGGTATACAAGAAAAAGACAAAAATCAACACGAAACTGCTATATGAAACCTCACGGCTTGTTTCGCGGCTGACAGGAATTGCACTCCAACCCAACAAAGCAATTGTAGGAGAAAACGCCTTCGCCCACGAATCTGGAATCCACGCCAAAGGAGTCACAATAAAACCAGAAACCTTTGAACCGATAAAACCCGAATTGGTAGGTAGAAAAAGAAAAATTGTGGCAGGCAAGCTTGCGGGAAGACAAGGGATAAAAGCTGAGCTTGCGTCAGCGGGAATTCATCCAAACGATGAACAGTTGAAAGAAATCTTGAACCGCGTGAAAAGCCTAGGAGACAAAGGAAAAGTTGTCACAGACGCTGATCTTCTCGCCATTGCAAGGTCAGTCACGGGAATGCCTGAAAAGAAGATTGTCAACTTAACAGATTTCGCTGTCGTCACTGGAAGCGGAACCACCCCTATGGCTTCTGTTAAACTGACGATAGACGGCAAAGAGTATGTTGCCGCGGATACAGGCGTTGGACCAGTGGACTCTGTAATTAAGGCTATACAAAAGGTTGTAAGCGAGCTGGTTAATGTTAGATTAATGGAGTATAGGCTTGAAGCCTTAACCGGCGGTTCAGACGCCATTGCAGAAGTCATAATAAAGGTTGAGGACAAGTATGGAGAAATAGTTTCAGCTAGGGGCGCAGGCGAGGACATAGTTAAAGCAAGCGTCGAAGCTATGATAAACGGGATAAATAAGCTGCTCAGCAAAAGGATGAGTAAACACTAACAATTCCTTCTTTACAAACTAGTCGCCGCCAAACCAAGCGTTTCCGCGAATTAACTTGAAAATCGCAAAATTTATATACGTGATTGCTTGACTCACTCTCCGAGCGGTTTGGCTTGAAAATCACTAGTCCCCTAACGCATTCGACAACCACTACAACTACAACAACAAGAACAGGATCTGGTTAGGGGACCAGACGAAGCCAAACTCGTTTGCTCTTTTGTTGCGTCTTTCTGCTTTCGTCTGGTCTTTTGTGGGGTGAAGTGAGAATGGGTGCTGGCAGTAAGTTTCGGCGTGTCGCCGCCAATTTCGGAGATAAGAGTCTAGCCAAAGGCTGTTGCGTCAAGGATGAGCAGAAGTCTTATTCGTTGCTGGTTCAGAAACGGAAAAACGGTGAGGAATCCCTTGTCTTCAGTCATGTTGAGGCAATAGCTCCGGCTTCTTCGGCGAATCTAGGCGCTGGATTCGACGTTTTCGGCGTGGCGTTGGACGCGTTATTCGACAAGGTTTCTGTTGATGTCATAAAAGGCGGCAGCGGAGTTAAAATCTCTGTTGAAGGAAAAGGCTCAGAGCTTATTCCAACTGAACCGAACAAAAACACTGCTGGGATAGTTGCCGAAGCTCTCTTAAAATATTCTAACAAAAATTGCGGTCTCGCCATAAACATTGAAAAGGGAATACGCGCCGGAAGCGGTTTAGGAAGCAGTGCAGCAAGCGCCGCAGCCGCAGCCTTAGCCATAAACGAAGCTTTACAATTAAATCTTTCAAGCAGAGAACTTATAAAATTCGCAGCTTTAGGCGAGGTTGCTGCGGCTGGCGTGCCTCACGCGGATAATGTTTCTCCATCTGTTCTGGGATTTTTCACTTTAATAGCCTCACATGACCCGTTTGATGTTGTACAGCTTCCCATGCCCAGCAACGTCAAATTCGTCATAGTGACGCCAAATATAGTTGTGGAAACTTCTTTAGCTCGCTCGGTTCTGCCAAAGAAAGTGAGCCTTTCAGACGCTGTCAGCAATATTGCACATGCATCAGCGTTTGTAACTGGCATAATGACAAACAACATAGCCCTAATGGGAAAGAGCATGAACGATTCGCTGGCTGAACCCTACAGAGCCAATTTAATCCCAGGCTTAATGGAAGTGAAAAAGAACGCCTTGGAAGCAGGCGCGGAAGGAATTGCAATAAGCGGGTCAGGACCCTCCATTTTGGCACTAGTGGACTCTTCGAAGAAGGTTGAGGGCGAGGTGATGAAGGCAATGAAAGAGAGCTTTGAAAAGTATGGTATAGAAAGTGAAGCTATAATTGCAAAGCCAGGTCCTGGAGGGAAAGTTGTTAGGAGAGAATAGATGTGATTTTTTTAAGGTGTATAGGTTGTGGTGCAGAATATTCCGCCAATGATGTAGTTTACAATTGTAGAAAATGTGGCGATTTGCTTGAGGTAAAGTTCGATTTTAAAAATTTGAGAGAGAAGTTAGATAAGACGGATTGGAGGCAAAGGCGGATATCTGTTTGGAAATACAAGGAGTTTCTCCCAATACTTGACGAGTCTAAAATTGTAACTTTACATGAAGGTGGTACGCCGCTTTACAAATGCGATAAGCTTGGCAAGGAGCTTGGGATTAAAAGTTTATACGTGAAGAATGAGGGAGCGAATCCAACTGGTTCTTTTAAAGACCGCGGGATGACTGTTGGCGTTTCTAAAGCGTTGGAGCTCAAGGCAAGGGCGGTTGTTTGCGCTTCAACTGGCAACACTTCGGCTTCTTTGGCTGCTTACGCGGCTAAGGCTGGCTTAAACTGTGTAGTGCTTATTCCCTCTGGGAAAATAGCTCTTGGAAAACTTGCGCAAGCAATGATGTATGGAGCTAATGTGGTGGCGGTTAGAGGCAACTTTGACGACGCTCTCCAAATAGTTTTGGACGCAAGCAAGCATCTCGGCTTATACTTGCTGAACTCCATAAACCCCTTTAGAATAGAGGGACAGAAAACCTCAGCCTTCGAAATCTGCGACCAGTTAGGATGGCGTTCTCCAGACAGAGTAATCCTACCAGTTGGAAACGCTGGAAACATAACCGCCTACTGGAAAGGATTCAAAGAGCTAAAAGACCTAGGAATCGTTGAAGGACTGCCGAAAATGACTGGCATACAAGCGGTTGGAGCCAACCCAATCGCAAAAGCCTTTGCAACAAAAAGCAACCAGATAAAGCCTGTTAAAAACCCAGAAACAATAGCCACAGCAATCCGCATAGGTAATCCAGTTAACTGGAAAAGGGCGCTAAACGCAATGCGAGAATCTGATGGGACAGCCACAACAGTTACGGATGAAGAAATAGTTTATGCACAAAAACTCTTGGCGAGAACAGAAGGAATTTTTGTTGAACCAGCCAGCGCAGCAAGCATAGCTGGATTAAAAAAGCTGGTTGAAAACAACGAAGTTGACCCAGACGAGAACATTGTGTGCGTAACTACTGGTCATGGACTAAAAGACCCAGAAGCCGCAATAAAGGCTTGCGAGAAGGTTGTTGAAATTGAACCAAACCTAGAAGAATTGAAGAAGACATTAAACCTTAATTGACTGGAAGGCTTGGCTTTCAGTTCTTTTCTATAGCCTCTAGAATAGCGTACATTTTCTGGTACATTTTAGCCAAGTCTAAAGTTTTGGATAAACCCTTGCTTATTCCATTGTAAAAATTTTGGAAGGCTTTTGTGTCGCCGCTTTCTATCAATTTTATTATCTTTTCTGCGTTAGAAACAAACTTTCGCAGATATTCTGGAGAGTGTTTGTTTGCCATATGTAATGAAGCGTGAAGTTCCGAGTCCTGCATCATTATGGCTCCTATCAGAACTTGCTGAAGCGTGAATGTTGTGCCGCTTAACTTTTCCAGAGTTTTGAAATCCTCATCTTTAACTGTTGAGGCGAAAGCCATGTTCACAAAATACTGCAGAGAAAGCGTTATCGCCATTGCCCTATCATGTTTTTCAGCGTCAACCACAACAATTTCGGCGTCTGGAAAAAATCGCTTAGCAACAGCCAACTCGCTTTCAGCGTCTAAAACTGGCACTAAAGCAAATTTTTTCTTCACCTTCTGCATGGGACCAAAAAGAGGATGTAAAGAAAGGGGCTGAACGCCAAATTTGGAGCTTTCCTTTAAAACATCAATTATCCCAGCCTTTACAGAAGCAATTTCAGAAACTATCGACCCTCTTTTCAGTTTAGGCGTTATTTCACTTAATACCTCCGCTGTTTTGCCTATTGGAACAGACACAAGCGTTAGGTCAGCATCTTTAACTGCCTCCAGGTTGTTTTTTGCAATTTTCACACCGTAATCTTTCGCAAGCGCCTTCAATTTTTCTTGGTGAACGCCAGAAACAGTTAACACATGCCCCTTCTCAACAAAATATTGGGTAAACCATTTGCCCATCCTTCCAGCCGCGCCCAAAATAGCAATTTTCATTTCAACAAATCCCCCATCTTCTCCACAGCCTCAAGAAGCAAGTTCTTCGGCTGACACGCAATTACCCTAAAGAAATTCTGGTATTCCTCACCGAACGCTGTGCCCGGCGTGACGCAAACCCCCTTTTCTGTGAGAAGCCTCTTAACGAAAGTTTGCGTATCTATTCTTTCGTCACGCAGTTTCGGGAAAACGTAGAAGCCTCCATCCGGCTTGTGGTAGGAGACAGGCATCTTATCCAAAGCGTCGCAGAGAAAGCCTATTCTTTCCTCGACTGTTTTTGCGTATCTTTTGGCTTCTTCCCTACAGTCTAATGCTTTTATTGCGGCGTACTGAACAAACTCTGGAACGCTCGTGAGGCATAGGTTCTGGATTTTCACCATCTTTTTTATGGTTTCCGTATCTGAAATAGTATAGCCCACTCTAAAACCTGTCATGCCGAACGTTTTGGAAAACGAGTCAACAAAGATACGCTTGCAATCTGGAAACTCCAGTATGCTCTTAAACGGTTTAAATGTGAAGTTGGCGTAGACCTCATCACTCATAATGTATATGCCTTTCTCGTTGGCTACATCAACAATATGCCTTAAGACATCTCCGCTTAAAATCTTTCCAGTCGGGTTATTTGGACTGTTCAAAATTATCAACTTCGTCAACCTATTAATATGCTCAGCCAACGCATCCAAATCAGGCTCCCAATCATTCTCCAGCCTAGACGGAACCACCACGGCCTTTGCTTGAACAGCTCTTATGCAATCTTTGTAGGCTGGCCATGCAGGCTCAAAAACTATGGCTTCATCGCCTGGAGATAGTACGGATGCTATGCCGAGATAAACAGCGTATCGCCCGCCTGGGGTTACAATCACTTGTTCAGGCGAGATGTCTGCGTGACAAAGTTCGTTTTTAACTGAAGCGATTTTTTCTCTGAGTTGGGGGATTCCCGCGGTTTCAGTGTAGTGTGCATAGCCGCTTTTTAAAGCGTCCGTTACGGCTTCTTTTACGCTTTCGGGCGGTCCAAAGTCTGGTTCTCCAACTTCCAGATGAATTAGGCGCTTACCCATCCTCTCAAGTTTTTTGGCTTCAGCAAACACCTCGTACGGCGTAAAGAAACCCGTTTTTCCCTCTGCTTTTTTGATTATGTCTCTTTGGATGTTTTTTGATCCTTCAATTAGCAGATTCAGCAGCCTCAGGCCGAAATCTAAATCAACGCCGTAGGATTCGCATTTTTTGGAAATAATTTCTTTAAGCCTTCTCTCGGTGTCAACATCTTCAACTGGCAAGCCTTTTTTCATTTTTGATTCAGCCATCTTTTGGGCTAGAGCGAAACGTTTTCCAATTAACTGGAATATTTCAGTTGTAACTTCCTCGATTTCTTTACGTAAATTGTTTATATCCATCTTAATCCTAAAATCTAGACTGTATCATTCTATTATCTTTTTCCAAATGTGGCTATGTTAGTTTCAGAGGAGAAATAGAGTTGTAAACCAAAAAGTATAAATTTTAAAAAGTTGTTTTAATTACGGTCATTTCAATGAATAAACCAATAGCCACGACAACAACTACACAATTCGGATACTTTAGTGGCTATTGGACATTTAGTTATTAGGAGAAGCCGCGAACGCTTTCTGGTTCTTGGTTTCTCCTTTTGGGGGTTTTGTGTGGACAAGAATCAAAATGATGTCTTTGGCTGTCCTGTCGTCGTGAAGTTCGGTGGAAGTAGCCTTGCAGATGGAGAAAAGATAGCTGATGCTGTTAAAGCCATCAAAAAAGAAGTAAGCAAGGGAGCAAAAATTGCTGTTGTTGTATCAGCTTTAGGAAAAACCACAGATGTTCTGCTTGACATCGTCAGCGAAGTCGTAAACTGCAACGGCTCCGCGTTAAGCAGCGATGTTGATGACATTTTGGCTATGGGAGAGAGAACAAGCGCGAGAATACTTTCAGCAGCCCTAAAAGCAAACGGTGTAAACTGTCGCTACTTCGACCCGGCAGACCAAGACTGGCCCATAATTACTAATGATAAGGCTACGAATGCTGACCCTATCCTTTCAGAATGCGAAGACCGCATAACAACCCATGTTGCTCCTTTGCTTGAAAAGGGAATTGTCGTAGTCATCCCTGGTTTTATCGGCAAAACTTTAGGTGACAAAATTACTACCATGGGGAGGGGGGGAAGCGACACAACAGCACTAGTAATGGCTCACGCTCTCAAAGCAAGGCAAGTTATCCTTGTAACAGATGTGGATGGCATAATGACCGCAGACCCTAAGCTTGTCAAGTCCGCGAGAAAAATACCAGAGATAGATGTAAACTCGTTAATCGGATTGGCAAGTTCAGGCAAGAAGTTCCTCCAACGGAAAGCCTTGAGATACAAAGACGAGAACATAGACATTAAGATTGTAAACCACAATCACTGCGATTTAAGCGCGGAAGGCACTGTTGTTAAGGGGTCTTTCACGAGCAACATCGTCAACATAGAGTTCCCAGAGCCTATAGCCTCAATAACTGTTGTGGGCAAAGCCTTATCCCAGTCGCCTGAACTTTTACATCAAATAATTCAGAAAATAAAAAAGGCCAACGTTTCCCTTTTGGGAATGTCAGCCAACTACGATTCACTCATCCTCTACATACAGGAAAACATGCTTGACAAAATACTTGAGCCGCTCCATTCAGTTGTACTTGAAAATCCAGAAGCCTTAGCCATCGCTGTTAGAAAAAACTTGGCTCTGCTAAAGATCAAAACAGCAGAACTGGAGGAAACACCGGGAATAGTAAGCAGATCCGCCCAAGCTCTTAACTCTAAAAACATTAACATTTACGGAATTTTCACAATAGCCTCTGGAATTCACATTTTTGTTGATGCAGCTTCAGCTAAAGAAGCCCTAGCTTTAGTCAGAAAGAGCCTCGAAATAAACCGCTTAGAAAAAGGCATGCAAGGAGGATAAAAAGGATGTTTAGAATGACTATGAGTTCTTAATTCTTGGTGAAAAGTCATGAGGGAATTTTGGATAAAAATAGACTGTGGCCTTCCAGAAGAGTTAAAGGAGCAAATAATAAAAGGCACCAGCGATTTTTGCACGGCTTACGTTGTTGAGGCAGCCGACGAGGCTTTAGCTAGAAGCCTAGGAGCAAAAACACTGGTTTCCCCAAAGAATGGCGACATAATACTCTTTGAATCTCCTCGGAAAGCTTCTAACGCAAAAATGAACAAAAAAAGGTGCGTCCAAGCGAAAATACGTTCGGGAGAAGATGAAAGGAAAATTACGAAGCTGGCTGAGGCTGGAATAGAATACATTTTAGCGAAGTGCGAAGACTGGAAAATAATTCCATTAGAAAACTTGATAGCCAGCACAAGAGGCAAAAGCAAACTTTTGGCGTCGATATCAAACGCTGATGAAGCCGCACTCGCGCTTGAAGTGCTTGAGGTAGGTGTAGACGGTGTTCTAGTGGAGTTGCCAGACGTTAACGAAATAAAGAAAGTTTATGAAACTTGTAGAAGGATAGACGTTAAGTTTGCAGAGGAGGAAGGCATCGAAAAACTGCAGTTGTTTGAAGCAAAAGTTACTCAAATCAAGCCGTTGCGCTCCGGAGCACGAACATGCATAGACACATGCGATTTAATGAGGGAAGGCGAAGGAATGCTGGTGGGATGTCAATCTTCTGGTCTTTTCCTAATCCAAGCCGAAACTGCGGAAAACCCCTTTGTTGCTCCCAGACCCTTCAGAGTGAATGCTGGTTCAACGGCGCAGTATTTGCTTGCCAGCGGAGGCAACACAAAATACCTTTCAGAAGTTAGGGCTGGCGACGAGGTTCTAATAGTTGATAGAGAAGGTAGAAGCAGAGTTACAAATATTTGCAGAACGAAGATTGAGTGGAGACCGCTATTGCTGATTGAGGCGGAACATGAAGGCAGAACTTTCAAGACAATATTGCAGAATGCCGAAACGATAAAGCTTGTGACGAAGGAAGGGTCAAAGTCGGTTAAAGACTTGTCTAAAGGTGACATAGTTCTGATTCGCATACAAGAGGGCGGAAGACACTTCGGTAAACTTGTCAAAGAAGAAAGAGTGATAGAGCAGTGACCATTAAAATCTGCGTTCCAATAGCCACAGGAAAACCATCAGAAATTCCAACACTTATAAAAAAGGCGGAAAACGCGGAAGCCAGCCTCGCAGAAATAAGATTGGATTATCTGGAAGACTTTAATGGAGTAGAAAAGGTTGTTGAAGAAGCAAAAATTCCTTTGATAGCAACAAATAGACAATACGAGCAGGGCGGGAAGCGTAAACAAAGCGAAGGCGAGAGAGTGCAGAGGCTTCTGGAATTGGCAGACAAAGGGTTCTCCATGGTTGATGTTGAAATGACAACGCCAAACCTAAAGTCTGCGGTGAAAAACCTGAAAGAGAAAGGCGTAGAAACCATAATATCTTTTCATGATTTTAACAAAACCCCAAATCTGGCAGAATTACGCAAAATTGCCACTTCACAAATCAAAGCTGGAGCAGACATATGCAAAATAGTTACGAAAGCAAATGATATCAGCGACAACCTCACATGCCTCTCTTTAGTTTCAGAAATGAGACAGAAAATCCGTATAGTTTGTTTTACCATGGGCGAACACGGAATCCTATCAAGAATTCTCTCGCCGATTTTCGGCGCCCACTTCACATACGCCTCGCTTGAAAGTGGAATGGAAACAGCTCCTGGACAGATAAGTATACAAAGGCTTAGAGAAATCTACAAATGTTTGGGTGTCGGGGAGCTTTGAAAATTTCTGGAAAAACCCAACTTTGCGCGTTGATAGGCGACCCAGTTGAGCATTCCCTAAGCCCATACATTCACAACGCTGCTTTTAAGCATCTAAAACTTGACTTTGTTTACGTGGCTTTCAAGGTTTCAAAAGAAAACGTTAAAGAGGCTTTGGAAGGTGCAAGAGCGCTGGGAATTAAAGGGTTAAACGTAACAATGCCGCTAAAAACCGCGGTAATCCAGCACCTCGACAAACTTGACTCAGACGCGGAGAAAATAGGCGCAGTCAACACTGTTTTAAACGACGACGGAACTTTAATTGGCTATAATACTGACGGGCTAGGCGCCCTTGAAGCCTTAAAGGCGAACGGACAAAACCCAGCGGGAAAGAACATTCTCGTTTTAGGGGCGGGTGGAGCCGCAAGAGCAATTGCGTTCGCGCTATGCAAAGACGCAAAAAACATGACTGTTCTTAATAGGACGCTGGAAAAGGCGAGAATCCTAGCAGAGGAACTGAGCAGAATTTTCGATAAAAAGGTGAAGTTCGGCGGGTTAAACGAGGAAACCTTAAGAAATGAAATGGAAGAGGCGGATATACTTGCGAACGCAACAGCAGTTGGAATGGCGCCAAAAACAAACGAAACCCCAGTTAACATGAAACTTTTACATCCAAACCTAACAGTCTTTGATTTAGTCTACAACCCGCCTGAAACCCGACTCCTAAAAGAAGCCAAAGCCGTCGGAGCAAAAACCATAGATGGAATCTGCATGCTTGTTCACCAGGGAGCCTTATCCTTCCAAATATGGATCGGCAGAAAAGCCCCAATTGACGTGATGACACGCGCCTGCAAAAGAGGTTTGAAAACGTTAAGAGGCGAATAGGATGATTGGAAAAGCAATAGCCTACGGAGCAGTAACAATAGTTAACGCAATCGCCTGCGGTTTCGGAGCAGCTTTAGGCGTGAAACTATGGACTAAAGCCACAGTAAAATTAACCGACCGCCCAAACAAGATTGAGGGAAGAATAATTTCCGACCCAAGTGAAAATCCAAGCTTGATGGTGGAGACTGTAAAACAGGTTTTAAGCCATTTTAAATTGGAAAAAGTGTATGGCGCTTACGTGGAGACAGAATCAGACATACCAGTTGCGAGGGGATTGAAAAGCAGCAGCGTAGCAGCAAACGCCATAGCATTAGCCACCTTCGCGGCGTTAAAAAAGGAAGTGGATGATTTAACAGTTGTAAAGTTGGGAGTGAAAGCCGCCATAAACGCCAAGGTCACAATAACAGGAGCTTTTGACGACGCATGCGCATCCTACTTTGGAAACATAGCCGTGACAGACAACAAAGCCATGAAAATAATGAAGCTCTCTAACGTTAAAGGCGAATACGAGGTTTTGATTCACGTTCCAAAAGAGAAACGGTACACTGCGAGCGTCAACGTTAAAGAAGCAAAGGCAATAGCAAGAGAAGTGAAGGCAATTCACAAACTAGCCCTTAATGGAGATTATTGGACTGCAATGACCCTTAACGGCTTGGCATATTCCGCAGTTTTTGGCTACAACCCAAAAATAGCCTTGGAGGCTCTTGTAAATGGGGCGGTGGCTGCTGGCTTGTCTGGAACTGGACCCGCAGTAGCCGCCATAGTTCCAAAAGAAAACGTTGACAAAGTTGCTGAAGCATGGCAGAAATACGGCGGAACAATAATTAAAACGGAGATTAACCGCGAAAAGGCACATGTTTTGAGGTGAAAGTTTGGCAACGCTTACTGTCAAGAAAACTGAAAGGCTTGAAGGAACTGTAAGGGCTCCGCCTTCAAAGGCTTACACGCATAGGGCGGTTATAGCGGCTTCGCTTTCCAAAGGAAAAACAGTGATAAAGTATCCTTTGAGGTGCAGCGACACAGAAGCTACAATTAAAGCGTGTTCAATGTTAGGCGCCAAAATAAAATGGAGAGAGAAAGGAAATGCGCTCATTGTTGAAGGGTTTTCAAAGCCCAAAGCTCCAGACAACATAATTGACTGCCGAGGCTCCGGCTCAACGATAAGGTTTTTAGCCTCTGTTTGCGCTTTGGCTGAGGGCACATCTGTTTTAACTGGAAACGAAAGCCTGAGAAGGAGACCTATGCAACCTTTAATTGACGCTTTAAACCAGCTTGGAGCACGATGTCTTAGCGCAAAAAACGATGGGAAACCGCCAATAATCGTTCTCGGCGGGAGTGTTAGGGGCGGCGAAGCTTCGCTTGTTGGGAATGTAAGTTCACAGTTTATTTCAAGTCTTCTTTTTGCTGCTCCAAAGGCTGAAAAGGAGACTAGGATAGGGGTTAATACGCCTCTTGAATCCAAATCTTATGTGGAAATGACGTTGAACACACTTAAATCGCACAACATAAAAGTTGAGTTTTCAGAGAACTTTGACCGCTTTAGCGTGCCATGCAATCAAGAGTATATGCCTACAAGCCATGTTATAGAAGGCGATTACTCTTCAGCCGCCTTTCTTCTGGCAGCCGCAAGCATAACCAACTCTAAAGTTAGGGTATCGGGATTGAAAAGGCAGACTCTTCAAGGCGACAAAATCATAGTGGACATTCTTAGGGAGATAGGTGTAGCCGTAAGCTCTGATGAAGACAGCGTAGAAGTTTCTGGAAACGGCGAAAAGCTGAAGCCAATTAATGTTGATTTGAGGGATTCGCCTGATTTGGTTCCCGTATGCGCTACGCTGGCTTGTTTCGCGAAAGGCGAAAGCGTCATTGGGGGGGTTGGAAGGTTGCGGTTTAAAGAGTCTGATAGGCTTGTGGCGTTGGCTTCTGAACTGGGTAAGATGGGAGCAAAAATTACGGCAAGCGAAGACTCTATGGTAATTGAGGGTGGCGCAAAGCTTCGCGGCGCTCATTTGTTTTCTCACAGAGACCACAGGATAGCTATGGCGTGTGCTGTTGCGGCTTTGGGCGCTGAAGGCGAAACAGTTATCCACGGAATAGAATGTATTAAAAAGTCGTATCCAAACTTTGTCCAGGACTTAAAAAGTTTAGGGGGAAAATTGTTTGGCGGGTAACTCTTTCGGAAAAGCCTTTGTAATAACGTGTTTCGGAGAAAGCCACGGAAAATGTGTTGGAATGGTAATTGACGGGTGCCCAGCTGGGTTACCGCTTTCTGAAAAGGACATCCAAAAAGAACTGGACAAGAGAAGACCAGGCGCGTCAAAAGTTAGCACGCCAAGAGTGGAAGAAGACAAAGCGGAAATCCTCTCCGGAGTTTTTGGCGGTTATACGACTGGCGCGCCCATATGCATTATTGCCTGGAACATGGATGTGGATTCTGAACCATACGAAAGGTTGAAGGATAAGCCTCGACCCGGACACGCAGACTACACCGCTCAACTCAGGTATGGGGGGTTTAATGATTATAGGGGTGGGGGACGTTTTTCTGGGCGGGTAACCGCCGCGTACGTTATGGCTGGAGCGGTAGCCAAAAAGCTATTGGCAACTATTGGTGCGGAGGTTTTGGCGCACACCGTCCAGATAGGCTCAGTAAAAGTTTCAAAGAAGATTTCATACGAGGAGATTAGGAAGAACGTTTACGAGAATGATGTCAGGTGCGCAGACCCGCAGGCGGCTGCTTTGATGATTGACGAGATTTCGAAGGTTAAAAGCGAAGGAGACAGCTTAGGCGGAGTTGTTGAATGCATAGCGCTTAATTACCCCGCTGGCGTAGGCGACCCAATATTTGATTCTTTGGACGCGGACATAGCAAAGATAATGTTTGACATTCCAGGCGTGAAGGGCGTGGAAATAGGCGCTGGTTTTGGCGCTGCTTCAATGAAGGGTTCAGAAAACAATGATGCGTTTAGGATAAGGAGGGGCAAGATAGTTACGGAAACTAATAATTGTGGGGGAATTTTGGGCGGCTTGTCCAACGGTATGCCAATAATAGTTAGAATAGCGTTTAAGCCAACATCTTCAATTCTTAAAAAGCAGAGAACCGTTGACCTTAAGCGTATGGAAGAGGTTGATTTGAAGCTTTCTGGAAGGCATGACCCGTGCATTGTGCCTCGGGCTGTTCCAGTTGTTGAATCCTGCATAGCCATAGTGCTAGCGGACCACGCCATCAGGCTTGGAAAAATTTCGCCAACAAGCATTTCCTCTTCAAAAGTTTGATAAAAAGAAGTTTAAAATTTTTAATAGTAGGTTGTGCTTTAGGGTTTGTGACTGGCTGGGCTAGATTATGGGTAACAAAGTTGTTGTATTGATGGCTTCGGAGAAGGATTTGGATTTTTGCCGTGAAATAGCCAAACATCTAAAGAGTCTTGGGCTTGAGTTTGTTTTTCGTGTGGCTTCGGCGCATAAAACTCCAGAGAAGGTTTTGGAGATTCTGCGGGAGTTTGAAGAGGAAAGGGTTGTTTACATAACTGTTGCTGGAAAGTCAAATGCTTTAAGCGCTTTTGTTGACGCGAACACCGTGAAGCCTGTTATTGCTTGTCCGCCTTATTCTGAAAAGTTTGGTGGAGCAGACATATACTCTTCATTAAGGGTTCCAAGCGGGATAGGCTCTGTTGTCTCAATTGAGCCCGAAGGCGCTGCTGTTGCTGCTGCAAAGATTTTTGCTATTGAGGATAAAGCGTTAGCGAAGCGCGTGAAGGAGTATCAGTTGTCCAAGAAGAGAGAGATTGAAAAGGCTGATGAAGCTGTTAGAAAATTGAGTGTATAGGCAATGGGCAGCGTTAAAGACTTAGAAGTGATTAAGAAGCCCACGCGCACCAAGATGGGTGTTGGGCGCTTTCATTTTTCTGACCGTTACTCGGTTTTTGATTGGGGTGAGATGCCAGACCACATCGATGGGAAAGGCGCAGCCCTATGCCTTATGGGCGCTTACTGTTTCGAGAGGCTTGAGGAGAAGGGCATTAGAACACATTATCGTGGCTTAGTTGACGCAAGCGGGCGAGTTGTGCGTTTCGACGAGTTAAAACAGCCTACGAACGTTATGGAGATTAACCTTGTTAACGTGTATAAGCCTAAGGCATACGTGAAAGAAGGCAAGCTCATTTACGACTATAGCGTTTACACGCCTAAGCTGAGGAATTTCCTAATTCCACTAGAAATAATTTACCGTAATGGTTTGCCAGAGGGCTCTTCAGTTTTTAAGCGGCTTGAGCAGGGTTTGGTGACTCTTGAAGAGTTGGGGTTAGACCGTTATCCGCGTGCTGGTGAAAGGTTGGCGAAGCCGATTTTTGATGTAAGCACGAAGCTGGAGGCTGGAGACCGTTATGTAAGCTGGAAGGAAGCGCAGCGGATTGCGGGCTTGACTGACAGCGAACTGGAAGAGGTTAAGAGTGTGCTTTTGAAGGTTGATGAGACAATTACTGAAATAGCCTCTAAAGCGGGTTTGGTTAATGAGGATGGCAAAATAGAGTTGGCTTTTGACCCGCAGAGAAGGCTTATGGTTGTGGATGTTGTTGGCACGTTGGACGAGTGCAGATTCACTTTTGAAGGGTTGCATGTTAGCAAGGAAATAGCACGTATATATTATAGGCGGACTGATTGGGCTAGGGAAGTGGAAGAAGCGAAAAGAGAGGCAAAAGAAAAAGGCATAGAAAACTGGAAAACGCTAGTGAAAGCAGAACCGCCAAAACTGGAACCAAAACTGAAAATGCTGATAAGCCAAATGTACATGGCAACAACAAACGAAATAACTAGAAAAAGAATGTTTAATGTTTCAAAACTCAAAGACATAGTCAAAGAATACAAAAAATATTTTAAACTAAACACATAAGGTGATTTAAATGCTTACCTAAGGTTTCGTTTCAGCAATTGTTCAAATAAGTATTACAGGAGCAGGTTAATTTTGGCTATTTATGCCTTAGTTGCACCATTATCAAGAAGGATATTCCAAGAAAGAGCAAAAATATTGGAAAAGAGAATTGCGGCGCAATATTACACCAGAGAGCTCTAGTAAAGATATTGATAAGCTTAAAAGAGTAAAAGTGGAAACAGAGGAGGTTAATTACCATATTTGAGGTCTTTAACATTACAAAGAAGGAATTAGAAGAAATAAAGAAGAAACAAAAGAAGTATACGCCTGAAATACACATTCGAAGTAAACCTAGATTTTTATAGCTGACTACTGATTGGTTGTTCTTTTTTGTATTCTGTTAGGAATGCATCCAAAAATTCTTTAACAGTCTTTCTAAACTCTTTCAATTCTTTTGATATGTCCCCCATATTTCTCAGCTATATCCCTTAAAATTCCTGTTTGCATCCGCCCTAAACCCTTCAACCTCCCTATACTTTCTCCAGCAGTTGCAAAAACTCTTCCTTCGTTAGTTTGGCATCCTCAATAATCTTCAAAAGCAATCCAACACCAATCTTTTCACCAGCATGCACTGGAATCACAGTTATTCTACCATCAGCATGCTTCAAAACAATATGACTGCCATGTCTTCTAACAACTTTAAAACCTAAAAAATATAAAACCTTCATGACTTTTCTAGCGGATAAAGGCTTTAAACTCACTTAACATGAACCTCGACAAACTGTAAACCAATAAGCTCAATGCCCTCGCTTGGTTTACCCTCAGCTTCCAAGTAAGCCTCAATAGCCTCCTTAATCCTCACAGTCAATTCATCAAGAGTTTTGGCTTGAGTATGGCAGCCCGGCAATTCTGGAACTGAAGCCACATAATATCCACTTTCATCCCGCTCAACAACAACAGCGAATTTCAACCCAAACCATCTCATAGAATTCATAGATAAACTATTACTAAAAGTTTCCTAAATAGAAAAAAGTTTCGAAGGGCAAAGCTCTATGTTACTAGTTCGTGTAGTTGGTTTGTTTTACATGCGCGTCTTATTTCTAGGGCTATGCGGTCTCCAGTGCTCATCCGTCTCTTATACTTGGCATTAGCATATTGTGCGCCAATTCCCATGTGAACGTTTGTTCCTCCGCCATGCCTCAAAGCCACGTCTTGCGTTACTGGAATGTGCATGTAAGGGTCGCTTTCGCCGTGAATATCATACAAGCCATAATCAACAGCCTTCTTCGCTTCAGCGCCAACAGTAACATCCAACTTAACAGAAGGCTTAAGCTCATACTTGCTAACACGGTCCCAAGTAATAAGCGTCTGCAAACACCAAGCGCCGATGATGCCTGGAGGCGCGTGTTCTCTGCAAGCAAGAAGGAAACGGTCAGCGTACCTATGCAAATCCTTGAGCAGAGACTCTCTAAGGCTTAAAATGGCATGCGCTGTAACCTCGAAAGACGGAACACGCTTAATCTTTTCCTGAACGTCGCTGGGCAAACGCTTCAAACCATCAAGAATAGTTTCACGCCGCTCATCAATGGACAGGAACTGATTCGCCAAACAAACCCGCGCTTCCTCTAAGCTAACGTTGTAAAGCTTAGAGAACCATTCTTCAGCGTCGCCCCAATTGCTTTTTGCGTCTAATGGCGAAAAGAAGAAGTTGAAATTGGCGTGGGGACCAAGCACAATCTGTTCAACACGCCCATTCTCTAATGCGTTTCTATTCAAGTTTCCAGCAGCAACTTCTCTGGCAACTTTCTCTTCTAAATCCCGCGAGTCTGCAGCGAAAATGAACTCTCTTTCAAACGCTCTATGCGCGTGTTCAGCCTTCAAAATCATCGGTTCATCAATAAACTCTTTGAAACGTATCCCTTCATCGGTAACCTCGTACTTGTAGGATTTCGGATATGGAATGCCCGCCTGCTCAGCAAACCAGTAATAGTCCTTCTCAATCTCGCCTCTGTTTTCAATCTTCAGCAACTGCCTAGAACCGAGAATTGGCACAGCATAATCATTCTCGATAACGCTGCAGTATTCGTCTCCGCCAACATAAACAGCGAAAGCCCTGTTCGGAATCTGCAAACACTCTAAATCAACAAGCACATCAGTATATTTCACAATGTCAGAGTACTTGTCAAGAATCACTATGACGCTTTTCCAATCATCACTTTTCTTTATGTCCTTAGGGTCATTCACAACACGCAGGTCTCTCCGCACAAGTTTTGGCAAATCCTCCACAAGCTCATCTGGCTTGCCAACCATTGGATTTTGAAGGTAAATGCGGGCTCTTCCAGGCGTAGTGTAAATAATGCTTCTTAAGCCATAGTTGCGCTGTCCCTGCCAAGCGTCCAAAGCCGAATGGGAACCCAAGTTTAAGCCTATTGGCTCGTTGTACCGTTTAACTATTTCCTGCATCTCTTCCCTTTTGATAACCATGTTTTCCACCAGTTCTGGTTAAGATTTGCAACTCAATGTTTTAAACCTTTTTCACGCAAGCAAATAAAAACTGCCTATGAATGGAAATTTCTTCTAGAATTTTCTTCTATCCTAATTTTACATATGTGGTTATATGGTTTGAAGAGAAAAGTTTTGGTTTAGGGGAGAAGGGAGAGTTGGGAGAGGAATCCTTCGGCTGGATATTTGTGGATTTCGTTCCCCTACTTTATGAGAAGCGAAGAGTTGCAAAACAGTTCCAAATAGAGATGTGGCTTGACCTCGCCCAACTCGTTAAGGAATTAGGCATAGAAAAAACAAAAGAACAGGCACAAAACAACAATCAACCAATAAGCTACATTATTTAGAGAGACCGCAAGCCTCCAACACCCTTTCAAAGCTCTCGCGACTTTTACTGGCTTTATATGCCCTCAAAGCCTCAATAATCGCCGTTTTATCTCTTTCACCCAACTTTTCAGCCACGCCCTCAGCAACAACACCGCTTACAAAAAGAAACTGGCAAATCGACGTTACATTCGCTGGTTTACGATTTAAACTGGCGGTTTCAAAATCAACAATAAACGGTCTTCCACCCTCTCCCACAATTATGTGTTTTGGGGCATGACTAAGTTCTCCATGGTCCAAGCCAGCCTCGTCCAAACGCCAACACTGCTCCAAAACTTCACACAAAACACGTTTGACCTCAGCTTTTTTCCTTGGTTTTTCAAGCCATTTAGGAAGCAAATTGCCTTCAACAAACTGCATCAAAAGAAAGTTTTTGCTCGCGCCTAAAAATTTTGGTCCAACATCCACGGAGTTCGCTTTATTAAGCATTTCCGCTTCATGCTGCATTCTTGAGCGGTCTGCGTCAACCCTTCGAATTTTCAAAGCCAACTTTTCGCGTTCTCTGTAGGCTATTACTACTATGCCAACGCAGCCTTTTCCCAAAACTTTCAGGTTAAAGGCTTCTTTTTCCCCGCTAAATTTTATGGCTTCTACGCCAAGCTTTTGCAGTTCTTTTAGGCGTCTGCCTAGTTCTTTCCTGCAAGGTTTAGGATAACATACTACGGAAGCGAAAGGTTCCTGCCAAAGCCCTTCAAGAGCCACTTTCACTTCTTACCCATCCCCCAGTAGCACAGCAAGTGAAAGACTTTTAAGCGTTCCATAAATTTGTCTTTTAGCGCTCAAAATAATTGTATAGGTGAAGTTGGAGATATCACAGTTATGCCCAAATTTAGGCAAACAACTGAAATCCTCAAGTTAATGGATAGAAAGGAAAACATCCGCAACATCGGCATAATCGCTCACATAGACCACGGAAAAACAACAATGACAGACTCGCTGCTCGCTGAAGCTGGGCTGCTGCCGCCCGAAATAGCTGGAAAAGCACGAGTTTTGGACTATTTGGAGGAAGAGCAAAAACGTGGAATAACGATAAAAACAGCAAACATATCCTTGCTACACGAAAAAGACGGCAACGCCTACCTAATTAACTTGGTTGACACGCCGGGGCATGTGGATTTCACTGGCAAAGTCACTAGGGCTTTGAGAGCCATAGACGGGGCGGTTGTTGTTGTGGATGCTGTGGAAGAGGTTATGGTTCAAACAGAAACCGTGACACGTCAAGCCCTAGAAGAACGAGTCAGACCAGTTCTTTTCATAAACAAGGTTGACCGTCTAATAAAAGAGTTGAAGCTCACTCCAGAAGAGATTCAAACGCGTTTTCTCCGTATAATCCGTGACTTCAACAATCTGATTGAAATTTACGGGGAAGAAGAGTTTAAGGAAAAGTGGAAAGTTGACCCAGCAAAGGAAACTGTTGCCTTCGGCTCAGCCCTCCACAAATGGGGTTTCACCCTAAAAACCGCCCAAGAAAAGGGAATAAAATTCACAGAGGTAATAGACGCCTACAAGGAAAATGACCACCAAACTCTATCCAAAATTATCCCCGTTCACAACGCCATACTCAACATAGTTATAAAGAACATTCCAAACCCAGCGGCAGCCCAGAAATACCGCATACCGAAAATCTGGAAAGGAAACATAAACTCGAAAATAGGAGAGGCTATGATGAACTGCGACGATGAAGGACCAACAACCATGTGCGTAACCATGACCCAAACAGACCCAAAGGAAGGTTTAGTTACAACTGGAAGACTGTTTTCAGGCTCAATAGAGGCAGACGACCAAATATACTTGGTAAACGCGGAAAAGGAACAACACGTAAGGCAAGTTTCCATTTACATGGGCGCCCTCAGAGAGGTTGTGGATAAAGTTTCTGCAGGCAACATAGCAGCCGTTTTAGGCGTTGAAGAGGCTAGGGCTGGCGAAACCATAATTGACATTTCACATAAGGATTTTATGGCTCCCTTTGAACGCATAAGATACATTTCAGAACCAGTCGTGACAGTAGCCATCGAACCCAAACATCATGAGGATTTGCCGCGGCTGCTGGAAGCCATGAACAGACTTTCAATCGAAGATCCAAACCTTACCGCTACAATAAATAGGGAAACTGGCGAGTATCTTTTGAGCGGAATAGGCGAACTCCACCTAGAAATAGCCCTTAAAACCTTAAGAGATTACAGCGGCGGAATAGAAATCGCCGTGTCAAAGCCCACGGTGGTTTACGGAGAAAGCGTCACCAAACAAGGAAAAACCGTCATGGCAAAAAGCCCAAACAAGCATAACATTGTTTGGGTGAAAGTTGAGCCCTCAGAACAAGAGGCTGGAAACGTTTGGGCATCTGACGAAAACAGAAATATCCTCGTAAACTTGGCAAAAGAAGCTGAAAAACTTCAAAATGTAAAGGAAAGCGTGGTTGCTGGCTTCAAATGGGCATGTAAAGCTGGACCCTTATGCAACGAACCTTTAAGAAACGTGAAAGTTAAGCTTTTAGACGCACAACTTCATGAAGACCCTTCACACCGCAATCCAGCCCAAATAATGCCAGCCATGCGCCGAGCAATTTTCGCTTCATTCCTAACGGCAAAGCCGACGCTTTTAGAACCTATTTACAAGATTGCGGTTTCTGTTCCACACAAGTGGATGGGTGAATGCACAAGCATAATAACCCACAGAAGGGGCAAAATATTGTCATCCGAACAGAAAGGGGCATTAACCATTATCACTGGGTACATTCCAGTTGCAGAGTCTTTAGGCTTATCTGAGGAAATGCGTTCGGTAACTTCTGGACACGCATTTTGGCAGAGTTCCTTTGACCGCTGGGAGAAAATCCCAGAAAACATAGCAGCGGAGGTTATAAGGCAAGTTCGTGAAAGAAAAGGCTTACCGCCAGAAATACCAAAACCAGAAGAGTTCATTGACGCTGGATGAGTTGACATGAATATTCAGCTTAACAGTCCGCTCATGTTCAATCTGGACTTCACCTTATGCTGTGGTCAATCTTTCAGATGGGAAAAACTTGGCGAATGGTGGTATGGCATCGTCAGAGACAAAGTTTTCAAAGTGCGCCAATTCAACAGCGAACTCCAGTTTAAAGGTGTAGACAAAGACTTTGTCATGGAGTATTTTGGGCTTTACGATGACTTGCCGAAAATTTTGTCTAAAATTGCGAAAGACAAACATATAAAAGAGGTTGTTAAAGCCTTTAAAGGTCTACGTATTTTGCGCCAAGACCCTTGGGAATGCCTAATCTCCTACATCTGCGCAACATACAAGAACATCCCAGCAATAAAACAGATGCTTTTCAAGCTTTCTAAAAGGTTTGGAAGAAAACGTGTTTTTGATGGACATGAGTTTTACACTTTTCCAGAGCCAACTGTTCTTGCGAAGGCAAACGTTGCGGATTTAGCCGAGTGCGGTTTGGGTTACAGAGCAAAATATGTCTTGGAAACGGCGAAAAAGGTGCACAACTACGACATCAACCTAGAAGAATTGAAAGGCAAGAGTTACATGGACGCGAGGAGCGAGTTGCTGAGTCTTTCAGGGGTTGGATTGAAGGTTGCGGACTGTGTTCTGCTCTTTTCCCTCGGGAAACTGGAGGCTTTTCCAGTTGACGCTTGGGTGAAGCGCGCTGTTCTAAGATGTTACGCAGACCATTTCGAAAGGGAGTTCGTTGAAAAAATTTCCTTTAAAAGGTCTCTCTCTAAGTCTGAGTATGAGAGGCTTAACTTTTTTGGGCGAAGCTATTTCAGGGAGTATGCTGGCTACGCTCAAGAATACATTTACCATTTCGAAAGAACCAAAACCTAAATTAGACCTTTATCCTTCAAAAGCTGGGCTGCTTGAACACCGTTCGTAGTTGTTATGACAACAGCCTCGGAGATGAGTCTCTCAGCGTTTAGATAATTGTGCTGTTTTACTTGTTCAATAGCATCTTCAAGCTTCGTGTTAACGCCTCGAAAACCATCAATTCCAGACGCCCCAGCCGCTATGTTAACCTCGCCGATTAACGCCCTAAAATAAGCAACTAAAAGCTTCTCAGCGCCAGAAATCTCCTCTTCTCGCGCATCGCTTAAACTTTCTAGAAGCTTTGCAGCCAAAATTAGGTTCGCCTTTATTCTTTCCGTGCAATGAAATGTAATCAAAGCCTTCTTAACTTCAGACACACATTTCCTCTCAAACAAAAATAGCCAACAAAAAGGATAAACCTTATGCATAAGACACTTGAAAACCGCCCAACAAACCATTTAAAATGCGGAAACGTTTAAATTACTTTCAAAAACGAATATTAGTAGACGCTCAAAAAGGGCCCGTAGCTCAGCTAGGTTAGAGCGACAGGCTCATAACC
>JBNAVK010000020.1:0-24870 GCA_049700435.1 Candidatus Bathyarchaeales archaeon
TTTTATTCCTTTGTGTTTTTTGACGTATGGAACCAGCCCGCCTTCTTTGAAAATTTCAAAAACCATCCTCGGCAAAGGCTTAAACTTTAATGACTCCCCGCTTCTAGTGTTTTCCACTGTGCCCTTCTCCAAATCTATCCTAAGAACGTCTCCTTCCTTCACCGCCTTAGATATCCCCCTACATTCTAGAGCCAACATTCCAGAGTTTATGGCGTTTCTGTAAAAAATTCGCGCAAAACTTTCAGCCACAACCACCCTTATGCCCACAGCCTTCAAAACCAAAGGCGCTTGTTCCCTACTCGAGCCGCAACCAAAGTTTCTGCCAGCCACTATCATGTCGCCTTCCCGCACCTTCTCAGCAAAGTCTGGACGTATAGCCTCAAAAGCGTGTTTAGCCATCTCACGCATATCCAGCGTATCATACTTGTATTTTCCAGCAATAATCAAATCCGTGTTCACATCATCGCCGAACAGCCACGCTCTACCCTCAACCCTCATGCTTTACAACACCTCTTTAGGACTGGTTATTTTTCCAGTTATCGCCGAAGCCGCGGCAACAGCAGGCGAAGCCAAATAAATCTCACCCTTAGGATTACCCATCCTACCCTTAAAATTCCTATTCTGCGTACTCAAACAAACCTCACCATCACCCAACAAACCCAAATGCCTCCCAACACACGGACCACACCCAGGCGGATTAATAACAGCGCCAGCAGCCAACAAACTCTCGATAACCCCAGCCTTCAACGCCCTCAAATACACTTTACGAGAAGCAGGCTGAACAAGCAACCTAACACCCGCCTTAACCTTCCTTCCGCCCAAAATCCGCGCAGCAGTCTGCAAATCCTCAAACCGCCCATTAGTGCAAGTCCCAATAAAAACCTGGTCAACCTCCACATCTCCTAATTCGGCAACAGACTTAACGTTGTCAACCGAATGTGGAACAGAAACCATAAAATCAACCTCACCAGCCTTAACAGTGATTTCATCAGCATAACGCGCATTCTTGTCAGGTCCAAGCTCACGAAAACTTTTCCCTCTCTCCTCAAGAAGGAACTGCAAGGTTTTTTCGTCAACTGGGCAGAAGCCAACCTTTGCGCCAGCCTCAATAGCCATGTTCGTCATCGTAAACCTCGACTCCATACTCATCTCTGTAACGCCTTCGCCGCTAAATTCAATCGCCATGTAATCAGCCCCATCAGCGCCCAACTCACACATCAAATAAAGCGTCAAATCCTTAGATGTCAAAGGCCACCGCAGTTTCCCTTGAACATCAACCTTTATTGATTCAGGAACCTTCAGCCACGTCTGACCATAAGCCATCCCAACAGCTATTTCCGTACTCCCCATCCCAGTTGCGAAAGCGCCTAACGCGCCATGCGTGCAAGTGTGGCTGTCAGCACCTATGATGAGCATTTCTGGCTCAGCAAATTCTTCAATTAAAATTTGGTGGCAAACCCCGTAACCAACATCCCGAAAGTTACATGAGTGTTTACGTGCAAAATCCCGCATCATCATGTGAAGGTTGCTCACCCTATCGCTTGGACTCGGCCCAGTGTGGTCTATCACAAAAAGAATTTTGGAAGGGTCGAAAACTTTGCTGACGCCGAGTTCCGAGAACTCTTCTATTGCAAGCGGAGCCGTTCCATCATGCGCCATCAAGAAGTCTATATCGGCAACAACGATTTCTCCAGCAGTAACAGTTCTCCCAACCTTCTTGGAGAGAATCTTTTCAGCCATTGTCAAGCCTATGTTGCCCATGCCTTGGCCTCTGAAACTTCATGACACCTCAAGCTTTTAATCATTTCTAACAAACAGCGCCTAACGTTGAATCGGTTCATTAAGCATCTTTTTACTCAGTTTCCTAGCTTCCGAAATCAAATTTGTCAAAGCAGTCAAAGCTTTACCCACATCTTTCAACTGCAAAACCAAAATCGTTTCAGTTGAACAGCTTAGGGTTTCCTCAATGTTTATGCGCCTTCTCGAAACCGCATTATAAAAGGACGTAATGCACCCAGGAGTCTCAATTATCTTTTGAGGACTGGTTATTATCAGAGTCACCAAATTGTTTTTCTCTTCAAGAATGTTCTCCAAGGGAAAGTCTGAACGGATTTTGTCAATTAATTTTTGGTCAAAAATCAAAGTGATTATCTTAGTTCCTTCTATGATTTGAATGTATTCTTCCCGCGGGAAACTAGCCAACATCTTCTTTATAGCTTCAAGGTTTTTTCTAGTTTTTTCCGCTGAGATTTTCGCTATGTCCGTTCTCAAGTTTATGACGCTTTCCGCGATGACCTCTGTCACGTCCATGTTGTGCGTGGGCCTGTAGGTTACGCTGGCTCTTTTCACAGCCGTTATCACGCTTTCAAGCTTAACTTTATGGTTTAAGACTTCCTCAACCATAGGCTTCAGCATCCGCGCTATGGCGCTGTAGTTTCCATAGCCCTTCTCAAGCGCGGACTGAAGCGAGAAGTCTTTGTCTATCAATTCTTGAACAATTCTGGATATACTTTCACTCAATTTTGGTCACTTTCACCATTTTTGGTATATTTTGACCAAAAAATATATAAGCTTTGCCAAGCACAAAACGAGCCCATGTCAAAAGAAAAGGTTATACTCGCGTATTCAGGCGGACTAGACACGTCCATAATGATAAAGTGGATTCAAGAGAATTATGAAGCAGATGTAATCACATTAACCGTGGACGTAGGTCAAGGAGTAGACCTTAAAGCCGTAGAAGAAAAGGCGCTGGCAATAGGCGCCGTTAAACACTACTCAATAGACGCAAAACAAGAATTTGTCACAAATTACGTTTTTCCAGCCATAAAGGCAAACGCTCTGTACGAGGAAAAATATCCACTCAGCACAGCCCTCTCACGACCATTAATAGTCTCAAAACTCGTTGAAATAGCGGAAAAGGAAAACGCCACAGTCGTCGCCCACGGATGCACCGGAAAAGGAAACGACCAAGTCCGTTTCGACATAACAACAAAGGCATTAGCACCAAACCTTAAGGTGATAGCCCCCGTCAGAGAATGGCGACTAACCAGAGACGAAGAAATAGAATTCGCAAAAGAAAGAAAACTACCAATCGCCTTAAACGCGAAAACCTCATACAGCATCGACCAAAACCTATGGGGACGCTCAATTGAATGCGGCGTACTCGAACACCCAGACCAAGAGCCGCCAGAAGAAGTATACGAGTGGACTCTACCACCAGAAAAATGCCCAGACAAACCCGCATACGTCACTATAGAGTTTGAAGGCGGCGTTCCATGCGCACTAAACGGCGAACGAAGCGACCCAGTTTCGCTTATTGCAAGGCTAAACAAAATTGGGGGAATGAACGGGGTCGGACGCATAGACCACATTGAAGACAGAATTGTTGGATTAAAATCAAGGGAAATCTACGAGTGCCCAGCCGCCACAATCCTATTAGAAGCCCACAAAGACTTAGAAAAAATGGTTCTAACACGCCACGAAATCGCATTCAAAAAATATGTAGATATGCAGTGGGCTTTCATGGTTTATGCAGGTTTATGGGTTGACCCGCTTAGAAAAGATTTGGATGCGTTCATAGAAAAAACGCAGGAGCGCGTCACTGGTAAAGTCAAACTTAAGCTGTATAAGGGAAACTTAATGGTTGTTGGGCGTTCTTCACCCTACTCTTTGTATGACTTGAATTTGGCAACATACGATGTGGGAACAACCTTCGACCAGTCTTTAGCGCATGGCTTCATTGAACTTTGGGGGCTTCAGTCAAAAACCTTCAATGTTCTTAAAACAAAGCTGAAGCATGTAGAGAGGAAAGTACTGTGAGCGTGCTGTTCAAAAATGGAAGAATAAAATCATCAAGAAAAGATGTTACCCGCTTTATATCCTCAATAAAAGACGACGAAAAAATTTTGAAGTATGTCATCGAAATAAACGAAGCCCACACGATAATGTTGATGGAACAGAAAATAATAGGCAAGGAACAGGGAGCCGAAATCCTTAACGCTCTGGAAAAGCTAAAGGCTAAAGCGAAAATTAAACCGTGGCTCGAAGACATACATCTATACATCGAAGAAGAAGTCGCTAAAAAGGCTAGGGGAGAAGCAGGAGAAAACCTACACGTAGCAAAAAGCAGAAACGACCAAGTTGCAACAGCAATCAGAATGAAGCTACGCGAAGAACTGATAAACCTAATGAAAGTTATGCTCAATTTCCAGAAGAACCTTTTGAAAAAAGCTGAGGAACACACTGAAACAATCATGCCTGGATACACCCATTTGAGAGCAGCCCAACCAGTAACCTTCGCCCATTATCTTCTATACCAGTTTGACGTTTTCCAGAGAAACTTTCAGAGACTCATTGAATGTTATGGCAGAGTTAACGCTTGTCCAATGGGGGCAGCAGCTCTAGCCACAACAAGCTTTCCAGTAAGCAGAGAACGCATTGCGGAGCTTTTGGGTTTCGCCGAAGTTCTTGAAAACTCTATGGATGCTGTTGGCAGCAGAGACTTTGTTCTGGAAACGCTTGCTGTTCTTTCAATAATTGCAATTGACGTAAGCCGCTTGGCTGAAGACCTAATAGTTTGGAGCACTCCAGAATTTGATTTAGTAGAGTTGCCAGACGAGTTTTGCTCAACCAGCAGCATAATGCCGCAGAAAAAGAACCCCGACGTGCTCGAGGTTGTCCGCGCCAGAATGAGCCATGTTATAGGCAATTTCACGGCTTGCGCGTTGACTTTGAAGTCCCTTCCTTCGGGCTATAATTTGGATTTTCAAGAGGTTACACCGAAACTTTGGGAATCACTTGAAAAGGTTAACGAATCACTTAAAATATTATCCGATTTAATCATATCTTGTGAACCTAAAGGGCAAAACGCAAAAAGCCCTATCTTGGCTTTTTCAACGTCAACCGAACTTGTGCGCATACTATTCCAGAAATATGGAGTGCCTTTCAGAACAGCCCACAGGATTGTCGGCGCCTTTGTCAGAAAACTAAACGAAAAGGGACTAGACCTTGCAGATGCAACATCGGAGATGCTGAAGGAAACCGCTAAAGAAGTTGCTGGCATATCATTGACTGTGAGCGCAAGCGATTTGAAGACAACCGCCGATGTGGTTAGTTTTGTTAAAGCCCATAATGTCCGAGGGGGACCATCTCCAGCAGAAGTTCAAAGAATGCTTGGTTCTCGCAAAAGTCTTCTCGCCTCAATGAACGTACAGGTAGCAGAAATTGAGGCAAAAATCGCAGATGCTCACGAAAAACTCGGCGGCTTAGCAGGAGAACTGCGCAGTCCAAAACAACCAAAAGATTTAAAAATCGTGAGGTAGAATTTTGAGAGGGCTTTTGGGTAAGGAAATACTGCCTCGAGAAAGAAAAGCGGCATTAGCCCTAGAAGACGGAACTTGCCTTATAGGATACGGTTTTGGAGCAACCAAAAAAGCAGCTGGAGAAGTTGTTTTCTCAACTTCCATGGTTGGATACGTAGAAGCCTTAACAGATCCTTCCTACCACGGTCAAATCTTAACCTTAACCTATCCCCTAGTAGGCAACTATGGCGTCCCAGCACATTCTAAAGGAAAAATTTCGCCTCCATTCGAGTCGGACGGAATCAAAGTTAATGGGCTTGTAATTCACGAACTCTGCGAAAAACCGCACCATTGGGCTTCAAGAAAAACATTGAACGAATGGCTCATAGAAGAGGGAGTCCCAGGAATTTTCGGAGTGGATACGCGAATGATTACGAAAAGGCTTAGAATCAGCGGCGTGATGCGTGGAATACTTCAAGTTTTTGGGGAAGGAGAAAAACCAGAAGTTGAAAAGCTTCTGGAAGAGGTTAAAGAGGTCCCAGACCCGAATCTGAGAAACTTGGCTGGTGAAGTTTCAATAAAACAGCCCGTATGCTATAACCCTGAAGGGAAAAGAACTGCTGTGCTAATCGACTGCGGCGCCAAAAACAGCATCATAACGAACTTTGTCATTCGCGGTTTTAAAGTCATCCGTGTTCCATACGACTATTCAGCCAAAGAAATAATGGAGTATAAGCCAGACGGGGTCGTGGTAAGCAACGGTCCTGGAGACCCCAAAAAATGCTGGGAAACAATACAATGCGTAAGGGAAATTATAGAGGAAGAACTTCCAGTTATGGGAATATGCCTTGGAAACCAAATAATAGCTTTGGCTTTAGGCGCAAACACTTACAAAATGAAGTATGGGCATCGCTCGCAAAACCAACCAGCTCTTAACCCTGAAACAAACAGATGCTACATAACAACCCAAAACCACGGTTATGCTGTTGACCCAAACTCCCTAGGCGAAACAGAACTGAAAGTTTGGTTTGTAAACGCGAATGACGGCACAGTTGAAGGCTTGAAACATAAGCAAAAGCCTGTTTTCGCCGTCCAGTTTCATCCAGAAGCAACCCCGGGTCCATATGACACTGAGTTTCTTTTCGACGATTTTATAGCGTTTATGAATAGGTGAAATTATGCCGAAGTTTGAATGGTTAAAAAAGGTTCTGGTTCTGGGAAGCGGCGCGATAAAAATTGGCGAAGCTGCAGAGTTTGATTATTCGGGAAGCCAATGTCTTAAGGCTTTAAAGGAAGAGGGTATAGAAACAGTTCTCATCAACCCTAACATAGCCACGATACAGAGCGACCCACGCTTAGCAGGGAAAGTCTACCTCCTTCCAGTTGAACCCCACTACGTCGAAGAAGTTATCAAAAAAGAGAAGCCTGACGCAATATTGCTCGGCTTTGGGGGACAGACAGCGTTAAACTGCGGCGTCCAGTTGGCAAAGCAAGGCATACTTGAAAAGTATGGAGTTAAGGTTTTAGGAACTCCGATATCGGCTATTGAGGCAACAGAAGATAGAGAACTCTTTAGACAAGCAATGATTAACGCGGGAATCCCAGTTCTCAGAAGCAAATCCGCAACAACGGTTGAAGAGGCTTTAAAAGCGGCTGAAGAAATAGGTTATCCAGTAATTCTGAGAGTAGCATACACTTTAGGGGGAAGAGGCGCCAGCGTCGCCCACAACACGAGCAGTTTGAGACGGCTGGCAACAAGAGCTTTAGCCCAAAGCATGATTTCCCAGGTGCTGGTTGAAGAGTATGTTGGCAAATGGAAGGAAATCGAATACGAAGTTATGAGAGACGGAGTTAACAACTGCATAACCGTCTGCAACATGGAAAACTTTGACCCGATGGGAGTTCACACTGGCGACTCAATTGTTATAGCGCCTTCTCAAACGTTGACAAACAGAGAATATCATCTTCTACGTTCAGCGTCAATAAAAGTTATCCAAAGCCTAGGCATAGTAGGCGAATGCAACATTCAATGGGCTTTACACCCGCGCTCTGAAGAATTCCGCGTCATTGAAGTTAACGCCCGCATGTCAAGAAGTTCAGCCCTAGCAAGCAAAGCAACCGGATACCCGCTGGCGTACATAGCCGCTAAGCTCGCCATAGGATACTTGCTTCCAGAACTTATCAACAAAGTTACTGGAATCACAACAGCATGTTTTGAACCAGCACTGGATTACGTGGTTGTTAAAATTCCAAGATGGGACTTCCAGAAGTTCAAGAAAGTGGATAGGCACCTTGGACCCCAAATGAAGTCTGTCGGAGAGGTCATGGCTATTGGCAGATGCTTTGAAGAAGCTTTGCAGAAAGCTGTTAGAATGCTTGACATCGGAAAAGCTGGGTTAGTGGGTAACGGCGACGATAACGAAGCAGAGCCAATCCAGTCGATAAAGCATGTTTTGGCAGAGCCCACCGACGAAAGACTCTTCAAAATCGTCAAAGCAATAAAAATGGGCATATCAATAGAGGAGATATACAGTTTAAGCGGCATAGACCCATGGTTCCTATACAAAATAAAGAACATAATTAAAATGGAGCAGAAGTTAAAGTCCCTAAACATAGACAGCGAAGAAGCCCATGAAGTTGTAAAAGAGGCTAAACGCTTAGGCTTCTCAGACAAGCAAATTGCAGACTGCTTAGGCAAAGACGAGTTAACAGTGAGAAAGTGGAGAAAAGAAAAAGGCATAACACCCGTAGTTAAACAAATAGACACATTAGCCGCAGAATGGCCAGCCAAAACCAACTATCTTTACCTAACCTACGGAGGAAGCGAAAACGACATAGAATTCAAGCCGCCCGACGGCAAAGTCGTGGTTTTAGGTGCAGGAGTTTTCAGAATAGGTTCAAGTGTTGAATTTGACTGGTGCGCCGTAAACACTGTTTGGGCACTTAAAAAACAAGGCATAAATGAAGTTATCGTGGTGAACTACAATCCAGAAACGGTATCAACAGACTATGACATATGTGACAAGCTTTACTTCGAAGAACTAACCTTAGAACGTGTTCTCGACATTTATGAAAAGGAAAACCCAATGGGCGTCGTCGTAAGCGTAGGAGGGCAAATTCCAAACAACATAGCCTTGAAACTTGCAAAGCTTGGAGTTAGACTCTTGGGAACGCCTGCCGAAAGCATAGACCGCGCTGAAGACCGCTCAAAGTTCAGCCAACTTCTAGAAGACTTAGGGATACCACAGCCAAAATGGAGCAAACTAACAACGCTCAACGAAGCCTTGAAGTTTGCTGACGACATAGGCTACCCAGTCCTCGTAAGACCGAGCTACGTTTTATCTGGAGCAGGCATGAAAATCGCATACTCAGAACACGCGCTTAAAGACTACTTGGAACTAGCCGCTAGAGTATCACCTGAATACCCAGTTGTCATATCGAAAGTGATACAGAACGCAAAGGAAGTTGACGTGGACGGCGTTTCAGACGGCGAAGAAGTTTTCATAGGCGCCATAATCGAACACGTGGAGAACGCAGGAGTCCACAGCGGAGACTCAACAATGTGCATACCCCCCCAGACGCTTCCAACAGAGGTCATCAAAACCTTAGAAGACTACACATATAAAATAACCACATCCCTCAAAATCAAGGGACCATTCAACATACAATACATAGTCAAAGACGACAAAGTATACGTCATAGAATGTAACTTAAGAGCGTCAAGATCTATGCCTTTCGTTAGCAAGACCGTTAACACGAATCTTATGGATTTATCTGTAATGGCAATGCTTGGCAAGAAGTTGAAAGAGGCAAAGATACAACGAAAAGAAAAAATGCAACACGTTGGAGTCAAAGTTCCGCAATTCAGTTTCATGCGTCTAAATGGGGCTGACCCACTGCTTGGAGTTGAAATGCAAAGCACAGGCGAAGTCGCGTGCCTAGGCGAAAACTTCACTGATGCACTAATAAAGGCTTTACAGTCAGCCGAATTTAACGTGCCAAAGAACGGGGGGTCAATTCTAATAAGCGTTGACGACGAGGAAAAGAAAAAGGAAATTATACCTCTAGCTCTTGACCTTTGGAAGATGGGCTTCAAAATCTACACTAAAGAGCCCATAGTTCAAGCCTTAAAGGAAATGGGAGTAAACGGAGCAATAACATTGCATAATATAAACGAAATTGACAAAAACCCAAACCCAATAAGATTTTTGTCTGAAAGAAAGATAGATTTAGTCATAAATATTCCAGCCAAAAACTCTCAAACGTCCCAAGACGATTACGTGATTAGGAGGGTGGCTGTTGAATTTAATGTACCAGTTGTCACAACCATAGAGTTGGCTTCGTCCCTGGTTAAAGCCCTAGAATATTTGAGAAACAGCAAACCAACAACATGCTCGCTTGAAGAATACTACCTATCCTAAATGTATCCTTTTTCAGCAGCCAACTCTGCGCTTAATAGTCCCGCGCCAGCCGCCCCCCTTATAGTATTATGACCCAGACAGAGATACTTTATTGTCAGGGCTTTATCTTCTCTTATTCTTCCAACAACCACGCTCATACCGTTCCCTTCGTCCCTGTCAAACCTTGGTTGAGGTCTATCTTTTTCCTCCCTTACCACTATGGGGTTTTTGGGGGCTGAGGGAAGATTTAGCCGCTGCGGCTCGCCCTTAAAATTTTTAAAGGCTTCTTTAACTTCTTCTACCGATGGTTTTTTCTCCAATTCTGCAAAGACGCATTCCATGTGACCGTCTTTAACGTTAACTCGGTTGCAGCTTGCGCTTATCTGAATGTTCGCTGGGTGAATTTTGTCGCCGTCAAACCTCCCCAGGATTTTCATGGTTTCAATCTCAAGTTTCTCTTCTTCTCCGGAAATATATGGCACAACGTTATCGATTATACTTAGTGAGGGAACCCCTGGAAAACCCGCGCCGCTGAGAGCTTGCATGGTTGAGACAATAACTTTTTTTAAGCCAAACTGCATTAGCGGCTTTAAGGTGATAGCCAACTGGATAGTTGAACAGTTGGGGTCGGTTGATATAAAACCGCTCCACCTTCTTCTCTTCTTCTGAATCTCAATTAGGGCTAAATGGTCAGGATTAACCTCGGGAATCAGGAGAGGCACATCTTCTTTAAGCCTGTGTGCACTCGCTTTGCTAAATACTGGATACTCCTTAGCAAATTCCTCTTCCACTGGACCAGCAACATCCGAGGGCAAGGCGGAGAAGGCGAAATCCACATCTCCCGCTTCCCTAACAGACTTAATGTCGGAATGGACTACTTCCATTTCCTCTATTTCAGCTGGCATGTCAGACTCCAATATCCAGTTGCAGGCATCACGATACTTCTTTCCAGCAGACCTTTCAGAAGCTGCAAGCACCTCAATCTCGAACCACGGGTGACCTTGAAGCAGTTGAATGAATCTTTGACCAACAGCCCCTGTTGCCCCGAGAATAACAACTTTACGCTTCAATTTTAACCCGTCCACCGATGAAGATGCTCATAGCATAATTAGGCTTTTCGCTTTGGCAATTGTAATTTTTACATTTTGCTGCGTAAATATTGGTATAGATTCCATTTTTCACCAACTGCGCAGAATTATCATCGTGTTCGTGTTGGCTATTCCCTCTATTTTACGGATTCTTTCTATGCACTCGTTGACTTCTGCAATATTCATTGCAGATATTATAATTGCAACATCGTATTCGCCAGTAACTTCATAAACACTTTCAACGCTTGGCAGCTTCATCAGTTCGGTCGAAATTTGTGACGTTGGGATTGAAGGTTTTACCGAAGCTAAGGCTATAGCTTCAGCGCCTTCCGCAAGCCCAAGCTTTATCGTGAACTTTTTTATTACGCCAGCTTTGACAAGGTCTTTAATCCTTTTTCTAACAGCACCTTCTGAGAGTCCAATTTTGTTTCCAATTTTGCTGTAGGTGGCTCGCGCATCATGTTTGAGGATTTGGATTATTTTCTTATCTATCTCATCCATTTGCTTCTTCCCTTTCGGAGTCTTCTATTAATTTAACGCTTCCCTATAAGTTTTTTCGATTTTCGTAAAATAATTCCCATATTCCAATTTAACATACATAGCCTTTTCCGAAATTCTTATAAACTTGACTAGTTTTACAATCAGAAGTCCAAACACACATAGAAAAAGGGATTAAAATGTTTAAAGGCTGCTACACCGCCTTAATAACTCCAATGTTAAAAAATCAAGAGGTAGATTTTGAAGGCTTGAAAGCCCTTGTAGATTTCCAAGCGTCACAAGGAGTCAGTGGCATCCTCGCCGTGGGAACAACAGGAGAAAGTGCAACCTTAACTTGGAGTGAACATGACCTAGTGATAAAGAAAGTGCATGAATTTAGCCCTAAAGAACTGCTTACAATAGCTGGAACAGGAAGCAACTGCCTACGCGAATCAATGGAAAGCACCAAACACGCCTACGACGCAGGGATCAGAGCGGTTCTGCTGGTAGACCCATACTACAATGGTCCAAGCTCACTTGAAATAAGAAGAGAATACATTGCGCCAATAGCTGAGCGATTCCCCGAAGTTCAAGTAATACCCTACGTCATTCCTGGAAGAACTGGGACACAGCTTTTACCCCAAGATTTGGCGATTTTGCACTCGCAGTATCCAAACGTGAAAGCGGTGAAAGAGGCAACGGGAGATTTGGCAAACATGAGATTAACAAGGAAGCTTTGTGGAGAAAATTTCGACATATTGTCAGGTGATGATGACAAAACTTTCGACATGATGGTTGACAGCGAAATTAGAGCTTCAGGAGTGATTTCAGTAGTTTCCAACGTGGCTCCAGCTGCAGTTCAGAAAATGACGAAAATGCTTTTGGAAGGAAAAATTGAAGAAGCAAAAACATTATGTGAAAAGCTGAAACCGCTATTCCAAATAGTAACAGTGAAAACAGTTGAAGAAACAAAGTTTGGAGATGTAGTGATCAAAGCCAGAAATCCCCTGCCCTACAAGACCTTAATGAATGTTCTCGGGATACCCTCTGGACCATTAAGACCACCGCTTGGAAAAATGACCAAGAAAGGCTTAAAAGTTGTTTTGAACGCGGCGCGGGAAGTTTACGAGAAAAGCCCAGAAATTCTGAAGCCAGTTGAGGATTTCTTTGACGTTGACCTTTCCAAGAGGCTCTACAACGAAAAGTATTGGGAAGGACTAGCGTATGATTAGGCTTTGCGTTGCAGGCGCAACTGGAAGAATGGGAAGCACCCTAATTACCGAAGCCCTAAACAAGGGAGGTTTTGAAATAGTTGGAGCCTTAGCCGCCCCAACAGATCCAGGCGTCGGCAAAACACTGCGCGGGCTTGGAATAGGCAATTTAGACTTAGCAGTTGTTGGGCCTTCAAGGCTTAAGGAGGCTGTTGAAAACGCGGATGTTTACGTCAGTTTTACCATGCCGAATGCTGAAATGGCAAATATTCCTGAAGTGGCAAACCTCGGAAAGAGGATTGTTATGGGAACAACGGGATTTACAGACGAGCAGATGAACAGGCTTAAATCTTTAGTTTCCGCGAAAGTGCCGGCGGTTTTCGCCCCAAATTTTTCGATAGGGGTAAACTTCACTTTGAAAATGCTGAAAACTTTAGATGTTTTACCAGAAGATTATGAGGTTAGCATAGTGGAGGCGCATCACTCTAAAAAGAAAGACGCTCCAAGCGGGACAGCCTTAGCCATAGCCAACTTAATCTCTAAGCTGAGGGGATACAAGGAAACCGTTTATGGAAGAAGCGGAATCAGCCAAAGAAAACGCGAGGAAATCGAAGTGTTAGCCGTAAGAGGCGGCGGAATACCAGGAATACACAAGGTTATAATTGCAGGTCCATACGACATGATGTCAATCGAGCACGTCTCATTTTCCAGAAACGCGTTCGCTCAAGGAGCACTTTACGCTGTTGAATGGGTGATGAAGCAGACAAAGCCGGGAGTTTACTCTATGGATGATGTTTTGGGCGGGTAGGAGGCTACTGTAGTTAAATTGCCTAAGAGAGTTGTTGTAAAGTTTGGTGGAGCGGAACTTTCATCCGGAGAAAAGTTCATTAAAGCTGCAAAAATGGTTAAGGAATCCGGCTACAAGGAAGTAGCTGTTGTTGTTTCTGCCATGACTGGAACAACCGACAACTTTGTAAACTGCATTAAAGAAGTGGGGGAAGTTGAAGGTGCTGATTACGCTGATGTAGTGGCTATGGGTGAAAGAACAAGCGTGAGAATTTTCTGCTCTGCCCTAAAATCTTTAGGCGTCAAATCAACCTACTTTGACCCGCAACAGGAAAATTGGCCCATAATAACAGATTCTAATTTTCGAAGCGCAAAACCTAATGTTGCAGAAACAAAAAAGAGGGTTAAGAAATACATTGAGCCAATCCTCGGCGATTGCATCCCAGTAGTATGCGGTTTTGTTGGAAAGGATAGGTATGGACGTGTAACCACTCTTGGAAGGGGCGGAAGCGACATCACCGCAACACTTCTAGGCAATTGCCTAAGAGCGGATGAGGTCATACTCGTAAAGGATACAGAAGGAGTTTTGTCCGCAGACCCGAAGATAGCTCCAAACGCAAAGCCTCTGAAGAAGATTTCAATTGAAGAAATGTTTTCCCTCGCCCACGGAGGAGCAAAAATAATCCATCCAGCAGCTTTAAAATACAAACTTCCAGAACAAAAGTTGAGGGTGGCGTGTTTCTCTGGAAGCTTATCTTCCAGTGGAACCGAAATAACTGGAGTTTTCAACGCAAACCCCATGGAACTGCGAAGTTACAGCGGATTGTCAGCTCTCACAATGGTTGGAGAAATAACACCTAATAACCTCCGCAAGGTTTTTTCAACCGTCAGCGAAGAGGAAATAGTTGGTATAAGCACTGGCAGAAGCTCAATAACATTGTTTGCAAAAATCAAAAACCCGAAGAATGCTGTTCAGCAAATTTGCAATCTAGAATGTTTTAAGGCTGTTAGCCTACGCGAGGGAGTAGGTGCAATAGAAGCCATAAACCCAGACTTCATAGACTCGCCAGGGTGGGTTGCGAAAATATCAAACGCCCTCGCCCATAGAGGGATAAACATAGTTGAGGTAACCACTGGCAAAGCCACGATAAACGTGTTCGTTGACGAAAAAGACTTGAAAGAGGCTTTAACAGCCATAAAAAACGCGGTAAAATGAAAAGTCAAGGAGAACTGTTTTGATTAAAAAACCCTTAGAAAACGTTAACGGCGAACTTTACGTGGACGGTGTTTCAGTCCTAAAACTTGCAGAGGAATTTGGCACACCGTTATATTTGATGAGTGAAAATAAGATAAGGGAAAATTATAGGCGTTTTAATTCGGCTTTTTCCCGTCACTACGGCAAATTAAGGGTTTTGTATTCTGCAAAGGCAAACACAAACATTTCAATTTTAAAAATTCTAAGAAGCGAAGGCGCTTGGGTGGACACCGTGAGCGCAGGTGAAGTTTACCTTGCCCTCGAGGCGGGGTTCCAACCAGAACAAATCTTTTACACGGGAATTAATGTTGGAGAAGAAGAATTACGCTACGTCATAAATAAGAAAGTTAAGGTTAACTTGGATTCGCTATCCCAAGTTAAGAGGCTATTGAAAATTGGAATTCCCACAGCGCTTTCTGTGAGAATCAACACGGAATTCGGTGCTGGACACCACGCGTATGTGGTTACTGCTGGCAAAACAACAAAGTTCGGAGTTCAAGAGGAAACAGCATTAAAAGCCTACGAGTTGGCGAAGGAGGCGGGAGTTGAAAAATTTGGAATACACATGCATATAGGCTCAGGCATAATGGACGTGAACCCACATCTTCAAGCAGCAGAAAAACTGCTCAAAACAGCAAAAAGAATTCGCGAGGAACTTAGAATAAACTTTGATTTCATAGATTTCGGCGGAGGCTTCGGCGTTCCATACAAGCCAGACGAAAAGGAAATCGACATAGAGTATTTCGCTGAAAAACTAGTTGACTTGTTTAAGGAGAAAATAGCGGAGTATTCGCTTGGAGAACCAGAACTTTGGTTTGAACCAGGCAGATACATGGTTGCTGAAGCTGGAATCTTGCTGACGAGGGTTAATGCGGTGAAGCAGACGCCAGAGAAAACCTTTATCGGAGTTGACGCTGGTTTTCATACGCTTATAAGACCAGCCATGTACGGGTCATACCACCACATAGTGGTTGCAAACAAACTGAACACGCCTCCAGCGGAAAAGTATGATGTTGTGGGTCCGATATGCGAGACTGGAGATGTTTTAGCTAAGGAGCGTTTTTTACCGTCTATTTCTGAAGGGGACGTTCTTGCTGTATTGAATGCTGGAGCTTATGGTTTCTCCATGAGTTCACAGTATAACTCAAGACCCAGACCGGCGGAAGTTCTAGTTAAAGATGGCAGATATGCGCTTATAAGGGAACGTGAAACCTTTCTGGACTTAGCTAAGGGACAGAGGATAGCTGAATGGTTAAAAAACTAGTGTTTTGGAAGATGCATGGTCTCGGAAACGACTATATAGTGGTGGATAACCGCGACAAAAAAATAAGGGATGGAGAATTGCCAGCTTTGGCTAAAAGGCTTTGCGAAAGAAGGTTCGGCGTCGGAGCTGACGGTCTTCTCCTAGTTTGTAAATCCAAGGTTGCCGACGTGAAAATGCGAATTTTCAACCCAGACGGGACAGAAGCGGAGATGTGTGGAAACGGAATAAGGTGCCTCGCAAAATTCTGTTTCGAAAACGAAATTGTAAAGAAGAATCCCATAAATGTAGAAACCCTTGCAGGAATTAAGGAAACATCGTTAAATATTCAAGACGGCGAGGTAAGGTCTGTTAGAGTGGACATGGGAAAGCCGCAGTTTGAAAGGGAAAAAATACCTATGCTTGGAAAAGGAACTTTCATAAACCAGCCAATCAGCCTTAATGGAACGGAAATTAGAGCTACAAGTCTTTCATTAGGTAACCCCCACTGCATAGTTTTCGTTGACAAAGTAGACAGTTACCCAGTAAGCGATGTTGGACCAAAAATAGAGAGACATAAGTTGTTCCCAAACAGAACCAACGTAGAATTTATTCAAATAATCTCCAAAAAGGAAATACGCGTAAGAACTTGGGAACGTGGAGTCGGCGAAACTCTAGCGTGCGGAACTGGAGCATGCGCCAGCGTTGTTGCAGCAAACCTGTTAGGGAAAATAGGCGAACGGGCAACTGTGCATCTTTTGGGAGGCGACTTAAAAGTAGAATATTTAAATGGCACGGTGTTCATGGATGGACCAGCGGAAAAAGTTTTCGAGGGACATATAAATCTTCAATGAGGTAGGAACCTTGGAGTTTGAATTTTCTAAGAGGGTTAAGGCTCTTCCGCCTTACCTATTCGCTAGGATGGAGGAAGTTATCCGAAAGAAACAGCAGAACGGCGCAGACATCATATCGCTTGGCATCGGAGACCCAGATTTGCCCCCGCCAAAATTCATACTTGACGCCCTCAAAGAGGAGGCAAGCAACCCGCGAAATCATGGCTACTCCTCAAGCATCGGCGAATACGAGTTCAGATTGGCGGTTGCAGAATGGTATAAACATCGGTTCGGCGTGGACTTAGACCCGGAAAAAGAGGTAATAGCCCTCATAGGCTCAAAAGAGGGACTAAGCAACCTTGCAAGAGCATTCGTCAATGAAGGAGACCGCGTCCTCGTTCCAGATCCCGCGTATCCTGTTTACGCCAATGGAGGGACAATTTTAAGCGGAGGAAAACCCGTGTACGTTCCGCTGCTTGAGGAAAGGCAGTGGTTGCCAGCCCTTGAAGACATAAACCCAAAAGGAGCTAAGATGCTTTATCTTAACTACCCAAACAACCCCACAGGAGCCGTAGCAACAATCAAAGAATTTAAAGAGTTTGTAGACTTCGCATTAGAAAACAAAATAATACTTTGCTACGACAACGCCTATTCAGAAATAACGTTCCAAGATTACAGAGCGCCAAGCATACTCCAAATAGACGAAGCAAAGGAAGTGGCAATTGAAATAAACTCCTGTTCAAAAGCATTCAACATGACCGGTGACAGAATAGCCTTCGCAGCCGGCAACAGAAAACTTGTTGAAGGACTTGCAAAAGTAAAATCGCAAATTGATTCTGGCTCGCCAAAATACGTTCAGAAAGTGGCGGCTAAAGCATTAAGAACATACAAAGGCTCAGAACCGCCACAATACATTGTCGAGAGAAACAAAATTTACGAAAAAAGGGCGCTGCTCCTCGTTAAAGAACTAACTTCCTTAGGTTTAGAATGCGAGATGCCTAAGGCAACTTTTTATGTTTGGGCTAAATGCGGCGGAAGCTCCATGGAATTCGTCGAGAAAATGTTAAGTGTAAATGTTGCGGCAACTCCTGGTGTTGGATTTGGCAGGCATGGTGAGGGTTACATAAGATTTGCAGTGACTTGTCAAGAAGAGAGGATTAAAGAGGCTTGTGAGCGATTAAGGAAAATCCTTTAACATTTATTCTCGACTAAGCTTGCTTTCGGATAAGACCCCAAAATTTTAATGAAAACAGTTTTGTCACGCAACCCTTCCAAAGCTTCTTTATATTTCGGCTCAGTCCAATGACCCTCAAAGTCAAGGTAAAAATTGTATTCCCAAGGCTTCCGTTTTGTAGGTCGCGACTCGATTTTTGTTAGGTTAATTTCCCGCGATGCAAACTCCTCTAAGGCTTTGTAAAGCGCTCCTGGAAGGTGCTTAACTGAAAAAATTATCGAGGTTTTATCGTTTCCTGAAGGCGGAACCTCGTTTTTGGAAAGGACAAAGAAGCGAGTGTAATTGTCTGGATTGTCTGATATGTTTCTTCTCAGAATTTTCATTCCGTAGATTTGGGCTGCTCTTTCACTGGCAATCGCCGCAGCGTCGGTGACTCCCTGTTCTTTGATTAGTTTAACGCTGCCAGCCGTGTCGTAAGTTGGAATTGGCTTGTAGCCCGACTTTTCTAAGAAGTTTATGCATTGCCCCAAGGCTTGAGGATGTGAATAAACGACTTTTATGGAATCTAATGTGGCGTTGAAGTTTGCTATTAGGCAATGTTCTATTTTTAGGATTATTTCGCCGCACACTTTGAGGTCATATTCCATGAACAAATCGTAAACTTGGTTTACACTTCCTTCTATGGAGTTTTCCACGGGAACTACACCATAATCCACTTCGCCAACGTCAACGCTTCTGAAAACGTCGGAGAAAAGCTTGCATGGCTTAACCTGGACATTGGAGCCAAAATGTTTGTAGACGGCTAACTCGCTGTATGCGCCTATCTCGCCTTGAAAGGCGATTTTTAGCTGTTTTGAATTTTTCACGATACGACATCCCTCAAGTCAATCAGTAGGCTCTTAGATTGTTAACGAGTTTTGAACCTTGTTGTTTTGCAATGTTGCCTATCAATTTCACGCTCTCTTATATTTCTATCTCTATTCAGCTGCTACATAGAAAAGTTTTAATATTACACATGTAGTATTGCTTTGGTGCGAGGGCTAAAAATGAGGTATTGCTTTATCGAATAACTTCAAAAACAAAATTAGATTTTTTGACACAACGCTCAGAGACGGCGAACAAACACCCGGAGTTTCCCTAACACCCGAAGAAAAACTTGAGATAGCTAAAAAACTAGACGAGATTGGTGTAGACGCTATTGAAGCTGGTTTTGCAGCAGCCTCAAAAGGAGAATTTGAAGCAATAAAGCTGATTGCAAAAGAAAACCTTAATGCGGATGTCTTCAGTTTCGCAAGAGGAGATAAAAGCGACATCGACGCAGTCATAGAAAGCGATGCAAACGCTGTTTTCCTGGTGATACCAGCTTCGGACAGACACCTTAAATGCAAATTCGGAAAAACAAGAAACGAAATATTAGAGCTCGTGGAGGAATGTGTTCAATACGCGAAAGCCCATGGCTTAAAAGTAGAGTTCGGAGCCGAAGACGCAACTAGAAGCGACTTTTCATTTTTAAAAGAGTTTATTGCTACTGGCATCCGCGCTGGGGCAGATTTGGTTTCTCCATGCGACACTGTTGGAACACTTACCCCAGAAAGAGCTTACGCTTTCTTCTCAGACTTAGTAAAGGAGTTTCCAGACACGCCTTTTAGCGTTCACTGCCACGACGACTTTGGAATGGCAACGGCAAACTCCATAGCAGCCTTAATGGCTGGCGCAACAGAAGTTCATACAACCATAAACGGCATAGGAGAAAGGGCTGGAAACACCGCTTTAGAAGAGGTAGCAGTTGCGTTAAAGCTTCTATACAACATGGATGTCTCCGTCAAACTGGATAGGTTATACGATGTTTCGATGCTTGTTTCAAGATTAGTTGGAGTTCCAGTTCAGCCCAACAAGGCCATTGTAGGCGAAAACGCTTTTGCTCATGAGTCAGGCATACATACACACGCCATTTTGGAAGACCCCTTAACCTACGAGCCGATTCCGCCAGAGATTGTCGGGCGCACGAGAAGACTTGTCGTTGGTAAACATGCAGGGTCAAAAGGTATTAAAGCGGTTCTCAACGAGATGGGCATATACCCAGACGAAAGGCAGTTGAAAGAGATATTCCTCAAAGTCAAAGCACTGGGCGATAAAGGAAAGAGGGTGACAGACGCCGACTTAAAGGCGATAGCTGAATCTATCATGAACCTTCCAAAGTATACACCGTTCAAACTTAAGGAATTAACTGTTGTAACTGGAAATAAAGTAACGCCAACAGCTTCTGTTAAACTCAACTTTAAGGGTGAAACTGTCGTGGGCGCAGCTACGGGCATCGGACCCGTGGATGCAGCGATTAACGCCGTGCGAAAAGCAGTTTCCATGGTTGAGCCTATAAAGCTTGATGAGTATCATGTGAAATCAATTACCGGCGGAACCGACGCCGTAGTTGAGGTTATTATGCGCCTAAGCAAAGGAGACAAAACAGCGGCAGTTCTCGGAATTCATGGAGACATAGTTATGGCAAGCGTGGAAGCCATGCTGAGCGGAATGAACACGCTGTTGACAAACAATGAGGCGCAGATGGATTATTCAAAAATCTACATAAAAGCTAGGAGGTGACATGCGTGCGTGAAAAATTTAGTCGCGCGCAAAAATCAAAAAAAGGAAGAGCGTTAGAAGTTTACGGATTAGATAGAATCTCCAGAGAGTCAGCAAAACCGAGTCGCCAAAACGACGCCGCCATTGAGGTAGAAGGATTCGTTAATGTAAGCAAAGTTCTTCAATCAGAGGGGGAAACGGATTTTCGAAAGAAAATTGAGGCAGTTATGGAAGTGCTGGAGGCTCTGGCCAAAAAATGCATAACCATGAAACAGCTTAATTTACTTTCTAAAATAGAGGAAAATGAAGGTTTATTATACTATAGGCTTGTTGACAAAGTTTCTCAAGAGCAGAAGTTGCCAAAATCAACAGTTAGATGGAATTTAACGAAGCTTAGAGAAGCGGGATTGATAGTTGCAGGCGACAAAAAGAGTAAAGGAGTGCCTGTGGAACTGACTGAAAAAGGCAGGATAGCGTTGTTAGCCATTAGCAAACGAAAAGAAGTGTTTGTGGGCAACTTTCTTTGCCCAAAACCTTTATCTAATGTAAAACCACCAGTCTACAGCGGTTCGAGAACCCAAACCAACAACAAACGCGGGGAAAAATCGGCATTGAAAAATGCAAGAAACAAAGCTGAAAAAGATTATGCTAAAGAAAAGTTAGAACTGTCTTTCTGGTATGAAACGAGACCGGAAGGACCTTGAACAAGTGTTTATGGAGGAAGTGTGATGAGGGATAGAGTTCTCCGGAGGAATCGATGGATTCACGGCTCAAGCTAAGCCGCAAATTCCAGAACGTGTAGACAGTCAGTCACTCGTTCTTGCCGGAACCTTTTGCAAAATCGCCTATTCACATTTTGTATCTTCAGTGAGGGTTGACAATGGAGGTTATGACCGGAGCTGAAGCTCTCGTAAAAGCCCTAAAAGAACAAGGCGTTGAAACAATTTTCGGCATACCAGGAGGGGCTATTCTAGACGTTTACAATGCCCTATGCGACTCAAGTATTAGGCATATTTTAATGAGACATGAGCAATGTGCAGCTCACGCGGCAGATGGGTACGCCCGCGCGTTAGGGCGAGTTGGAGTTTGCATGGCTACTTCGGGACCTGGCGCAACAAACTTGGTGACTGGCATAGCTAATGCCTACATGGATTCGTCTCCGATAGTTGCGTTTACAGGTCAGGTTCCAACAGCGTACATAGGTAAGGATGCTTTCCAAGAGGCAGATATTATTGGCATAACCAACCCTATAACCAAACATAATTTCCAAGTGAAAACTCCTTCAGAAATTCCTTCAGTGATTAAAAAGGCATTCTTTATCGCCCATTCTGGAAGACCAGGTCCAGTTTTGGTGGATCTTCCAAAGAACGTTCAAGCAAGTTCAGCCAAGGTTGATTTCAGCAATGATATTAAGATTCTTGGTTACCGCCCAAAATATGATCCTCATCCGTTGCAGGTTAAGAAGGCTGTTGAGCTGCTTTCGCAGGCTGAGAGGCCTATGATAGTTGCTGGAGGCGGAGTTATAGCCTCTAACGCTTCAGAAGAGCTTGTAGCGCTTGCGGAGCTTCTTTTGGCGCCGGTTGCAACCACGCTTATGGGTAAGGGTTGCATTCCAGAAAATCATCCTTTGGCAACTGGAATGATGGGGATGCACGGCACGGTTGCGTCGAACCGCTTAATTCAAGAGGCAGACGTCATCCTTGCGGTTGGCATGAGGTTTTCAGACAGGACAACTGGCAGGATAGACGAGTTTTGCAAAGACGTGAAAATCATACACGTTGACGTAGACTCGGCGGAGATAGGTAAAAACGTTGAAGTTGACGTGCCGATAGTGTCTGATGCCAAGCGTGCACTAAATGAAATCCGTAAACTGCTTCAAGAAAACTTCAAAAATAAAGAGCGCTCTGTTTGGATGGCTAAACTTAAGGAACTAAAGGAACAGCTTGAGGATAAGGCGAATTGTGCAGAAGGCATAAAACCGCCTAAGTTGATGGTTGAAATTCGCAAAATGCTTCCTGAAAACGCCATAGTAACAACCGAGGTTGGTCAAAACCAGATGTGGGCTGCGCTTTATTTAAAGACCTACAAGCCGAGAACATTCATATCATCTGGCGGGCTTGGGACAATGGGTTTCGGATTTCCAGCCGCAATAGGCGCAAAAGTAGCCTGCCCAGATGTCCCTGTAGTTGACATTGCTGGAGATGGCAGTTTCATAATGACTGAACAAGACCTCGCAACTTCAGTTTCTGAGCAAATCCCAGTAATCGTTGTCATTTTGAATAATTCGATGCTCGGCATGGTTGCCCAGTGGCAGAGACTCTTCTATAAAAGGCGGTATTTTGCGGTTAACTTGGGCAAAGTTCCCGACTTCGTGAAGTTGGCAGAAGCTTATGGCGCGCAAGGTTTCCGCGTTCAATCAATGGAAGAATTTTCCTCAGTTTTTAAAAACGCGTTGAAAAGCGATGTCACAACCGTTATAGATGTGCCTATTCACCCTGAAGAAAACGTTTTTCCAATGGTGCCAGCTGGAAAGGGATTAAAAGATATGATGTGGGAGTGAAAAAGTTGGAAAATGAAAATCAAGGACAACGTTATGTCATCGGCGCAATAGTTGAACATCAACCGGGAGTGTTGTTCAGAGTTACAAACATGATTAGGCGAAGAGGGTTCAACATACAAAGCATATCGGTTGGCTTAACGGAAAGAAAAGAAATTGCAAGAATAACATTGATTGTTAACGGAGACAAAAGAATTGTGGAGCAGGTTATTAAACAACTGAACAAGCTTGTTGAAGTAATAAAAGTAAGCATAATAAACCCTGAGCGGGCGGTTGTCCGCGAACTCGCTTTGATAAAAGTTAACGCTCCGAAGGGCGCTAAGTCAGAGATAATTAACTACGCTAAAATCTTCAAGGGTCACATAGTTGATGCCTCACCAAAATCCTTAATTGTAGAAGTTACCGGCGATTCTGACAAAATTGACGCTTTCATAGAGCTTTTAAAGCCTCATGGAATTAGAGAAGTGGCTAGAACGGGCATAACTGCTCTTTCAAGAGGAATAGAATCCGTTAATAATAAAAGTGAAGGAGGGGGAACTCTGTGAAAAAAGTGTATTACGATTCAGACGCAAATCTAGACTGGCTAAAAGGCAAAAACTTGGCTGTAATAGGGTATGGAAGTCAAGGAGAAGCACAAGCGAAAAACCTCAGGGATTCTGGTTTAAACGTGGTCATCGGCGTTAGGCGAAATGGAGAATCGTGGAAAAGGGCAGAAAAAGACGGCTTTGAAGCTTACGAGATTTCAGAGGCGGCGAAGAAGGGCGATATCATATTACTCCTAATTCCAGACACCTCCCAGCCAGACACCTACAAAGACTCAATAGCTCCCTATCTAACTGAAGGAAAAACTATAGACTTTGCACACGGCTTCAACATTCACTTTAAACAAATAATTCCACCGAAAAACGTCGACGTCATTATGGTGGCGCCCAAAAGCCCTGGACCAAGAGTGAGAGAAACTTACCTAAGCGGCTTCGGCGTTCCAGCACTTATAGCCGTATACCAAAACCCAACTGGACACGCAAAAGAAACAGCCTTAGCAATTTCAAAAGGACTTGGATGCACAAGAGCCGGCGTGTTGGAAACAACGTTTAAAGATGAAACTGAAAGCGACTTGATAGGCGAGCAAACAGTGCTCATCGGAGGATTAATCGAGCTTATAAAGAAGGGTTTTGAGGTTCTGGTTGAAGCTGGCTATCCGCCGGAACTCGCCTATTTTGAAGCTTGCAACGAGGCAAAACTGATAATGGACCTAATCTATCAGAGGGGAATAACTGGAATGTTAAAGGCTGTTTCGGACACTGCAAAATACGGCGGCTTAACCGTTGGACCAAAAGTCTTAGATGAAAACGTTAAAGAAAACATGAAAAAAGCCGCTGAAAACGTTAAAAACGGAAAATTCGCCAAAGAATGGATAGAAGAGCATAGAAACGGCGAGAAAAAACTGAAAGCTCTAATGAAAGAAATGGAAAACCACGAAATAGAGCGTGTAGGCAAGTTCCTAAGAAAAATGGCTGGCATAGAAAAGTAAAACTCTAACGTCAAAATTTTCTGGAAGATGAACGCAGTGAACATCAGTGAAAAAATTTTAGCAAAAGCCTCTGGAAAAAAGAACGTAAGCCCAGGAGAAATTGTGGAAGCCAAAGTGGACATGGCGATGATTAACGAGATAACTGGTCCCTTAGCAATTGAAGCCTTCCACAAAATTGGGGTTAAAAAAGTTTGGGACAACAAGCGAATCGTGATGGTTTTAGACCATCAAGTTCCAGCAGACTCTGTCAAATCAGCGGAGCTTCACAAAATAATGAGAGAATTCGCTAAAGAACAGCAGATTCCAAACTTTTATGATGTGGGATTCGGCGGTGTTTGCCACCAAGTTATGGTTGAGAAGGGGCATGTGAGACCCGGCGAGTTGATTGTTGGGGCGGATTCCCACACGTGCACTTACGGCGCTCTAGGAGCATTCGGA
>JBNAVK010000021.1:0-24698 GCA_049700435.1 Candidatus Bathyarchaeales archaeon
CAGTAAAGAATTTGAACCTAAAATTTTTGAAAAAATTGTTGATGAGATTCAAACTAAACTTTTTGATCTTGGAAATGCGCATCTACTTGAGACTGATCTTAAGGGAAAATTGGAGATCCCGCCAAGTCGTTATTTATCAATTTTAGAAAAGAAAGCATCAAGCATTGAAATCTACGCAAAGATAGGAGCCATTGTAGGCGGTGGCTCACCACATGAAATTGAAGCTCTTTCAAAGTATGGGAAAATTCTAGGAACATTGATTGGCTTAAGAGAGGAATTTATAGACATCTTTGAGCTTAACGAGCTTAAAAACAGAATGAAAAACGAAATTTTACCTCTCCCAATACTTTACGCATTGAGAGATGCTAAAATGAAGAAAGAAATATTACGTATTCTTCTAAAATCAAAAATTACAAAGGGAGAAGCAGAGAGGATAGTTGAGTATGTTTTCCGAAATAAAGGGACAAAAGAACTACAAAAACGTATGCAACATTTAGCAAAAGAGGCTATAAATGCCCTTTCCATTTTAGAGAGAACGGCAACAGCAAATCTTGAGATGCTTATAAATGGAGTTTTAGAGGATATTATTTAAAATGTTTAGTAAGCATTGAAACGAATAGGCTTACTTCGTTTTGGTGTCTTACTTATTTTTGCCTTCATTTTCTCCCCTTCGCGTATAAATGTACTACACTTAAACTTAAAAGCTTTGCTGTTCTACACATATACAAAAGGTACTTTAAGAGGATGCTGAAGAACTAATGCTAAGTATAAGGTTCATTAAAAGCAACTTTTTAGATAGAGATACGTTACCAGCTTTTATCTTAGTCGCAAACTCCTTCTCTTGGTATTTCCCGCTGTATATTTTTTTTACAAACACTTTGGACAAAATGGGAATAGTATACGAGGATTTGTTAATTATTTTCGGAGTTCATTACATAACTGTTTTAACCTTCGCGTTTATTGGCGCAACGATAGTTGAAAAACTCATATCGAGGGATGGTTTGCTTTCAATATGGATCTTGCTGGGAACCATTTTTTCAACTTTTATGGCCCTCTTAGAAAGCAACAATTTGTCTGACTTATGTTTGGTCTCTTTCCTATTGGGGATCGCGCTAGGTTTTGGTTTTCCGAATTGTCTGGCATATTTTGCGGACGCCGTTAATAACATTGGAAGCCGAGGAAAATCTGGCGGAATTGCACTCTTTGTCGCTCATCTTGGAATGCTTTTAGTCGGGTTTTTGACCAACGTTCTAAGCTTTGTAGCAGCTGTGCTTGTGTTCACCACGTGGAGAGCGGTAGGCCTCATAGCCTTTCAAATAGCAAAATATAGAAAATACAATATTAAAAAAGAAATCACAAAAGTACGCTATCAGCATATCGTTTCTGAAAGACCGTTCATTCTTTATTTTGTTCCTTGGGTAATGTTTTGTTTAGTTAATTTCCTTGAATATCCTTTGCAGCAATATCATTGGGGTATTGAAACTTCCAACGCTGTGTCCACTGCGGAATTCGGTATAGCAAGCTTCGCTGCCTTAATTGGGGGTTACTTTGCTGATGTTGTCGGCAGAAAACGGCTGCTTATTCTAGGATACGTCCTTCTCGGTATTGGATATGCTGTACTAAGTATTTTCCCAACGAATCAAATTTCCATCACCATCTACACTGTTTTTGACGGTGTTGCATGGGGGTTGTTTGCATTAATCTTTTTCTTGATAATTTGGGGTGATTTGGCAAACAATAGAGCGAAGGATAAGTACTATCTGCTAGGGGCACTGCCATTCCTGCTTTCCAGTTATGTATCAGTTATAGTTGTGCCTCTTGTTAAGTTAATTGATATGTCGACTTCTTTTTCTTTGGCCAGCTTTTTCTTGTTTTTGGCTGTTGTTCCGCTTATGTATGCTCCTGAGACTTTGCCTGAGAAAAAGATTCGTGAGCGGGAGCTTAAAAGTTATGTTGAGAAGGCGAAGAAGATACGGGAAAAGTTTACTTGATTGAGGGCGCCGTTTATGTTTTTCATGTTGTTTTGACGACTGAGTGTAACCTCCAGTGTAGGTACTGTTTCGGTGAAGCATTGGAGGATTTTGACTCTGACTTTGGCGGCTTCGATGTTGATTATTCCCTGCCTAAAAAGTGGGTTACGATTTTGGTTTGCTTGAAAGGTTTTGCAGACTGGACCCGGACTGTGTTTTGATTTTTTATGGAGGGGAGCCCCTGCTATGCGTGGAAGAAATTAAACGGATAATGGATAGGGTTCATGCGAAACACTTCATAATTCAGACGAACGGTTTACTCCTTAACCGTTTAGAGCCAGAATACGTTAATCGCTTCCACACGATTCTGGTTTCAATAGACGGTGACGAAGCCCTAACAGACTTTTACAGAGGAAAAGGCGTCTTCAGAAGAGCCATCGAAAACTTGAAACTGGTTAGGCGGAACGGCTTCAAGGGCGAAGTCATCGCGCGGATGACCGTCATGGAGCAAACAGACATTTACAAGCATGTGAGGTGGCTTCTGGAAAATAGCGAGTTCCCATTCTCTTCAATTCACTGGCAACTTAACGCTGGATTTTGGTCAAAAGATTTTGAGCGCCGCGACTTCAAAAGGTGGAGCGAAGAAAGTTACAATCCTGGAATTCGCGAACTAGTCAAGTTCTGGGTTGGCGGCATGGAAAAAGAGGGAGTTGTTTTTAGGCTTTACCCCTTCCTCGGAGTTGCCAAATCACTTCTTTTAGGCGAAAAAAGAAGCCTCCTCAGATGCGGGGCTGGATGGATAAATTACACCATACAAACAGACGGCCACATAATTCCCTGCCCAAGCATGTGGGGAATACGCAAATACTATTTGGGGCACATAAGCAACGCAGATCCGCTTAAACTGAAGAAAGTTTTCGTCAACAAACCATGTACCGAATGTGACGTTCTGGCTTTATGTGGCGGCAGATGTCTATACGCGAACATAACAAAACGGTGGAGAGAACACGCCTACAAAGAGGTTTGTGAGACTGTGCATAACTTGATAGATGCCGTCTCGCAAGAAATTCCAAGAATAAGAAATCTCATAGATAAGGAAAGAATAAAGCTTGAAGACTTTAAATTCATGGAATACAACGGCTGCGAAATAATCCCATAAGCACAGTTAACCTACCTTGTTTCTATTTGTGCGTCGTCCCTGTCATAGATCAGGTATGTCGTGACATTTGCCGTGTCTATCCCATTCCAGTTGTAAGTATTTCCCACAGAAACAAGTTTTTGCGTTGGAGCCACCACGTTATAGCCATTAAATTGGATGTTATGCTCGAAAAGTGCGCCAACCAGCGTTATTGTTTCTGCGCATGGGTTCAAGAGGCTATAGACGTTTGGACTCTGGTCAGTGTAGAACATTCCACCTATGATTGTGAGCTTTGACATCATCCGTTTTCTTATAAGGATGTTTGGGACGTTTCCGCCCTGTCCATTTTCAACCCAGCAGTTCGTTAGTTCTAAAGTTGGAAGCAGAGAGCCCTCACCAGTTCCGCCTTCCACTATGATGTGAGCTTCAAATTCGCTGCTCCACATGTTCTTGCTGGATAAGAGGCAGTTGGCAAGTTTCAACTGAGCAACGTTCTTAGCGAACACGTCCGCCTTCCTATGAAAGCCCATCAAACAGTGAATTAAGTTTACTTGCCCTCCAGTTCTGTAGCCGTCGCAGAATTCGCCTATTTTCACGCCGTATTCGGTTATGGCATCTGGCGTATCGTTGACTTTTCTTCCGTCAATCCAGCAGTTAAATATTAGGCTGTCTTCGCAGCCGGTAAAATCTATGTTGGCGTGGGTTGCGCCCCAAACTTTGCAGTTGCGGATTTGGTGGACTGGAACCTGACTTGGCGTTCGGCTGGCGTCTATACATTTTTGGGCTAAACCGTTGCCGTTTATGAACAAACCGTCAAGATGAGCGTACCTAACGCTTCTTATGTCAAAAACTGCTGTCATGGGCTTGACGGCAACTATCTCTGCGCCGTTGCCTAAAATGTAGAAGTTTTCCTTCGGCGGCTCTATGGGTGAGGTCACGTTGAAAACTTGCTTTTTAAGGTAAATACACGTGTAGCCAGCGCCCAAAGCCTCTTGAATGCTCTCAAAGGCTTCACCCTCGCCGACGGCAATCTCCGCTGTCAAGGAACTGTTCAGCTGAAACTCGCCATATTTCTCAAAACCTTCATCAATCCACCCTTCGAAATCATCAAAGAACTTGAACGAAGGCTTTCCATTAATTGACTGTAGATTGGGCGCTGAGGGAGGAACGTAATAGCCAGTGAACAGCAGAAGCGCTAAGAAACATGTCACAGTTAACGATAGTAGACGATTGTAGTTCCGCAGCTGCATTTACGCTCCGAAAGGCAGTCTTCTTCCTCTTTTTGTAAGGTTTTGTATGTAGCCAACTCACACCTACAGAAACGGAATTAAGCGCCTTCATCCAAACTTACACGAAAATTTGGAAGATTAGCCCGTTTTGTTGTTCAGAAAGCATGTGCCAAAGTAATGTTACTTCGGCTTTTTACCAAAAACCGTAATGCTCAGCACAGCATCCTCAACCATAGGGTTATCTGTTACGCATTCAACAGAGAAGGACTGTTCTTGAATTATCTTAACTTCCGTGAAACCAGCCTCTTCAATCAACTTTAGATACTCTTCTCTCTCCACAGCACCGGAAACGCATGCCACATAAAACTCTTCACTGTTCTTTACTGCTTCAGGCAGCTCCTTCAATAAAACAATATCCGAAACCATTAGCCTTCCGCCAGGTTTCAGGACTCTAAAAGTTTCTTTGAAAACTTTTTCTTTGTTGGGTGAGAGGTTTATGACACAGTTTGAGATTACAATGTCAGCGATGTTTTGGGCAATTGGCAGTTTCTCGATGTCTCCGAGAATGAACCCCACGTTTTTGTAGCCGTTTTTCCTCGCGGTTTCCCCAGCTTTGGCGACCATTTCAGGTGTCATATCTACGCCGATGACTCTTCCCTCTTCTCCAACCCTGCTGGCGGCTAAGAAACAGTCAAAGCCAAAGCCGGAGCCGAGGTCAACAACGATTTCTTCCGCCTTTAAGGATGCTAGGGCGACGGGATTTCCGCATCCAAGGCTTGTGGGAACTGTTTCAGTGCAGCAAGTTCCTTTGGATGCTGGAGTTGTTGGGCTACAGCATGAGCATTCGCTTTTTGCTATTTTTGCGTAACCCTTTCTCACGGTTTTCTTCACTTTTTTATTCGTGTGGGGCATTTTATTTGAAAATCTCCTTCAAAATTGGTTCCAGAGCCTTCTTCACGGGCTCTTCGAGGTTCTCCGCTTTAACCATTATGAGGCAGCATACCTCATCTTTACCTTTTTCTTTGCAACAGACAACAGCTAATTTGTCGTTGGGTTTTAATCCTGCTTTTTCCCTAATGTCTTTTGGGAGAACTATCTGGCCTTTCGAGTCTAGAGTTATTATTGCTTCAACTTTGCAGCATCCCATATTGCTCATGTAATCCGCCATTGGGGATTATGGAGTCAGCATATTAAAACTTATCGGATTAATAAGAAAATTCAGAAAAATCCAACTAAAAAATTACCATAATATAAAGAAACGAAGATTAGAGAATTTTAAAGCTTTTTGTAAACTTTGTCCTTCTCTCTAACCCTTTGAACAACCTTCAATCCTATGCTTTGCCCAGCTTCAGCCCTCTGGATATTCTTGTGTTCAATCTGCATGGAATCAACAGTTTGCTCAAAATCCGTTGTAGGTCCTTTAATTGCTATTGTGTCTCCAACAGCCAAAGGCGCAGTAAGCTCAATTACGGCGACGCTGATTTTTGGGAAGAAGTGAGTTACCCTTCCGACTTCCACAAAGTTTTCTTCACTCAATATTTCATCTCCAACTAAATTAGTGCATATCTGCATAAAAATTATTTGATAATTTCGCCTTCCAAATAGGTTGAAAAGGCTTTTGTGACCTTTACATGCAAAGTTTTGCCAAGCAGATTCTCAGCACTTTTTATTGCGACAGGCTTGTAGGCAAAGTTGCGTCCAACCCATGAACCAAGCGTTTTGCCAACTTCATCAACCAAAATTTCTCCAGACCAGCCGACCCAGCTCCTGCTCTTTTCTAATGCAATTTTGCGAGCTAAATTGCTCGCTAAAACACTTCTACGCTTAATCTCTTGAAGAGGCACAAAATCCTCTTTCATTTTAGCCGCTGCTGTCCCGGGTCTAGCAAAAAACTTTGAAACATTCACTATGTCCGGTTTGACTTCCTCAATCAACTGCAGCGTTTCCTCAAATGCTTTCTCGTCCTCGCCGGGAAAACCGCAGATAATATCTGTTGCTATGGTTATTTCTGGAAATGCTTTCCTAAAGGTGTCAACAATTCTTTTGAAGTCGCGTATAGAGTAGAATCTGTGCATGCGCTTCAAAGTTTGGTCGTTTCCGCTTTGTACTGGTAAATGAATAAATTTGAAGATTTTTTCACTTTTGAAAGCTTGAATCAACTCTTCCAGCATGTCTGTGACCATGTTTGGGGTCATCATGCCAACCCGAACCCTAAAATCCCCTTCAATATTGCATATTGCATTAAGCAGTTCTGCAAGGTTCGTCCCTAAGTCTCTTCCATAACACGCCGTGTCCTGCGAAGTAATCCAGAACTCTTTCACGCCCTTTTCCAGATCTCCCTTCATCTTTTCAACAATCTCCTCAATAGTGTAACTTCTTAGGCGTCCTCGGGCGAAAACCACGCAGCAATAGGCACATGCACCTAAACAGCCATAGTTTATTGGGATTACACTTATAACAGGGTTTAACGGTAGCCTCGGAAGGTCTAGGCTTGGTTTAGCGTTTGCTGTTCCTTCAAGCGCAACAACCTTTTCACCTTCAAAAACACGCTTAACTACTTCAACAATCCTTTCACCTACTGCGGGTCCAACAACCCCATCAAAACGTGTTTCTCCACAAAGCCTTTCATAGTTTATTAGCGGCAGACAACCAGCGACAACAAGTTTTTTGTTTGGCGGAACACGCTTCAAAAGCTCTATCATCCTGTTTTCCGTGGGTCCTTTAACAGCGCAAGTATTGTAAATGATGAGGTCCGCAGCAGAAACAGAATCTACAATTTCGTATCCAGCCTCAGCTAAACAACCAGCCAAAACCTCCCCCTCAGCCAAGTTTGTCGAACAACCGAAACTCTTGACGAAAACGCGCATTGCTTTCCCATTCACAAAACATTAAATGCTTTAACAACCAATAAAAACATAGAGGTTGCCGCAACCGCGAATTGACAAATTTTTGAAACGCTAATTTTAAAAGCTTATAAGTGAATAAACCAACATATTTGAAACATATTTAAATCATGTTATAAAAGTATAGCTCTTGTTTGTACACATTTTGAGGCTTACCTAGGAGGGAGAGTTTGAATGAAGTTGATTACGCTGTATTTGCCTGAAACTTACCTAAAAGCTTTAGACCAGCTTGTGAATGAGAAGTTTTATCCCAACAGGGCTGAGGCGATTCGTGTAGCTATCCGTGACTTGATTAATTCTGAGGTTTGGCGGAGGTCCAAGGTTGGCTAAAATTTGCCAAACAGAGCATCTGCTTAAGTTCAATGGGCACAGCGTGATGGGTGGCGACATACCGCAAATTGCAAACTGCCGCATAATGGTTGTCGGCGTAGGCGGGGCTGGCAACAACACTGTGACAAGGTTGATGGATATGGGCGTGACTGGTGCAGAGTGCGTGGCAGTAAATGCAGACGCCCTTCATTTAAGAAACTCAAAGGCTCACCGGAAAATTTTGATAGGTGAGAAACTCACGCGAGGGCTTGGGGTAGGCGGCGACCCAAAACTGGGAAAAGCGGCAATCGAAGAATCAAGAAAACATATCGAAGAATTGCTCTCAAACGTTGACATAGTTTTCATAACAGCTGGACTTGGCGGCGGAACTGGAACGGGAGCCACACCAGTCATCGCGGAAATCGCGAGGAAAAAGGGTGCGATAACGGTTGGTGTTGTAACGACACCCTTCAGAATTGAAAAGGGACGCATCGAATATGCGGCTAACGCATTAACAGAGATGCGAAGGCAATGCGACACTGTAGTGGTTATAGACAATAACAAGTTGATGCAGCTTGTTCCACACATGCCAATAAACGATGCTTTCAAATTCGCAGACCAAGTCTTGGCAAACATGATTAAGGGAATTGTGGAGACAATTTCGGCGCCAAGCCTCATCAACCTCGACCTCGCAGACTTCAAAACAATTGTTAAACGCGGCGGAGTGGCGGTAATAGGCGTCGGCGAATCAGACGCGCCAAACCGCGCGGAAGAAGCAGTGCGAAGTGCCTTAAGAAGCCCATTCTTAGATGTGGATTATGCAGGAGCAACTGGAGCCCTAATACATGTTACGGGCGACGCGCACATGACTATTGAAGAGGCAAATCGCGTTGGAGAAATAGTCACAGAAATGATGGATGGAAACGCCCTAGTCATTTGGGGAGCGCGAGTTAACCCAGAGCAAGACGGCAAACTTAAGGTCACTTTGGTTATGACAGGCATAAATTCGCCGCATATTCTAAGCGGGTTTGGAACAATCGCGCCACAACTGTACAATTTGGAGCCCTATGCTGAACCAGAAAAACCTTTGGGAATAGAGCTTAACCTATACCAGATGGAAAATTTCTAATATGCTGTCCTTTCCCCTATTCATTTTTCTTAAAGCCTAAACCTCTTTTTAAGGGAGAGAGCTTCTCTTTTCAGCCTTGTCCCTAAAGGTATTGCGTTGCCAAAGGGTTCACATAAACCCTTACCTATGGCTTTAACAATTTCGCCAATGTCCGGTTCTGCATCAACAACTGTGTAGGCGCAACCTATCTCTGGACCATAATGAGCATCGCTTCCCGCAACTTTGGCAACTCGAAGCATTGAAGCTATTTTTTCGCTTCGCTTTACTGAACGGTTGAATGGAATAGCAGAAGAATTTATCACTTCCACAGCGTCGAACTTGGCGCTAGTGCGTTTTCCCAAACTTTCCTTAAAAAAGGCTGAGGGGTGACAAGCAACAGCTATGCCGCCTGCCTCGTGAATTCTGTCCATAGTTTCATCTACACTGAGTTTCGGGGGAATCAACTCCTCAACGTTGAGTCCAATGACATGCCCATCTAAACTTGTAACTTCGATTCCAGGGATAACCAAACAGTGTGCGGTTCCAGCCATTTTTATGGCGCCTTCAATTGTGTCATGGTCTGTTATGGCTATTCCATCTAGTCCACGCTTTTTCACGTAAAAAACCAGTTCCTCTAGCTTAATTATTGCATCGTAGGAGTAGCGTGTGTGAACGTGTATGTCTATTTTAACTCGCAGAAGCCCCACAACCATATAAAGTCTTCAAGCAGAGGTTGCCAGCTTTTCCCTCACCTTTTCCAGCATCTCGTCCAATTGACGTTCGTCAGCCTCTATCTTTCTGAATAAGGGTTTAGCCTCAGCTATTTTGTGATTTGGTGGCAGAGGCTCTAGCGCTTCACTCCATTTGTGGTCGAAGACGCTTCCATCAAGCCTTAAGGTTTTCCAAATGTCCTCTGCTGTGAATGGAATGAAGGGCGCTGAAACGATTGCAAGTGCCTTAACAATTTGCGCAGCTACATAGATGACGTTTGCCGCTTTGGCTTCGTCTCTTTTTATTAGTTTCCACGGCTCTTTATCGTTCAAGTACTGGTTTCCCAAGCGGCCTATGCTCATCATGGTGTTCGCTGCTGCTTGAAGCCGGCATTCCTCGATTTCTTCCGCAACCTCATCAACTTTTTCTTTGAGTATTTTCAGAATATGCTTTGCGTCTTTATCCAGCTTTTCCGGTTTAGGAATCACGCTTTCAAAGTGCGTATTCACGAATTTTAGCGTTCTGTGGATGAAGTTGCCGAAGGTGTCATTTAAGTCTGCATTAACTTTTTCAATAAAAAGTTCCCAAGAAAAGTTTGTGTCCTTCGTTTCCGGTCTTGTCGCTATTAGGAAGTACCGCCAATAATCAGGCGGGAAAAGCTCCAAGGCTTCATCTATCCATATGCCGATTCTGTGGCTTTTTGAAGCTTTTTCGCCTTTAAACTGGAGGAATTCTGTGGCTGAAACGTTCCATGGTAGGTTGTAATTTTCGCCCGAAGCTAAAAGCAGTGCTGGAAGGATTATTGTGTGGAATGGAATGTTATCCTTCCCAACAAAATATAGGGTTTTCGCATCCTTGTTAAACCAGTATTCCCTCCACCCTTCGGGTTCACCGTGGTTTCTAAAGTATTCTATTGTTGCTGAAACATAGCCCAAAACAGCCTCAACCCAAACATAAATCGTCTTGCCTTCCGCTTCTGGGAAAGGTGCTGGAATTCCCCATGCTACGTCTCTTGTCACGGCTCTGGGCTTTAGGCCTTCCCTTACAAGGTTTAGGCTGAAGTTTTTTGTGCTAGTTGAAAGCTGCTCATTACTCTCCAAATACTCTGCGAGCTTATCTGAAAGCTTTGAGAGGTCAATATACCAGTGTTTTGTAGTTTTTAATACAGGTTTGCCCTTACAGATTACACAGTAGGGCTCAATTAACGTGGTTGGCTCCAAAAGTCTTCCACAAGAATCGCATTGATCTCCACGTGCACGTTCATGACCACAATAGGGGCATTTTCCTTCAACAAATCTGTCTGGCAAAAAGCGCTTGCATTTTTCGCAGTATAGCATTGGCGTTTCTTGCGTGGATATGTAGCCGTTTCTGTATATCTTCAATAGGTGGTTTTGGACGAACTCCTTATGCACGGGGCTTTCTGTTCGTGTGTAGTTGTCGTAGGATATCCCCCATTTTTTAAACAACTCTGATACTTTCGCGTGGTTTCTATCCGTCAACTCTTTGGGATGTATTCCAAGCCTGATGGCTTCCACTTCTATTGGTGTCCCATGCTCGTCTGAACCGCTAACAAGCAGAACATCTTCGCCCTTCAACCTGTAATATCTGGCGACAACATCCGCGGACAAAACAGAGCCAACTAAGTTGCCGAGGTGAGGTGTTACGTTTATGTAAGGCCATGCGGATGTAACTAAAACTTTTCCGAGTTTTACGGCACCTCCAAACGCTTGGAATTATAAACGTGGTTCTATTACTTAAACAAAATGGAAAAAAGCATTAAGAAAAGAAAAACGCGGGTTATTCTGCTTTTTCTTCTGCTTTCCAGACAACTTGGGATTTGCGGCCTGAAAGGAATATTGTTGCGGCTAGTATTATTGTGCAGACGATTGTCAACACTACGAGAATCGTGAAAAGCGTCACCAGGTCATCCATGTCTTGAAGCAACACTGGATATGGCACAACGACGTTTAACGGCACACTGTCTTGATGTGAGTATATGTTTCCCCCGAATTCGTAATAGACTCTAAATCTGATATCACCGCCAACCGCTCTTGAATCGTCGGGTATCTTGAATGTATCTGTAGCGCTGTAATTTTCACCTTGAGAAATTACAACATTTGCAATTGTGACGGTCTGGTTGCCTCCCCAGACTGGACTGTACCATGGATATTCTATTGTAACGTTCTTAAGAATGGCAGCATCAGGGCTAGAATTATATACCCAGAATTTCAATGTCCCCGATTCCCCTGGTTTATAGTATGTTTTGTCAACGTAGCCATAAATGTCCAAGCTGGGAGCAGCTTTGGTTAGTGATGCAGAAGTCAGCATCAACGTTAATATCACAGCTGCTGTAAAGGTTAACATAACTTTTTCTTTCATCAGGATCACCTACTTTAGACTTTGTTAGTTTTATGTTACTATTTAAAATTTGCCATGATTAGCATTTAACCGTGATATTATTAGTTCCTGCAAGATTTTCTTCATATTTGCAGATGATGCATCTGTCCTTATTCCCTTCGGATTGAAGTGGGTACGTGTCGACCGGAATCCTTTCTCTCTTAAAACCCTTACGACCTCGCTAACTGATGGAACTGGAAAACTCAGTTTATCACATATTTTGTCTAGGACATAATAAGTTGTTGGCGCGTCAACCTCGTTTCTTACCAGCGACAAAATCTTGTAAACTTCGTTCTTTTTTTCAAACTTCCTATTTCTAACATCTTTTTCCATCAATTCACAAAAGTCTACGTGAAAAATTTTTCCAAGCCATAGCGGACCGGCAAATTCCATTTTTGAACTACATTCTGGGCATACGATGCTAGTGTTGCTTGCGAAGAGTTTGTGCACAGTTTCTCTGTGAAAACAATTGAAGCAGTGTAGTATATAGCCCATTTTTCTAATGCTTTCATCGGCTTTTGTTGCGCCATATTTTAGTTTTGCGTAGACGCGGATGTAATGGTCTGTGCTGTGGCTGAAAAGCACACTTATGCCCATATCATATTTTGCCGCTGTGGTTGCAAGGCACCCAGCTACGAGCCTAACGGCTATTTCGTGGCAGTATTCCGTACGCAAAGGTTTTCCGCCGTACTTGCGTATGCATGCTTTTGTGTGGACGCCGCAGAGGGGCGCCATGTCAGTTGCTGTTATGGCTAGAAAACCATCGTCGCGTAGGGCGCGAATGGCAGAATCAAGGTATGGCACGGGTGAACCGAAGGGGTCTATGTCTACGGCGTCGAATCTTTTGCGTGGAGCGGCGTAACGGCTCAAAAGGAAGTTTGCATCTTCATTTTCTACGCATATGTATTCGGTTAAGGCGTTTAGCTGCACATTATATTTTGCCAGTTTAAAAGCTTTCGGATTAATGTCGTTGATTAAAACTTTTTTAACACCATCAACTTCTACGGCAAAGCGTATCCCCCTAACGCCGCAGCCAGCAAGGGGCTCGCACACGCAGATTTCGCGGTTCACCATCCTTTGGTAGGCTTGTAGAGCTAGAACCGCTATGTCGCGGTTCAGCTCCATAACTGGATTGTAGAAAACGGGAGCCTTGGAAGGCGCGTATTCCCAGGGCTCTTTCACAAAAGCTTCAAGTTTTGGAACAAGCACCCTAACCTTGCCTTCCTTAACTATTTCCGTTGGAAAATCAATCTCTGGTTTTTCGCTTTTCATACCGTTGCTATACCCCAGTCTAGTAAGGCTGAATGTATCATTTGTGAGGCTATCGCTGCTAATATTACGGCCATTACTCGGCTTGCCGCTTGAACACCGTTATTACCGACTGCTGATACAAGCAGAGGGGCAAAGCAAAGCGTTAAGTACACGCCTATGGCAGCTATTAAGCCGCCAATTAGAACGTTTACTATAGTGTAGGTGTTTGATAAAACAATAAGGGTTGTCATGGTTCCCGGTCCAACAAGAAGCGGCGTCGCTAATGGCACAACTGCTACTTGTTTTATATCTATTGCCTTTGACCTTGACATTCCGCTGAGCATGTCTATCGCTAGTATCAGCAGCAAGATTCCTCCGCCGAACTTGAAGTTTGTAACGGAAACATCTAGAGCTGTCAATATTAATGGTCCAAAAAGGGCGAAAGTTAGCAAAAGAACTATAACTATTAGCGTAGTTGTGCTTGTTATTTTGCGCCTTTCATCATCCTTAAGTTTGCCAGTGTATATGAGAAACGTCGGAATCGTGCTTATTGGGTTCATTATCGTGAAGAGTTGGATTGTTATGTTGAGAATGGCTGCAGGTTCGATTTGAATCCACTCTCTTAAGCCGCCCACCGTAAACCTAAAGGACGTTAAGAAAACCAGCAGAATTACGGCTAGTAACAGAGCCAGCCTAAAAACGCTGCCATGCCTACGAATTATCCATTCGCTAAGCTGCTTTTCAAAGGAGGAAACCGTCCTTTCACGTTCCTTCTCGCCGCTCATAATCAGCCTCCAGCCCATAATAACACTTTAACTAGGATAGACTATTTACGCTGGATATTAGACTTCTGTTTTAGTAGCACCAAAACATTTTAACATGTTAAGACAAATGCATAAGCGAGGGATTGCATGAAAGCGTTTATTTCAGTTGATTTAGAAGGTATGCCATACATCGTTATTCCGGGACATTTAAACCTTAAAGGCTCTCTATACGAGGAAGCCAGAAAAATTGCCACAAAAATCACTTTAACCGTAGCCGAAGAGCTGCATAAGAATGGATTCAACGAGGTTATTGTTGCCGACAGCCATGGGCCTATGGTTAACCTCTTAGTGGAGAATTTGCCAGAGTATGTGGAAATTATTAGGGGTTTTCCCAGACCCTTCAGCATGGTTTCAGGCGTAGAAGGTTGTGATGCTGCTGTTTTTCTTGGTTATCACGCAAAGTATGGAACGGCCAAATCCGTCTTCGACCACACCTATAGCGGGGGAAGCATGAGTAAGATTGAGGTTAACGGTGTTGAGGCAAGCGAGTTCCTCATGAACGCCTATGTCGCTGGCGAATTCCACGTACCAGTAATCTTGGTTGCTGGTGAGGCACAGCTTATCAAGGATGATGTTAAAAAGTGGGCTCCTTGGGCTGAAACCATAGCCTTGAAGGAGTCGCTCAGTAGAGTTTCTGCTAAAAGCCCCAGTATGGCGAAGATCGAGGGAGATTTAAGAGAAAGCGTTAGAAGAGCGGCATCCAATTTTAAACCGCACTCAATTTCTAAGCTTTTGATAGCCAATAAACCCGTTAATATGCGAATAACCTTCTTAGCCAGCCAATTTGCAGATGTCGCAGAATTTCTGCCTTCTGTAAAAAGAATTGACGGATTAAGGGTAGAGTACACAGCAAATGACATGGTTGAAGCCTACAAAATTTTCGAATTGTTGGCACTTGCTGCAAGCGGCATGACAGCCCTCCTAGCAAAGCTAGAATAGCTATCGAAGTGGGTGATTTTGAGAAGGCGCATCCTGCTCTTGACTGGAAACCCGGGAGTCGGTAAAACAACCGTGTTGTTGAAGGCTGTTGAAGTTTTAAGGGCAAAGGGTTATAGCGTTGGCGGGATGATTAGCCGTGAGGTTCGTTCTTGCGGTAGTAGGGTAGGTTTTGAAATTCTAGACTTGAGCGGCGAAAAACGGGGCTGGCTTGCGCATGTTAGCCAAGAAACTGGTCCACAAGTTGGCAAGTACCGCGTTAACTTGAAAGACCTAAACAGCGTAGGTGTGGAAGCCATTTTGAAAGCTATTAAAGAATGCGAGGTTGTAGCCATAGACGAGGTTGGACCCATGGAACTTTTCTCTGAGAAATTTAGGGAAGCTGTTAAAAGGGCTGCTGAAAGTGGCAAGTTCGTTGTTGGCGTTGTCCATTGGAAAGCGAGGGACAAACTTATAGAAAGTTTGAAAAAAAGCGAAGACGCGGAAGTGATAGCAGTCACGTACGAGAACAGGGATAGACTGCATCAAGCCATCATAGAAAAAATAATTGAATTCCTTACATCAAAAATAAGGAACGAAACTCATAATACCAGAATTAAACATTACCCATGAAAGAGGTTTATCATGCTAATAGCTGGAGTTGACGACGCAGGAAGAGGTTCAGTAATCGGCCCTTTAGTGATTGCTGGCGTTCTGATGGACGAGGAGGATCTGCAAAGACTTGTAGAGCTAGGCGTTAAAGATTCAAAGCTTTTGTCTCCGCAAAGACGGGAAAAACTCGCTGCTGAAATCAAGCGTATAGCCAAAAAATACGCTGTGGTTAAGCTTTCTCCAAAGGATATTGACGCGGTTGTTCAAAAGGGTATAAAACTTCATAGGTTAAATAGGCTTGAGGCGCAGACAATGGCTAAGGTTATAGAGATGCTTAAGCCAGACATCGCCTATGTGGACGCTTCAGATGTTTTGGAAGAACGCTTCAAACAGCACATCCTAGAGTGCTTGCCATTTAAGGTGGAGGTAATCTCGGAACATAAAGCAGATAGGAAATATCCTATAGTTTCAGCTGCATCAATAATCGCGAAGGTGGAGAGAGACAGCGAAATAGCTGAGCTAGCTGAGAAATATGGTGATTTCGGGTGCGGATACCCAACAGACCCAAAAACTATAAGCTTCCTCCAAAAATGTCTACAGAAAACCGGCGAATACCCAGATTTTGTTAGGAAGTCTTGGAAACCTGCGAAAAGGGTGAAAAGCGAAAAGAATTCACTTCAAGAAAGACTCATCTAAACATTGGCTAGAAGTTCTTCAGGGGTTCTAGCCCTCAGAAGTTCCTCTTTGCCAATGCAGTATATGTCCTTGTGAGCAGGCTTTTTACCTTCAGTTACTAGAACCGGATGTGCTTTGGCAACACGGCTTACGCTCAAAATTTCATCAACCCGCCTGTCCAACTCTTGTTCTCTTTCTCTTGCAACTCCGCCGACAATCCGCATTTTACCTTCGGGAACTGTTATGACAAAGTCGAAAGGAGCCCGTCTAACCGCTGTAATTTCGTAACCAACAAACTTTCTAAACATCTTCTGAAGGAGCTTATTCCCAGAGATGGCACGTCTAGCCTTTGACAGAAAACACTTCCTTCTCCTCTTCGGCTTCTCAAAGATGTCAATTGGCTTCGCGACAGGAATTCCTAAAGCCCAAACAAGCCTATAGGCTGTTGAAACAGAAGCCTTAGCCATACCCCTCTCATAACCGTAAACAGTTCTCCTAGATATGCCAACCATCTCAGCCATGTCACCTGCGGATAAGCCAAGTTCCTGTCGTCTGCGCTTGATGGCTTCTCCGTCGATTTCAACATAGTACCCGCCGGGACCAGCTTGGATCAGCGGGTAAACTTGACGGAGCACAATGTCCTCAAAAGTTTTTAGAGTTACAGCGAAAACATCATATCTAGAATATACTGTGTCGTCCTCCAGCGGTTTCTCTCGGGACTTCTCGCTTACCACAATCGATGCCGCTGAAAAACATTCTGAAACATCCATAAGCTCATGCGAATCAGTTGGGGAAAGATTGTCGATGTCTGATTGGACCTTTATGAAGAGGAGATTATTGTTCTTTCGGGCTGCAAAGTCAAAACAGCTTGGACGGGAGCAGCATATCCTTGAAAGTGTAAAGTTAGCTTCTCTAAGCACAACCTCTGCAGTCCTAACCTTCTCCATCTCCCTATAGGTCATCAGGACCTCACAAAAACATCAAACAGCATCGTTGGATATAAACAGTACTTCATTCTACAGTAGCCACTATCATGGCGTGGGCTTTATCATAAGGCTCTAAATGAGTGAGGTCTACAATGTGGAAGCCTCGGCTTTCCAAAACTTTAACTTCGCGCCTAAAAACCTCTGATGGTTCCTTCGTCACGTCTATGCTTTGAGCCTTAACAGCAAGCATAACCCAACCGGAATTTTTAAGGAATAAATCGGCGTTGTCTGCTAAAACCTTGGCTTGTTCAGGCTGGGCTATGTCGCAATAAATATCGTCAACCTTTCCCTGAATGAAAAGGGCGTATTTTTCTGGGAGACGTGCATCCTCAAGCAGAGGTGACATGTTATGCCTATAAGCGCAAACATTGTTTACAAGCTCTCGCATGGCTCTTGAGGCGAACTCTACGCAGTAAACATGCCCATTCTCGCCAACTATGTCTGAAACGTGGCTTGCCGTTGTTCCAGAAGCTGCTCCAAGATAGAGCACTTGATGACCTGGCTTTATTGGAACAGTCTTTAACCCTTTCAGTATGGCTGCTGCCAGCTTGCTTCTAAAAGCGTCCCAGAGGCGGTATTCAACACCCTCGTAATGCACTAACCTCTCGCCGTAAACGTTTCTTCCAGGCACCAAATTTTTGGTTGCAAGCCTTTGAGTCCCATCCTCTAGTGTAGCCACGTAAACGCCTTGAAACTGCGGGTGCTGCTTAACCTTTACTTGCATGTTTCCATTTTCTCCGTTTTTCCTTGTGTTTGGGCTTTTTCTCTGGAAGTTTAGGCGGTTCAGAATATTTTTGGTGGATTTCTTCTATTCGTTTTTCTAAATCAGCCTTCAACTCCTCACCGATGTATCTTCCACCGAAGGCGTCTGTTCTAGCGGCTATTGCTAATTTGCCAGCTAAAGCCCTAGCAATTTTTCCCCTCTGCCACTTTTTTGCCTCATGCAACAGGGTATGCTGGAAGATTATCCCATGCTTTGGCGGTCTTGTTCCAGTTTTCAGTGAACGGAAAAGGGCTTTTTCCGCGCCTAAAACTTGGATTGTGCTTGCTGGGCGCCTAGCCAAGTTTGTTAATCCGCCTGCGATGGCTATTAGGCGCGCGCCTAGAAGCGAGCCCACTAAAGCCTTTGTGTTTGGCGCAACTTCCTCCATGACTTTGTCTATGTAATCTTCCAGGGCCTGCCTTAATTGGTATAGGTTAAGGACGTTTTTGCATAGTGCTTGAATTTGCGCCATGTCTGTTTCTGGAAGTTCTGCACCCATTGACGTCTCAGCCTTCTTAACTACTTGTTCGGCTTTGGTTTTTGGAATTCCCTGCTTTTCAAGGTTTTCAACATTGAAGTTTTCTCTGCTGCCAAGCTCCCCAACTAGACGAGCGTAGGTTTCATGCTTCTCCAGTAGGCGGTCAAGTTCCGGAAAGTGGATGCCGTACCATTCTCTTACGCGGCTCATGAAAAGGTTTATTGTCTTGTCCAAGTCGTCAAGCGTCTGGATGGCTTGGGCTATGACTAAATCCCTTTTTTCAACAGCTCCCTTGACCTTTAACTTTGCAATTTCCATTGTTAGGTTGTGCAGCCAAACGTCAAAATCTTCTAGGCGCTTTACAAAGCCTGTTTCAACAGCAAACTTTCCAACATTTGAACGGAGCAACTCGCCAGCCTTCGTCCCCCTAGAAACATCAACAGAGACTCCGAAACGCTCTTTAGCTTCCGCGGCGAGACTAGAATCCTCAAATATGAAGTTGTCGTAACCCCTCGTTTGGAGCGCCTTAATCAACTTTGCAATTTCATCCACAACTTTTCCAGACTCAACCTTAACTATAACCTTAGCAGCCTCCTCAGGCTTGCTAGAAAAAAGAACTTTATCCACAACCTCGTTTTCCTCGTTAAAAGCGAGAACCCCGAAGCATGCTGGAATTATTGTTGCCTTCATTTAATGTGCCTCAGCCAATACTATTCCTAATCCTAATTCTAATATATAGTTGCCGCAGCCCACCATCAAAGAAGGAACTAAGGTTTATCTTTTTAAACAGACAACCATTACTGAAAACCGTTTAGGGTGAAAAACCTTTGGAAGATAATCGCTTAAGCGTCAATGTAGCTGGTTTGAAACTTGCAAATCCAATCATGTTGGCTTCGGGCATTCTTGGCTATTCTGCTGAAACAATGGAGGAAATAGCCAAAAGCGGAGCCGCAGCCGTCGTAACAAAGTCTGTTGGTTTAAAGCCGCGAACTGGCTATGCAAACCCAACAGTTGTCCAGACAAAATGCGGACTAATTAACGCCATGGGGCTTCCAAACCCGGGAATTGAAGAGTTTTCAAAGGAAATTAAAGCGGCGAAGACTATTTTAAAGGGCACTCCACTAATCGTTAGCGTTTATGGCTTTTCAGAGGAAGAATACGCGACCGTAGCCAAAAAAGCTGTTGAAGCAGGCGCAGACGCCGTAGAACTCAACGTTTCATGCCCCCATGTTAAGGAAACAGGCGTGGAGATTGGCCAGAACCCGGAAATCTTGTCAAAGGTTGTTAGGAAAGTCAAGTTTAGTGTGGGTAAACCCGTTTTCGTTAAGCTTTCTCCAAACGTCACCAACATAGCAGAAATAGCGGAAACAGCAGAAAAAGCTGGTGCAGACGCGTTAACAGCCATAAACACTGTTAAGGCCATGGCAATAGACACTGAAACAGCCATGCCCATCCTAAGCAATAAGATAGGTGGGCTGTCAGGACCAGCCATAAAGCCCATAGCCATAAGATGCGTATACGAAATTTATGAGAAAGTGAAAGTGCCAATCGTTGGATGCGGCGGCGTGACAAACTGGCGTGACGCTGTAGAATTTTTGTTAGCGGGCGCCTCAGCCGTGCAAATTGGAACAGCCGTTGCTTTAAAAGGGTTAGGGGTTTTTGGAGCTGTGGCCCGCGGAATAGACGCGTACCTCAAAAGGAAAGGTTTCAAGAGTGTGAATGAAATTGTCGGCTTATCGCATCGCAGCTAACAAATTAAGAACAACAAGGATTCTACACATAGAAACAGAAAGTCCAACAGTGAAAACCTTCACTTTCAAAGACAAAGCATGCGCAGAAGCCAAGCCAGGTCAGTTTCTTATGCTTTGGATTCCAGGAGTTGACGAAATTCCTCTAAGCATAATGACTGCGGATGAGGATGGGGTGGTTTCTGTGGCTGTCAAAAAAGTTGGAGAAGCAACAACAGCACTTCACAGAACGAAAGAGGGCGAAGTCATAGGCATTCGCGGACCCTTCGGAAACAACTTCACCTTGGAAAATGGAAAGGCGTTAATTGTCGGCGGAGGAACAGGTTTAGCCCCGTTATTGTTTTTAGCTAAAAAGTTGGCTGATGAAAGCACGCAAATATTTTTCGTCATGGGCGCTGAGACAAAGAACGAGCTACTTTTCAGAGAAAAAATTGAAAAAATATGTGGGAAAGAAAACCTTATTGCAACGACAGAAGATGGCAGTTACGGCGTCAAAGGCTTAGCCACAACACCACTAAAACCTCTTTTGGCTAAGGAAAACTTCAGTGTAATTTACACTTGTGGACCGGAAAAAATGATGCTGAAAGTTTTTGATTTAGCAGAAGAGCACAGAACCCCTTTAGAGGCTAGTTTAGAGCGTTTGATGCGCTGCGCAATAGGCTTATGCGGAAGTTGTGTTGTAGGCAAATATCGCGTTTGCAGAGACGGCCCAGTATTCACGTCAAACCAGCTGAGGCAAATTAAAGGCGAGTTCGGAGTTTCAAAAAGAGACTTTAACGGAAAACTGATACCGTTGGAGTAGTATGGCGCTTACTCCTTTTCACGCGCTTGCTTTCATGTTTCTCTACTTTAGGGATAAGCGGAAGGTTGACCCGTTGGCTTTGGCGGTTTCGACAACATTCATAGATTTAGAAACATTGTACTATTTGCTTATTGGGGAACCATCTAAAATGTTTTGCGAAAACGTCATAAATTTAATAGCTGCATAACATAATATTTGGTGGAAAATGTTTGCACAAGAAGAAATAAGTAAAATTGCACTTGTGTTTGAGGCTGTTGGCAACCCGGTGCGCTTTAAGATACTGATGTTAGTTAATGAGACTGAAAGACCTCTCCACATAAAGGCTGTTGCGAAAATTTTGAAGATGGATTATGCCGCAGTTTACCGTCACGTGAAAATCCTTGAGAAAAGTGGCCTTATCGGAATTTATGAAGTGGGGCGGTCTCGTGTGCTCTACTCTAAAAATGCGGATGTAATAAAACAGATAATTGAATTAGCAAAAATAATGTTGCGAAAATCATAATATAACTTAATTAATTTACTAAATTAAGTTAGCAAAATTTAAATATAATTTTATCACAAATACTTTACCCTCAACACCAGTCGGTGGGTTTCATATTAAAATCGATACAACAACATTAGCGGGTACAACAATTTTAGCTGCTCTCGTAGTTGTTTTCGACTACACATTAAAATACTCAAACCTAAAAATACCTTTTCCATTAATGCCCGTCTTAAAATTTGATTTTACAGGCATACCCATAGCCCTAGCCATGCTAATTTTCGGTTTAATCCCAAGCTTTTTCACATCTGTAATCGCTTTAATCGCAATATTGGCGCGCAGCGGAGACATTGTGGGAGCATCAATGAAAGCCATTGCCGAGTTTTCAACCATAGCAGGGATGGCTATAGGTCTTAAGGCTACTAAAAAATTCAGATTAGCCCTCATGTTTGCTATGGGACTCATCATGAGAGTTTTGGTGATGATACCTGTCAATCTTTTACTGATTTCTATTGGAGTGATGAAAGTCCAAGGAGTGCTGGTTACAATAGTTTTGCTGATAGGGGTCTTCAACATACTTCAAGGCATTATAACAATCTTTGGCGGTTACTCGATTTACGAAATCATCAGAAGACATATACCATCCATCTCAAACAATGCAAGGTAACCATTGATTTCTTCGAGGATTACTTTAATAGCCCTTATAGCCTTAACCATAACATCGACGTAAGAAGTGAAAATCTTTGAATCTTTATATGGAGGAAAAAACTTGAGCGCAAAATCAGAATTGGTAACTTTCTACTGTCATGATAGGCGAATTTTTGGAAATCTCCATTTACCCTATGAAGAAGCGCCTTGCATCATTGCCTTACATGGTCTTGAAAGTGACAAGGACAGCGGCAAATGGCCCATAATAGCTTCTAAGCTTTACAAGGAGGGTTATGCTTGTTTAAGGTTTAATTTTAGAGGGTGCGGGAGTGAACCGGAAAAAAGCGAGGGCTCTTTTGAAGAAACCTGCCTAACCGGTAGGGTTGAAGATTATAGGGCTGCTATAAATTTTCTATGGGACAGTGGTAAGGTGGACGTTAATAGGCTTGGTGTCATCGGCTCAAGTTTTGGTGGAATGGCGGCTGTGGCAGCGCAAAATGAGCGGATTAAAGCAATGGTTGTTATGGCTACTCCATATAGGATTCCAGTTTTTGGTGAGCCCAAACGCTCTCGGAAACTAGGCAAATATTATGAACTCCCATCTGGTAGAAGACTGAAGGAGAATTTCTTCAAAGATTTAGAAAAGCATGATTTGCTGGATGCCGTGAAAAAGGCACCTCCAATACTCATCATGCATGGAAGCATGGATGAAATTGTCCCAGTGGAACATGCATTGAAACTTTACGAAGCCGCTCCAGAACCTAAAAGACTTGAAATCATAGATGGGGGCGATCACACTTTTTCTAGTGCTGAGCATTTAAATAGGGCGATTGATCTAAGCCTCGAGTGGTTTAATAAATACTTGTGACAACCCAAAACTAACAGAAGCGCGTTCAAAATAACTTTCCTTGTTATAAAACCTTTTGACACTACGAGTTTTAGGGGGCTTGAGAATCTTCCATAAATCTTAAGAATTGCCACATCTAATAATGTGGCGATGCAAGATGAAGATAAAACTACTTTAGTAATAGTGCTTATAGCGTTTTTGACTGCAATTTTAACATTACCAACAAATACTCGGCAAACTAAAGCAACTGACGGTTTCAGCTACATCTATATTAGAGCAGATGGAAGCATTGATCCGTCAGATGCGCCAATTTCGAAAGACGCTGAAAACGTGACTTACTCTTTAACAGCAGACATTGCTAATAAATCCATCATTATAGAAAGGGACAACATAATATTTGACGGTAATAACTTTAAAATCTCTGGACCAGAAGAACCCGGTCCTCTTGGAATAAACATAACAAGCAGAAGTAATGTTACCATCCAAAACATGAAAATTGAAAAATTTTACATAGGTATACATGTGAATTATTCAACTAAAATCACGATCACCGGAAACAACGCCTCCTATAACAAAGTTTCCTACATTATAGATGAACCAATCCTTGAAATTATTTGGGAAGGATACGGAATTTACGTTTACTGTTCAAATGAAACCCTAATCTCCAACAATACCTTGTCAAATAACTTTTACGGAATTGACATCACCCAGTCTAATAACACATGTATAGATAACAACAACATTTACAATAACAAGCAATATAAGGATTCAACATTGTATGGCTGGGGCATTTACATTCATGGATCAAAAAATATTACAGCCACAAACAATGTGATCTCAAACAATGGAATGTATGGAATACATGGCAGCTCATCCACTGGAGCTTACGGTTCAGAAAATATTACTATTGGCAACAACACCATTAACGAACATAATTACGGAGTTTACGTCACGGGTTATAGTGGCGGCGTACCCCGCAATTACGTTATTGCCAATAATTCGATCGTTTCAAACACCTAGGGCGTTTACTGCTCTAACTCCCAAAACCAAACTATTATAAACAATAATGTTTCCGCTAATGCATGTGGAATATACCTTCAGACCTCTACAAACAATACGGTTTTCAATAACACTCTTTACAAAAACGCCGAAGGAATAACCCTTGAAAGTTATACAAACCATAGCGAGATTCTTTTCAACACGATTTCAAACAGTTCTTCCCTTGGCATCTACATTAGAGACAATTCTAATAATAATCTAGTTGTTGGCAACAATGTTTCAAACAACTCTCGAGGAATTCGATTCACACAATCAAACAACAACACAATCTTTGGAAACATTATTTCGTCAAACACAAACGATGGCTTAATCATATACTATTACTCTTCCAACAACAAAGTTTCAAATAACAACATCACCCTAAACGACATAGGAGTAACCCTCACCTACGACTGCCATAATAATAAGATTTTCCACAACAACTTCATAGATAACACGCAACAGGTTCTCACCGACGTAAACAGCACGTGGGATAATGGATATCCATCAGGAGGAAATTACTGGAGCAGCTACACGGGCATAGACAAGTTCAGCGGACCCTACCAAAACGAAGCTGGAAGCGACGGAATAGGCGACACCGCACATATCCTCAACGAGAATAACACGGATGACTATCCGCTTATGGCGCCAATAAACACTTTCAACGCTGGAATCTGGGACGCAGAAAGCCGCTATGTTGAAGTAATAAGCAACTCAACAGTTTCAAACTTCAAAATAAACATAGCAGAAAAAGTGATAAGCTTCAATGTCACTGGCGAAACAGGTTCGGGCATCTGTAGAGTCATCATACCAAACACCATTGTAAACACGTTGTGGCTTGGCAACTATGCGGTGCTTGTTAATG
>JBNAVK010000022.1:0-22774 GCA_049700435.1 Candidatus Bathyarchaeales archaeon
GCATTTTCATAATAATTCTGCTCTTAATATTGGTCATAATCGTGGAGTTTGCTATTCCAACATTTTCGAGTAAAGAGAGTGAACCGAAAATCGAGGAAAACGTGGAAAAGCTTTTGAAACCTAATGCTTTATAAAGGGTATTTAAGATTCACTATTAGAAGTGATGTTTGATGACGAAGGGCAAAGCCATTGTAAACATCGAAAACGTCGTCGCCTCCGCCACCCTAAACCAGAAAGTTGACTTAAACGCCGTCGTGAAAGGATATCCAGGAGTGGAGTATCGCCCCGAACAGTTTCCAGGACTAGTTTTTAGGCTTAAGAGACCGAAGACAGCTACATTGATTTTCAACTCTGGAAAGATGGTTTGCACTGGCGCAAAATCTGAGAAGGAAGCCCGAAGGGCTGTTGTAAAAGTGATTAAGGAGTTGAAGAAAGGCGGAATAATAATTATAAGTAAGCCGGAGCTGAAAATCCAGAACATTGTCGCCTCTGCCAGCCTAGGCGGGATGATAGACTTGGAAAAAGCGGCTTACACCTTAGGAAAAACAATGTACGAACCGGAGCAGTTTCCAGGGCTAATTTACAGAATGGACGAGCCAAAAGTTGTTATACTCTTGTTTGCGAGCGGGAAGCTTGTCTGTACAGGGGCAAAGAAAGAGCAGGATGTGTATGATGCGGTGCGCAAACTTCATGAGATACTGGAGAAGCAAGAACTAATATTCTATGAATAGTGTTCTTTAAACTTAAATTTCTTATCCCTTTTTAACCTGTTTCAAAATTGTCTTCAACTGTTCTTCATCTATTGCTCCTATCTCATGCAACTTGTTGGCTATTTCACTAACTCTAATCATGGCGTGCAGTTTTATCCCGTTTTTCTCAAGCCTCTCTTTGCCGCCTTCTTCCCTATCCAAAAGCACAACCGCGTCAGTTACAACCCCGCCCTCAACAGTTATTGCTTTTGCCGCTTTCTTTAAAGATAAGCCGGTTGTAATCAAATCGTCAACAAGCAGAACATGGTCTCCAGGCGCAATTACTCCTTCCACCCTCCTTTGTCGTCCATGTAGCCGAACGCCTCTGCGAATGTAGAAGAACGGTTTTTTTAGGTTATAGGCTATTAGGGACGCGAATGGTATGCCTGCAACTGGTATTCCAGCTACCCTCTCAAATCTTTCGGCGCCTACATCTCCTTTTATGAAGTCTACGTAAAAATCGCAGATTTTGTGGAAAGCATCCGGAAAGCTTGGAACAATCCGTAGGTCGATGTAGTAGGGGCTTATTTTTCCGCTTGTAAGCCTAAAGGCTCCGAATTCTAAAGCGCCAATTTTGTTTAGGATTTTGCAGATTTCAGTCTTGATGTTTTCTCTGCTTTTTTCAGGAGTCAAATTTTCACGTCCGCTTAGAAACTTGATATATTTTGCCAACTTCAGGCACTAGACAAGTGACTTTTGGCATTTCCTTCTTCAAAATTTCAGCGAACTTTTTCTGTTCCTCTGAAGAGCCAGTGTGGTAAGGAACAGCAACTTTAGGCTTAGTCAACCTTGCAATTTCAAGGCCCGATGATGGCGAAGCTCCAGGAGCTATTCCCACGGTGCAGAAGACAACATCAAACTTTTCCTTCTCTCCTAAGGATGCCATCTCTGGAAACGGAAGGCTGTCCGCAGTGTGGAAAACTTTTACGCCATCTTCGCTTGTGATTATGAAAGTTACTGGCGTGGCTGCTGGGGGATGGTGACTTCTCTCAGCCTTTACGGAAACATCGCCTATTTTAACTTCAGAGCCTTGTTGAACTTCGTTAAGTTTTTCTTGTGGGATTATGTTTCGAAGCCTTTTCGCTGATGTGGAATCAGCGATTACCATACATCCCGTTTGTTTATGGATTTCTGAAACCAGTGCTTGGTCTAGATGGTCGTAGTGTTCGTGGCTGACCAAAACGGCATCGGCAGTTTTGAATTCTCGAGCTTTCGCGTCCACGGGGTCTATAACAAGGGTTTTAGTTGGGGTTTTTATGGTTACTCCGGCGTAGCGGTTAAACCAAACGAAGAATACTTCATTTTTTGCGGGAATTTTCTCAATGGCCATATCCTATTCCTCATTTTAAATAGTGCGCTTAGGTTTTAAAGAGCTTGTGTTTAGCACCCTCTCCGGATATAGGGTTTAACACTTGATATTACATAAATCTGTGTTATCAAGTTCTATGATAAAGGCTTAATAATTGCCTTTTACGTGTTTTCATATTCATGGCAGTGATGCCCTATGGTTGACGTTTGGCTTCCATATGGAAAAACCGAAGTATGCGTCAGAATTCCCGCAAGAAATTTTCTAGGCGCCATAGAGCCTAAAGAAAAACCTGGCGCGCCCAACGCCAGAGCCGAAATTGAAAGAGCTTTAAAAGAGCCAATAGGCTCAAAGAGGCTGAGTGAAATTGCTAAACCAGAACAAAAGGTGGCAATTGTTGTTGATGATGCCACTAGACCGGCGCCAAGCCACCTTATGGTTCCGCCTTTGCTTAACGAATTGAACATGGCTGGCGTGAAGGATGATAATGTAACAGTTATTTTTGGTTGTGGAACACATAAAGCTGTCACGCAAGAAGAAGCTCTGCAACTTCTCGGCGAAGAAGTTGTTAGACGCGTAAAAACCTTGAATCATGATTGTAGGGCTGACGACTTGGTTTATGTTGGTGAAACCAAGAAACATGGAACCAAAGTTTATTTGAACAAGATTTTCGCCGAGGCTGATTTGAAGGTTTTAACAGGCGATGTGTGCTTCCACTATTATGCTGGTTACGGAGGCGGAAGAAAAAGCGTTCTGCCAGCAGTTTCTGGAGAAGAAACAATAAAGCATAACCACGCAATGATTTTAAATCCAAATGCCAAAACAGGCATTTTGGAAGGAAACCCCATCCACGAAGACATGGTGGAAGCTGCAAGACTTGCGAAAGTTGATTTTATCTTGAACGTTGTAACTAACAGCAAGGGTGAAGTTGTTAAGGCGTTCGCTGGCGATTTGGAGCAAGCATTTTATGAAGGAGTTAAGGTTGTCGACGAAATGTACCGTGTAACCGTCAACAGAAGGGCTGACATAGTCATTGTAAGTCCGGGCGGGCATCCGGCGGATGTTAACCTTTTCCAAGCCTACAAGGGAGTTGACAGCGCCTTAGAAGTTGTTAAGCGTGGCGGTGTAATTGTTTTAGTTGCGGAGTGCCCTGAAGGGCATGGGAATCAAGTTTTCTATGATTGGATGATGAAATTTAGCGATTTGAGGGCTGTTGAAAGAGAGATTAAGCGCAATTTTGTTTTGGGCGGGCACAAAGCCTATTACCTTCTTAAGGCTTTGCAAAACCACGATATAATTTTGGTTTCCTCAATGCCAGATTACTATGCAACAAACATCTTTAAGTTGAAAACTGCAAGGGCGGTGAATGTTGCTTTAAGCGAGGCTTTTAACATTGCTGGAAAAGACGCTAAAGTGTGGGCTATGCCTTACGGAAACTTTACGTTGCCAGAAGTTAAAGCTGGCGAGGAATGAGGTTAAATAGTAAAAGTAATTAGCTTTTTAAGTCACCTAATAACAAAAGGCTGGCGAACCCAAATTGCAGAAAACCTTCAAACTGCGAAAGTTTAAGGCAAGCGACCTGCAAAAAGTGATGTACATCAACCGTGTATGCCTCCCAGAAAACTACGGAGACTTCTTCTTCATGGACCTCTACAATAGGTTTCCGGAAACCTTCGTTGTTGCAGAGGAAAATGGGGAAGTCATCGGCTACATAATGTGCAGGATTGAGTTAGGTCTTTCAAACTTCGGCTTCGGCGGACTAATCAAAAAAGGACATATTGTTTCGATAGCTGTTTTATCCAATCATAGAAGAAAGGGAGTTGGAGAAGCCTTGGTGAAAGAAGCTATGAAAGGCATGCGGTTTTACAATGCGAAACAATGCTTCCTCGAAGTAAGGGTGACCAACACTTCTGCAATCAACCTTTATAAGAAGTTAGGGTTTCAGGTGACTCGCACAATCCACGGGTATTATTCTGATGGAGAAGACGCTTACGTCATGAGCATCAAACTATGAGCTTATTAGCTTACATGCAATTTTGTTCCATACTCTGCCTTTTCACTCAAGTAATTCACGGCTTGAAGCATGGTTTTTGCAATTCCGAGAAGGCTTAGAAGCACAACAACTGCAAGAACCATACGAAAGTCAACGAAAAAATTCAAGTTGTTGAAGGTCAGACTGAAAACACCCCCGTTCAACTTTAGGATTAGATAGAGTGTTACGAACAGCGCCTTGGCAACATTGAGAAAGTACTGGTATATTGTGCCGCTGGTAAGTTCCCCGAGAATCATAAGAACAATATATATTATGACAAAGGTTTCCACAATTTGCCACAAGCCTGGAATAAACTCCGTAAGCGGCGATACGAAACTCCACAAAACAAAATACACCATGTAGAATAGGATTCCCTTAAATGTTGCTTTGAGTGCTTTGAACACGATTTTGCGAACAAACGCTTTATCAACCATAGGGTATCACCATTGATCCGTAATTAAAAACTGACGTTAGAAAGTAAGCCTCAAAATGTCCGTCTGAAGTAAAGCTTGTAATAGGCACGAAAAGCTCAATGTATCCGTTGTAGGATGCGTGTTGCGGTGCCTCAAAGGAAACTTGGTTTTCTCCAACAAGCACGCCAGAACTGTTATACATTTTGATTTCTATGTTTCCGGCAACATCAAAGAAAGCGTGATTCTCAAAACTTATTGGCACAGTAACTTGAAGGTGTGTTCGGTTAAATCTTTCATTGTTTGGTTCTCCTAATGTGAAATTGTAAAATGGAGCACCCCAAGGAATGGATAGGTTTGTTGACACTCCAACGGGAACCAATTCTGCAAGTCTCATGCCAGCAAAAACCGCAACCTCAAGTTCGGAGTCGTTAAACAGATAGTTGTCGCTGTGCTGCAGCAGCTCGCCGATTTCAATTGTCATGTTATGGCTTGTTGTTAAGTTTTCTCCTCTTCCTATGTTAGAAACAAACGTGGAACCAGTAGCGATGAGGTTACCATTAGAATCTAAGAGTTGCGTTGTCGTGTTGAAGGCACCTATGGTGTAATATCCTTCGTTAATGATGTTTATGGGCAAGGAAAAGAGCAGCTTGTTCTCGCTGGTCATGTTAATTTGTGGTTCTCCAAAATTGAAGTGTAAATCTTTGATGGAATAGGCAGCTGAGACAAGGAAGGCTGCGAGGAATATCCAGAAGATAGTTGTGGCAATCCCTATCATTCTAATAGTTAAGTTCATCGCGTTTCCCTTTCCTTTACGGCGGAGGCTTTTAGAGCATACAAAGGCTCTGGCTTAGGTTTGCTGCTGTTGCGAATTGTTTTTCTGCTGCTCGTTCTGAGACTGGGCAACTTCCTCTGGCGGTATAACTACAATTTGTGGTTCCGACGGTTTAACCTCAGGCTTTGCTTCCTTCGCTGGTGTGGCTTTTGCGTTTTGAGGAAGCGATTTAGGCTGTGGCGCCGCTGGTTTTTGCACGGCAACAGCTTCAACTTTTGGAGCATTCACAATTATGGTAACTCCTCGTATTGTTATTAGCGAGCCAATCCAACCCATAACTCCAAGATACATTATGTGTATGCATGTTGCAATCAATGGCGCAAGCGCTCCACCGAAAGTCTGCATCAAATCTTCAGAGGCAATTATGCTCAAGTTTTGGGTTAAAAACCCGTAGGCACTTATGAAAGTGAATACTAGCAATGCGACGCCTACTCCGAGAACTGCAACGCCGGAAAGAGCTATTTTATCTCTAAAGCTTTTGAACATGAATCTGGCCCCGTCTTATGGTTTTAGAGATTTTAAATATTAAATCTTCTGACACACTAAGCATAATTTGGGCTACCGATTAAAAATCAAGCAGAAAAATAAGGGTTAAAATTAGGGAGATAAACCTAGCTTCTGATAAATCCGCTGTTTGTTCTCTTCAACGTTCTTTGCAACATCCATGAAAATGTTGTTTCCATGAGAGTCTATGGCAACAGCCAAAGGACCAAACTCTTCAACCTCAAAAATCCACATGGCTTCAGGTGTTCCCAAATCAAGCCACTCCACGCCCTTAACCTTCTTTATGGCTTTCGCAGCTAAAATGGCGGCGCCGCCAGTAAAAGCGCCGTAAACAGCACCGTATTTTGCCATGGCATCAGTTGTCTTCTTGCCCATTCCACCCTTGCCAATAACCACGCGAACCTTAAAGTTTTTTATGAACTCATCTTCGAAAATGTCCATTCTCGTGCTTGTTGTTGGACCCGCAGCGATGGCAACCCAATCCTCGCCTTTCTTGCTTACAACTGGTCCACAGTGGAAAACTGCTAAGCCTTCAAGGTTTAGGGGCAAAGGCTTTCCTTGGCTATGATATTCCAGTGCTCTTCTGTGAGCTTGGTCGCGTGCTGTAACAATGGTTCCAGTTACGTAGAGAACATCGTTAACCTTGAGTTTGCGTATTTCCCCCTCAGAGATTGGTGTTTTAAGCTTGTAAACAGCCATTTTTTCACCTCACTTAACTTTATGGGTTAAATACTCAACTTTCCCGTCTGGATGGATTCTTGCAGAAGCTCTTCTAGCAGCCCAACAGTTGAAGGCAACAGCAGCCGGAAAAGAAGCCGGATGCCTAAAAGCATAATCAACATGCACGTCTAAAACCGTTGTTTTTCCACCTAATCCCATAGGACCTATCCCAGTCATGTTAACGGCTTCCAACAACTCCTTTTCAAGCTTATCCAACTCTGGATTTGGATTAGGCTCGCCCAATGGTCTAAGCAACACTTTCTTCGCCAGTTTCATGGCTATGTCTGCTCCACCGCCGACTGCAACGCCCAAAATTGTTGGTGGACACGGCTGCGCCCCAGCCTTTATCACGGCGTCCAAAACAAATTTCTTCAAGCCTTTCACGCCTTCTCCTGGCACAAGCATCCCCGTGACGCAGACGTTTTCTGAGCCGCCCCCCTTCGTCATAACCGTTAGTTCTAGGCTGTTTCCAGCCGTGATTTCCCAGTTTATGTAGGGTATGAATCTTCCAGTGTTGTCTCCGCTGTTTTTCTGGGTGAAGGGGTCAACCGCGTTCGGTCTTAGAGGGACTTCTTTTGTGGCTCTGCGTGTGGCGTTCACCAAAGCCTCTTCAACCTTGTCTAAACCTTTCACTTCTGCGCCTGCTTTTGCGTAGAAAATTATTGTGCCAGTGTCTTGGCAAACTGGTGCTTGAAATTTTTCTGCAAGTTCAATGTTGTCCAAAATTGCCTTAAGCTGCGTCTTTCCAGTTTCGCTTGTTTCCTCCTCATAAGCCTTCTTAAGCGCCTTCTTTACATCGTCGGGCAAATATATTACCGCTTGTTTCAAAATTTCAAATGCGACATTTTCCACAACCTTTGCTATTTCCAATGGTTATTTCCCTCGCTTATTAGCCAGTTTTATGAAGAAGCGTACTTATGTCTTATCTCAATTGGATTAAAAGTTTAAAGGTAAAATGCATCACTTTAACTGACCTCTCTGCGGTTTAAACGCTGTCGTGTCTCGCTCATTTTAAATATGGCTTGCCTTAACTGTTTCAGAATAGAAGAAAGAAGGCGAGCTTTCATGACTGAGGAATTGGAAGGAGAAGAAATACCCAAAAAGAAATACGAGTTTCTAGAGGATTTGCCAGGCATTGGCCCAGCTACTGCTCAGAAACTGCGGGAGTTGGGTTTTCACACCGTTGAGTCTTTGGCTATGGCAACTGCTCAAGAGTTGGAACCTGCAGGTATAAGTGAAAAGAAAGCCTTCGCCATCATTGAGGCTGCCCGTTCTTCGATAGGCATTTCCTTTGTGAGGGCAGACGAACTTCTTAAAATGAGGCAGAGCGTTTTGCGTTTGACAAGCGGCAGCAAAGCCCTAGACAAAATCCTTGACGGCGGATTGGAAACCCAAACTATAACAGAGTTTTACGGCGAATACGGCAGCGGGAAAAGCCAAATTTGCCACCAGCTATGCGTGAATGTTCAGTTGCCTCCGGAACGCGGCGGATTAAATGGCGCAGCGCTTTACATAGATACGGAAAACACTTTCAGAACAGAACGTATAGTGCAGATGTCTAGGCATTTGGGGCTTGACCCAGAACAAGTTGTTAAAAACATCATTTACGCTGAAGCTTTCACCTCTGACCACCAGATGTTTCTGCTTGACAACGCAGACGAGGTGATTAAGGCAAACAATGTTAGGCTTATTATTGTTGACTCATTGACAGCTCATTTTAGAAGCGAATACCTTGGTCGGGAAATGCTGGCTTCAAGGCAGCAGAAACTAAACAAGCACATGCACAAGCTTATAAGGCTTGCAAGGGCTTTCAACGCAGTTGCCGTTGTAACAAACCAAGTTATGGCTAAACCCGACATCTTTTTCGGCGACGCCGTGCACCCCATCGGAGGTCACATAGTTGGGCACACAAGCCACACACGAATTTATCTACGTAGGGCGGCTCATGGCCCCGTGCGGATCGCCCGCTTAGTTTCAAGCCCATACCTGCCAGAGGGGGAGGAAATATTTAAAATAACAGAGAATGGCATAGAGGATGTTTCCGAAGAAGAAAAGTCAAAGTCTCGTGGGCGTTAAAATGCCTGTCCCATCAGCCTTAGTGACGCGCTATTTCCAACTCATAATTAATAGGCAGTTTACCGAGGCTGAAAGGGAGCTTGAAAGATTGAAGCAGAAAATGCATAAAACAGAATGGAATAGGGGCTATTTCAGAGCCTTATATGGCATGCTTCTCGCGCGCCGGTCAAACAACAGTGATGCCTACGCTTTTTTCTCAAAGCTTGACTTAAATGATAAAGCAACTTTAAGCGCTTATAGGCGAGAATTTTCAGATCATGTAAGAAATAGGCTTCACGGAGATTTTGACAGAGGTTTTTTCTCTGCTTGGGCAGACTGCATGCGCGTGCTCGGCAAGATGACCATTGTAAATAGCCCTAACGTGAATAATACTTCTTCTGAAAAGGATAAACCCAGGAATTTGCAGGCTGAAGACGCTCAACCAACAATAGAGGATTATTTAAGAAAAGCTTAGACTTTTTGCTTGTTAACCAACAATTATGGAGTATAATAGAATCCAGAAAACAAGCCACGAAAAAAAGTAGATGCCTATCCCCATTGTTAAGAGTTTTTGCGGCTTTTCTACTTTGTTAATGAATTTGCTTTTAATGAGGTAATATGACATTAAATAAATGAGCATCGCTATGACAGCACCGTTCATGAAAACACTAATTGAAGGTCTTGTGTCCACCATGGCGTAGCCTGTGCAAACAAGAGCGGCGAATATTCCAAGTCCAAGCCTAAGCCAATAGATTATTTGTAGTGGCTTCACCTTCACCAAGCCTTCGCAACTAGCACCTTTGGATTATGATTTAAAGCTGCCTATTTATAGTTTAATGCAGTTACTCTTTAGAAATGGTGTAGACACCTTGCATAAGAAGGAGTTCACAAGCTTTGACGTTGCCGCTGTTGTCCGCGAGCTGCGAGAAACCATTTTAGATTCGCGTGTCAACAACATTTACCAAGTTGACGCTAAAACCATAATTTTTAAACTTCATAAGGCTGAAAGCCCCGCTTTTCAACTCCTCTTAGAAGCTGGTAGACGACTGCACTTAACTTCTTACGCCGCGGAGAAGCCTCAACTTCCACCTGCTTTTTGTATGGCTTTAAGAAAACATTTGCGGAGCAGTTGGCTTGTTAATGTTGAGCAGTACGAGTTTGAGCGCGTCGTAGTCTTTCACTTCAAAACAAAAAGCGGCAAATTGCGGCTTATCTTAGAGCTTTTTGGGGATGGCAACATAATTTTGGTTGGAGAAAAAAGCGAGATTTTGCAGGCTCTGGTTTATAAGCGCATGCGGGACAGAAACATCGTTCGCGGTGAAACTTTCCTTTTTGCTCCATCAAGCGGACAGAACCCCTTCAAAGTTAGCCTTGAAGAGTTACGAAATGGACTAAAAAGTTTCGGTGATGTTGAGGTTGTCCGCAGCATCGCGAGGTTTTTGAGCATAGGCGGCCTCTATGCGGAGGAAGTTCTCTTAAAAGCCGGCGTAGACAAAGCGAAACAATGCAAAGGGTTAAACAACGAAGAAATCGACGCAATATACAGTAATTTGCAAATTTTGCTTTCTCAAGTTGCAAGCGGAAGACTTGAACCATCTATTGTTTTGGATGAAGAAGGCAGTTTCTTCGATGTCACGCCTTTTAGACTTAAACGCTATGAAAGTCTAACGCATGAGCCATACAAAAGCTTCAACGAAGCCCTAGACGATTTTTACACAACAATTACTGCCGCTGAAAAAGTTGCAGTTTCGCCAAAAGTGGAGGAATTGAACCGCGAGGCGGAAAGGCTTAGGAGAGTTATCGAAAGCCAGAAGGAGGCTTTAGCCGAGGCTGAAGCAAAAGCAGAACATTATAGGCGCATTGGAGACGCCATTTATGCGCATGCTAATGAACTGCAAGCCTTATTGGAGAGATTTATGGCTGACAAAAAAGCTGGAAAAAGCTGGAACACCGTAGTCTCTGAGGCTTTAGCTGAGAAGAAGGCTGGCTTAAAGCCAAGCGTGTTTTTTGAGTCCTTCAACGCACGTAACTTAACAGTTAACGTCTGCGTAGACGGCTTAAGGTTTAGTTTAAATTTGCGCGGTAAAGTGTTTGAGGATGCTGGAGGGTTTTATGAGCAGAGCAAACGGGCTAGACAGAAGGCTGAGGGCGCCAAGGCTGCCCTAGAAGAGACACGCAGAAAGCTTATGGAAGTTGAAGCCAAAATTAGAGAAGTTCAAGAGCAAGAAAAAGTTAAGCCAGCCGAAGCCGTAGAGGAACTTGAAAGGCGGAAAATAAGGCGAAAAGAATGGTTTGAAAAGTTCAGATGGTTCCGCTCTTCAGACGGTTTTCTCGTGGTGGCAGGCAAAGACGCCGTCAGCAACGAAGTTCTAATCAAAAAGTACACAGAAGAACACGACATCATCTTTCACGCAGACATCGCCGGCGCGCCCTTCGCAGTGGTTAAAACCGAAGGAAAACAACCAACACAACAATGCCTTCAAGAAGCTGGAGAATTCGCAGCCGCCTATTCCAGAGGATGGCGAGAGGGCTTCGGCACAGTAGACGTTTACTGGGTTCGACCAGAACAAATAAGCAAGAAAAGTCCTTCAGGCGAGTATATTCCCCGTGGAGCCTTCATGGTCGCCGGAAAACGGAACTGGATGCGCAATGTCCCGCTTAAAATAGCCATAGGTGTCGTCACAAAAGAGAACGGTGAAATCTCCTTCATGGGCGGACCGGTCGAGGCGGTCAAAGCCAAAACAAACACCTACGTGACAATAATGCCTGGAAACCAAAGCGGCAAAGAACTATTCAAGCGCATTTTAGCCACTTTAGCTGAAAAAGCACCGAAGGAAAGCCGCGAAAAAATTTTGAAAGCCTCTGCGGAAGAAATTAGAAATTTTATTCCATACGCGAAAGGCAGAGTATCAAGTTGAAGTTCTTTGACGGGCGGTAAGTGTTGTTGTTGGAAATTTCGGTATTAACAACAACATTTGGAGAAGGGTTTGCAGTGGAAAACTAGAGGGAGGGGATAGCGAAAATAAGCTTTGGTGTAAGCCCATTTTCGCTTATAACTCTTTTCTCTTCCCATAGGCTTGAGACGTCGCTTGAAAATTAGTCTTTGAAGGCTTTAAGAAAATGGGAAGTGTCGCTGGTTTATTCTGTGGCGCCGCCGGTAGGATTTTCAACAGGAGTTTTTTCTCCTTGTTCTTGAACCTACGACCGACTGGTTAACAGCCAGCCGCTCTACCACACTGAGCTACGGCGGCGCTTTAAGCCTCATAGTCTTCAGTTTTGCTGTAATATTTAAGTTTAGTCATTTTGCAATTTCCAATTTGATTCCAGTCTTCCTCGTCTTGTACTTGATAATTCCGACAAAAAGTCTGTATAAAGGTTGTAGAACGCTGGCGTACCATTTCCCAGAGAAAGACAATCCTATTAGGCTGTCTATCCAGTAAAAATCATGCTCCAAACATTTAACCAACAGTTCCCTATGCAATTCAGTCATCTCTGCATATTTAAACCAGTCCTCCCTTTTCAGCCTACCTAAAGGAACAAAAAACAGTGGGACAATTAGGCTTCTAAATTCTCTAAGTTCTTCAACAAGCTCTATCGTTTTGATAAGGTCTTCTTCTGTTTCCTCTGGAAGCCCAACAATCAAAGTGCAAGCTGGAATTAAATTGTTGTCATGCATCAAACCCATGCTTGTGCGCACTACTTCTGGCCAGTTTTCTGGTTTGAACGGGTGGGCTTTTGCTGGCATGTTCTTTTTGGCGAGTTCTGGGGAGCCTGTTTCTATGCCTACTTCTGCTCCCCACCAAGGCTGTTTTTGCCGGATTGTTTCGGCGATTTTTTCGAAAAGTTTTGGCTTGGATGCTACGGCTGCTAACGAGCAGTGGCTCCAACTGATGCCGTCGCATTTCTTAACTACCAGTTCATGAAGTTTCATCAGTTTTTCGTCGTCTGGTAGCGTGTTTCTTGAACCATAAAGCATCACGTCCTCAGCATGGAGACATGCCCAATTTATTTGCCCATTTATGTTCACATCTATTTCCCGCATTATTTTCTCGTATGGATACCATCTTAGGGGCTTCAAGGTTACGCTGCAGAAACTGCATCCGCGGCAACAACCCCTTCCAATCTCAACCAAACCATTGATTGAGGGCTTGACTATGTCGGGTATCTCCGCTAAACTTGGCGTTTCCTTAACGTTAACCTCATAATACTGAGGCAGATTCTCGCCATTTAAAGCGGCTTTGAAAATTTTTCCAACAACCTTTTCAGCTTCGCCTTCTATTATGCAGTCTATTCCATATTTTTCAACAAATTTTGGTCGATAACGGAATTGCCAAACACCGGGACCGCCCACAACAATTTTCAATCCTCGTTTTTTCGCCTCCTTAACCTCTGAACTGCCAACTAGCGCGTGAAAATAAGACGCTAGAAAGGGTTCCTTCTTCAAAATCGACGCGAATGTACTTGAGGCTGGACCCAACCCAAATGGGTCCATAACATGTATGCCCAAAACTTTTGCTTCTTTAATGTATTTTTCAAGGTGTTCGGGGCTAACCGTTAAAACGTCAAAGCCCTCGCTCAGAAGCTGAGCTTCGATTTTTCTTAATCCGTAAGGAGCCGCAATTGGAATGCCATCTTTTGTTTCTATTGGTGGAAAGAATAGAAAACCGTAAAGCCAGTTTGGAATGAAGTTTGGAGGCGCGCATGTTCCAAAACCTAAAAACTCGTTATGGTGGTAGTCGCTCATCAGAGTACGATCAGCAGTCAAGAGTATCGGCGCCATCACTGCCTCCTCCTTCCTTAAATTTGAATGTCAAAATCTTGAAATTTAAACTTTGATGTCCCCAATAAAACAACCGAACTCCCAATCTAGTATTTACTCATCACATTTAACCCTTATCCGCCTAGAAAAGTTATATGGAAGTTCTTGAATAAGTTGAAGGGCTATTGGAGAGTAACTCCTTGAAGAAAATTCTTGAAGTTAGGTGGCATGGAAGGGGCGGGCAAGGAGCATGGACAGCAAGCGAGTTGCTAGCACGTGCAGCAATATGCGAAGGAAAGTACATTCAATCCTTCCCCGAATTTGGACCGGAGAGGATGGGAGCCCCTGTGAGTGCTTTCACAAGAATAAGCACGGCGCCAATTAAAATACACTGTGCAATCTACAATCCAGATGTCGTGGTTGTTTTAGACCCGACACTTTTGAAAACTGTTCCAGTTACTGAGGGGTTAAACGAAGAAGGAATAATTATAATTAACTCAAAGGAGAAGCCATCGGATGTTAGGAACATGCTTAATTCAAGTAAGGGTAAAGTGTGGACTGTTCCCGCCACAGAAATTGCAATAAAAATTTTAGGAGCGCCAATAACAAGCACCGCCATGCTTGGGGCTGTTGCACGCGCAACGGGTATAGTTAGCATAAAAAGCATCGAGAAAACCGTGATGGAGCGTTTTAGACGTGATGTTGCTGAGAAAAATTTTGCTGTTATAAAAGAAGCCTACGAGGAGGCGCAATGTGAATGAAATCTGAAGAAAAGGGTTGGAAAGAAATTTCAATGGGGGCTGTATGCTGGAAGCCAAGCACTGAATTTTTAACTGGCGACTGGAAAACCTACAAGCCAATAAGAGACTTGGAAAAGTGCACCCGATGCCTTTTATGTGTTATATTCTGTCCAGACGGCGCAATACACTGGAAACCCGAAAAGGGAGACATAGAATTTGATTACAATTTCTGCAAGGGCTGTGGAATATGCGCTAATGAATGCCCCGTGAAAGCAATAGAAATGAAATTAGAATAGGAGCGTGCAAAGGGAATGAAGAATGTGGTTAAGCAGGAGGTTCTAGCCCTAAACGGAGATGAAGCAGTTGCCTACGCGGTGAAGCAATGCGATGTGGATGTTGTGGCAGCCTACCCAATAACCCCCCAAACAATAATTGTAGAAAGGTTCAGCGAGTACGTAGCCAACGGCGAAGTCGAAACAGAATTTGTCTGCACAGAGTCCGAGCACAGCGCACTAACTGCATGCCTAGCTGCGTCCTTGACGGGTGCAAGAACTTTTACAGCATCCGCCTCTGCAGGTTTAGCCCTAATGCATGAAATGTTATTTGTAACTTCAGGTTCTCGTGCACCAGTCGTTATGGCAATCGCCAACAGAGCCTTATCGGCGCCCATAAACATTCATGGAGACCAATCTGACACCATGGCTGAAAGAGACAGCGGCTGGATACAAATCTACGCTGAAAACGCTCAGGAAGTTTACGATTCAATAATTCAAGCGTTTAGGATAGCTGAAAACCTCGATATTCTCTTGCCAGTCATCGTCGGCTTAGATGGTTTCACCCTAAGCCACTCCCTAGAAAACGTAAACGTGCTACCAGATGATATTGTCAAAAAATTTGTTGGGGCTCGCCAATTCCCAGAAGTCTTGACACACGAGGGAAAAAAGGCTTCCTTTAAACTTGACCCGGAGTATCCTATGACAATGGGGCCTATGGCCTTTCCAAACTACTATTTTGAGTTCAAGCGGCAACAAGAGGAAGCCATGAAAAACGCGCTCAAAATAATCCCGCAGGTGCATGATGAATATGCAAAAATAAGCGGCAGACGCTACGGGAATGGTTTGCTCGACCCTTACAGTCTTGAAGACGCGGAAATAGCCGTAATATGCTTGGGGTCAACAGCTGGAACAGTAAAAATCGTCGTGGACGAGTTGAAGGCAGAGGGCATAAAAGCAGGTCTCCTTCGCATCCGCACGTTCAGACCGCTACCTGTAGAGGGAATAATAGAGGCTCTTAAAAATGTGAAGGCTGTGGCTGTGATGGATAGGAGCATGAGTTTCGGCGGTCGCGGCGGACAAGTATTTCAAGAAGTTCGCCACGTACTTTATGACGCGCCGAATCACCCCTATATGGTAAACTACATTTATGGACTTGGAGGAAGAGACACCAACCCAAGCCAAATCCGCGAAATCTACGAAGACCTACAAAAGATACTGCAGACAAAACGTGTTGGAAACCCGATACGATATGTGGGATTAAGAGAGTGAAAAGGAGGAACATGAAAAATGGAGTCTGAATGGAAGTTCACCGCAAAGGACATAGCCGAAAAACCAGACCTTTTCACGTCAGGACACCGTGCATGCGCTGGCTGCGCACCAGCAACAGTCATGAGGCTTATCATGAAAGCCGTTAGAGGACCTACTATAGTGACAAACGCTACTGGCTGTATGGAAGTAGTCTCTACAATATACCCATACACTTCTTGGGCTATCCCATGGCTTCATACGGCTTTTGAAAACGCTGCGGCAAACGCTTCAGGAATAGAAGCGGCAATTAAAATAATGAAGAAGAAGGGAAGAATAAAACACGAGCACATTGACGTAATCGCCATAGCAGGAGACGGAGGCACTTATGACATAGGCATACAAGCACTTTCCGGAGCTGTTGAAAGAGGACACGACTTCCTGTTTGTGCTTTATGATAATGAGGCTTACATGAACACGGGAATACAGCGAAGCGGTGGAACACCCCTAGGCGCTTCAACAACAACCTCGCCTGCAGGAAAAGTTTTGCCGGGCAAATTAGAGTATAAGAAGCCCATCGCAGATATTATGGTGGCTCATGAAATGCCCTACGTGGCTACAGCCGCACCCTTCTATTGGCGAGACTTGATTCAAAAAGCCAGAAAGGGACTTGAAGTTAACGGTCCAGCTTTTCTGCACGTCTTCGCGCCATGCCCACGCGGATGGAGAAGTGACCCAGCCAAATCCATAGAGCTTTCACGGTTGGCTGTGGAAACATGCGTATTCCCGTTGTGGGAAGCCGTAAACGGCAAATACCAGCTTTCTCCACCAAGCAAAGTGTTCGCGTCAAACCCGCAAAAGAAAAAGCCAGTGAAAGAATACTTGCAGGTGCAGGGACGCTTCAGACACTTGTTCACTCCAAAATTCGAGAAAATGATTGAAGAAATTCAAAGGATAACTGATGAAAGGTGGAACCGCTTACTCAAAAAATGCGAGATAAGCTAGGTTTCGCTTTCTCCCCTCAGCTTTTATGAATTTTCAAGATTTTTGGATAACTCCTTTTCCAAAGCCTCTGCTCTCTTTCTGACTTTTTCAATTTCTTCTAGGACGCTTTTGTCTTCGATTTCTTTTTTGCGTTTTTCGTTAGATTTTAGGATTAAATGCAGAAAATCAGAATCATAACTCTGCAAAAGAAGCTCAGTATTTGGAATCAAGCAGTGTCCACCGATAACTCCGGGGAACATAACTGGTCTGTCAAGCCTAACTCGATGGGTGTCCTCGAGAAAATCCACAACTTCATCAAAGTCTGCACCAAAATGTTTTGAAATGCGGTGCATCTCCTGAAAACAAGCTATCATCCAAGCCCTATACGTGGTTTCGAAAAGTTTAGCCAGCTCGGTTTCCAAGCAGCTCTTTAGAACTTTAGTTTTCAAGCCTAATTCCTCAAAATGTTTCCTTGCAGCCTCTGCAGCCTCTGCCGTAGCACCTCCAACGTATTTTGTCCACCGCTTCAACTCCCACTTCATATACTCTAGGCTTTTGTGCACTCCGCGGATGGGAGAATGCGCAACGAGGCATCCACCAATGCGCTTGCATGTCTCAATGGTTGTTCCCGGCGGAACAGTGCTGTCAATAATCACAAGTTTGGGATTAAATCTTTTCGCGTAACCAACAACCGTGTTCACAAACGTGTTTTTGTCGGGGCATGGAATGCAAACGTGCATCACGTCAACTTCTTTTGGCAAACTTTTTTGTCCAATGTCTCGCATTTTATCTTCGTCAACATCAAATCCGTAAACCGCAAAACGTCCGCTTTCCTTAACCACTTCAATCAATGAACGTCCAACATCGCCTAAGCCGATGACTAAAACCTGCTTTTTTGCTGGCAAGTCTCCATCCTCCACAGAAAAAAGAGATTTGTTGCCAAACTATTTAAATTAACAGCAACAACAACCAGTTTGGAGCGGGTGCCATGTCAAAGCCAAAAATTGGAAAAGGCGTTATTGTTGGAAAAAATGTTCAGTTCGGTGAAAATGTCGTTGTTTGGAATTACGTTGTCATAGGTGATAACACAAAAATCGGCGATGGAACAAGAATAGGGAGTTTCTGCGACATTGGCAAAAACGTAGTGATAGGCAAAAACTGTATAATACAAGCTCATGTGACAATATCAAACGAATGCAAGCTCGGCGACAACGTTTTCATAGGACCAAACAGCAGCCTATTAAATGACAGATTTCCGCATAGCAAATGCCTAACACCGTCAATAATAAAGGACAATGTGGTTGTCGGAGGATGCGTGACAATTCTCCCAAACGTTACAGTGCACGAAAACGCTGTAGTGGCTGCCGGTAGCACAGTAACAAAAGATGTGCCACCAGGAACCGTCGTGAAGGGGATACCCGCAAAGCAGATGATGACACGGCAGGAGTATGAGGTGAAGAGAAAGGCGTTCATCGAAGCAAGAAAAGCCAACTCCCTTAAACTCTAGGTTTTCCAGCCCACCTTTTTGGAAACTTTAAAACCCATTCAATCTCTTTGGTTACGCCCTCATTAAAGTCTGTTTGTGGGCGCCATCCAAGGATTTCCTTAGCCCTACGGCAATCCAAAACGAAGTTCACCAATTCTCCTTGAAGTCTAATGCGCTCAGGCTGAAAATGCGAAGCTGAACCTTCCTTTGGATTGTCGTACAGTATGTCAAATCCTTTATTTGATGCCTTCACCAACATATTTGCCAACTCTTTGACAGAAACGCCTTTTCCGCTTCCAATGTTGAAAACTTTCCCTGCTGATTCTGGCTTTTCAATTGCCAGCATATGGGCTTTCACAACATCCTTCACATAAACGAAGTCCCTAGTTTGTGAACCATCACCAAAAACTACTGGCGGCTTGTTTTCAATAAAAATCCTCTTTATAAACATGGTTAAAACGCGGCCAAACCATTCTTTAGTGCCGTAGACAATGCCATATCTGAAGGCTGTGGTGTTTAAACCAAAAAGCTTGTTGTATTGTAGCACATAGCGTTCAGCGGCGAGTTTACTAACTCCGTAAGGCCAATGAGGCTCCAAAGGGTGTTCTTCATCTATTGGAAGATACTGTGCTTGTCCGTAAACAGCTCCCGAAGATGCGAACAAGACTTTTTCAACATTGTTCTTTAAAGCCGCGTTTAAGACGTTTAACGTTCCCAGAATGTTTATTTTGGCGTCTCTTTCAGCGTCTTTTATGCCCGTGTAGACTTCTAATTCCGCTGCCAAGTGGTCCATGATGTCAATTTTTTCCTTTTTAACAACAGCGTTTAGTTGTGCAAAATCCAAGATTGAGCCTTTAACAATCTTTAGCTTTTCATCCTTCATGTCGTCGAGGTTTTCCATGGTTCCAGTGGAAAAATCATCGAGGACAACAACTTTTTCCGCATCATTAACCAAATATTCTTCAACTAAGTGTGAACCAATAAAACCTGCGCCGCCAGTAACTAAAACACGTTTTCCACGAGCGCTCATCCGCAAAATCACCCTGATACCGCAGCAATCTCCTCATCGATTATTCTTTCGATTATGTCTACGGGATTTTCAAGTTTTTCCAATTTGTCTTTAACGTCCCAGACTTCGCCCAGAAGCCTTTTTGCATAGCTAAGCGCTTTATCTGCTGGCACGGTGAAGATTGGGAAGCCTTTTTTTGATAAGCATTCGTTTACGTAAAGTTTTCCAAAGGAAGAGATAACTATTGTTGGAATGCCCTGTAAGGTAGCTTCGCGGGCTATTGTCCCCCCGGCGCTGACAACCAAATCTGCGTGTGAAACTAAGCTGGCGGAGTCAACAAACTCTTCTGGGACGATTAAATTTTTTATTGGTTTGCTTCTGTAGCGTGGTAGAAAGAGAACATTTCCAAGTGAAGCAAGCTTTTTCGCCAATGTTTTAGTTACGTCTTCCTTTTCTTGGGCGTAGGCAGCTTTTTCCTCAAGTTCTCTAACAACGATTAGTGGTTTCTTGTATTCATATTTGATTTCTGGTTTAAACCCTTTTATCCAAGCAACTTCATCAACGCCATCGAACCAAAATATCTTTTTTACGCCATAACCTTCAACCGAATTTTTCGGCAAAGCCTTTGAAACAACCAAATAATCAATTAAAGGCATTGTAAGCCTGTTTACGGCTTCCGCGTGCACAGTGTCATGTGTTGAAATGTTGGGTATTCCCAGTCCGAAGGCAACCCTACATAATTCCACAGAGCGATGCGAAATGGCGACGTCAGGCTTTTCGTCTTCAAACATCTTACAGAACAGTAGTTGCCGTTTTACACTTTCTCTAAGCCTTGAAAGCGGTGAACGCGGGTCATATTTCCCAGCAACAATAAATTCTTCTTTTAACAACTTTGCCAATGTCAACGTGTCCGGGTGTTTCCGCGTGGTCAATGTTACTTTGTGTCCTCGTTTTCTAAGGCGCCTTGCTATTGCAACGCCGTATCTTACTTGTTTGCCTGTGCAAGCGTCATACCAAACCTTCACTTTTTCACTCTCCCAACTTATACATTTCCCCAATGATTTTTCCGTCTTTAACGATTTTCGCTGGCGCGTCTAAATGGCGAATCCAGTATATATTTTCCGGCAAAACGTTATACTTTGGTACGCGTGGTATTTGTTCGCCGAACGCGAGCTTAACATACAAATACGGTATATTCCCGTAATAGTCTCCTCGCAAAATTTGGCTGGCGTATGAGAAGAAGAAGGATGTGGTGAACATCCTACCCGCATTAATCTCGGTAACACACGGAACCCCTTCACTATTCTCTTTCAAATCAACACACGCAATTCCAGTAAATTTTTTGTCTATGGCCAAAACAGCCCTTGTCCCCACCTCGTTTACCTTATCATCATGAATTGTTTTTTGAACCGCTGGGGTGCCAGTCACTCCAGAAGGTGCAAGGTTTGGGTAAATATACTCTATTCTTTCCCTAGCCATCGACACGACTAGTTCGCCGTTTTTCCACAAACTGTGGAAGCCTATGTTTCTTCCCCGCAGATATTGTTGGGCGATGAATTGCCAGCTCATTCCACGAGACTTCCAATACTTAATCCACGCTAATGCCGTGTCTTTATTGTGGGCGAGGGTGCTTCCCCTTCCCCCGGCGCCGTGCCTAGCTCTAATCCATATAGGTTTTCCAAGTTCTTCAAAGGCTTTGTTGACGTCTTTTTCGTTTTGCAGTTCTAGAAATTTTGCAACTGGAATCTTATTTTTTTCCCAGACCTTTGCTGATTCAAGCTTGTCTTGGCATACGCTGATAGCCTTTTTTGAAGGCAAAAAAACTTTTGCGTTTAACTTTTCACGGTTTTCCGATATCGCAGCAACTTCAACATCTGGTTGAGCGTGAACAAACTCTATGCGCTCTTTTCGTATTATTTCATTCAACTTGGCGATGTAGCTGGGTTCTGCAGCATTAGGAACCAAATAAGTCTTATCCGTAGGGGCAAGGTGAATGAAATAGGCGCTGGCTTCGGTTCCAACAACAAAAATTTTTTCAGGCGCAATCTTAAGCGACAAAACAAAATTTATTCCAGCGGGTCCACCGGCTCCCGTAACCAGAATTCTCTTCATTTTTCCACCATCAAACCATGCCGAACAGCTACAGCATCAACTTTGTACTCCTTTCAAACAGTATTAAATACACCTTAATATTTTTGCCTTAAAACCAAACTTTTAATAAAACAAAACAGTCTCTAAATCAAGAAAGGGGCCGGTCGTCTAGCTTGGTTAGGACACTTGCCCAAAAGACAAGCCTAAAGCAGCCCTTACGAGGCTGAGGTCGCCGGTTCAACTCCGGCCCGGCCCACCAAATTTCTTAACGACTTTTTCATTCTTATGTGTAGGATTTGATTTGCCCGAAAAATTTTTAAAGTTTAGAAAATGATATGCAACTGTGGGGGACAATGCTTATTGCATTGTTCGCGTCTAACCCCAAATGAAAGAGAAGAAAAAAGAACAAAAAGGGAAAAAACATGAATACAAAACGTTTATGTATAATCCTATTATTTGCAAACGCGATTGTCCGCGTGCCCTTCTTTGCAGGACAATTAAAGGATCCCATCGAAACCACATTGGCCTTTACAGGCGTTCTGATGCTTATTGGAATTTTAATAGTCTCATTATCCAACAAAAAACCTGAGATAGTTACTACAACAATAGTTGGAATAACTCTCGCAGCTGACTTAGGATTATATCTATTTGTTACACCCTTAAGTTACTCATTTATTTTCAGTTTTGTTTCAATCTCTCTTTCAACTTTAGTAATTCTAATAATCGCATACAGACTAAACAGAAATGCCAAACTTAAGCCCTATAAAAATCAACAATTACTCGGCTTCTTTATTCTGCTATTGATTCTTTTACCTTTACAGAGCCAATGGCAGGTCGCCAAAGCCAGCGTGATTTGGGGTCATAAGGATATTACCAGTAAAAATAACAAATTCATGGTTACAGTATATATATAAACATGAAAGTGCAGTTGAAGGCAAGGATTTCTACGGTTTTGATATACTTATTCACACGGATCAATTAGCATATTTTGATTGGATTGATAAACTTGAAATCTACTGTCCAGGTGCAACGTTTGATAATTGGCAACCAAAAGCTGGCTTGGCATCGACTGGGGGTAGTATTTCATTGACTCCTGGTGGGCCATCAGTAAGCATATCGCTTCCAATTTCTCATGTAACTGTTAGTGGGGCTTATACAGAGAAGATAAGTTGGTTCATGAACCCGATAAGTACTAACCCTCAAGATATTGAAGCAGCTGCAAGCCTTTGGATACCAAGCGGTAACGTTCTAAGATGGGAGATACGCGTAGTCGCATACTCAGGTGTATACGTATTTCCAGCCTACGTCTTCTACTGGGAAGATACAGCTGAATGGATAACCCAGCTACTTTCCATTTCAGCTACTTCTGGAGGCACCACCAACCCCTCGCCTGGAAACTACATTTACGGCTTTGGCTCCTCTGTGACTGTTACTGCTACGGCGTACTCAGGCTATTACTTTGATTATTGGGTTCTCGACGGAGCAACAGTTTACAGCAATCCAATAACGGTTACCATGAATTCTGACCGCACTTTAAAAGCCTACTTTATCGGACAGCCGAATACTCCTTCTAC
>JBNAVK010000023.1:0-19294 GCA_049700435.1 Candidatus Bathyarchaeales archaeon
GTATAAGCGGCTGTCGCCCGCTGGACCCGGGTTCAAATCCCGGCCAGGGCGCCACTATTAAGAATAAGTTATGCAACTTTGTCCTAGAAATCATTACTGTTTTGTGAGTCCTGCGTGTTTGCAGACAATTTCCATTGCTTTGACAAGCGCTTTCACTGCCAATCTGGTGTTTTCTTCAATCAGCTTCCCATCTTTGTCAACGGTTCCCATGCCAGGAGATATGAAACTGTTTCCGCCGTATATTGTTGGCGGGTATATTCCCATTTCGTCAAGGGCAGACATTATCGGGTTTGTGTTTGTGAACAAGTCTTCAAGCGAGAAAATAGGTATCCCATACTCGCCTTCCTCCCATGTCTGTTCATAGTTTACTTCTATTCCGCCGAACGTATAGGATTTCGTTACTACAATTCCATCTCTAAATCTGCTTGGTGTAAACGACTTAAACTCTTCCTCAATTATTCTATGCATCTTGTCGATGGGTTTTTTGAACAGTTCAGGCTTTTCCCTCATAACTTTTAATGTTTCCATCAACCCTATCATAGAATCTCTTCCTGGATCGGCAAAGGAGAAAACCCCTTTATAATGAGATGAAGGTTCACCGTATTTTGTTCCGCCGACACCTAAGCCTTTGCGTATGGGAATCATAAATTCTTCTTCGCCCACCATGAGGCCGCAGATTGTTGAACGAGCTACCTTATCCATGCTCCACATCATTACGCTGGCACCTATGTCCTTAGGAGATAATCCGATGACTGGAAGGCCGCTTGCACAATCCACTATATATGGGACATCAAATTCTCCTGCAAGCCTGCTTATGAGTCTCATAAGCTTTGGCGCCCCCTTCTCGTCCTTTTCAGCGTGACCGTACCCGGGCGTGTCATAACCTATAGTTACGAATCCCACCAACTCGTCAGCGTGTCTGTCTGCAACCTTGGCTATCCTCTCAGATGATTCCAACGAACGTGTTGTAAACAGCAGCGGGCACACGTTGTAGCAGATTCCGTGAGGCTCGTACCTTGCTCCGGCTAGACGCACGTAAATTGTGTCCAGATTCGTGAGACTTTTAGCCTCCACGGCTAATTCTCCAGTTGAAGTGCTTCGGTCACTGACTAAATGCTTGTACCGCGGCGGGAAAGGCCTTCCATAGCTTCCGAAAAAGTCGAAGTCCTCGCCGTATGGCGTAATGTATCTTCCTCTATAAGCGTCGCCTTTCCTCATCATGGGCGGAGCAAAAAGCGCCTCGAAGGATACACGCAGAGCAGATTCGCACGTGTTTGTCACTGCAACATCATATTCGTCTCCGTAAATGTCTTTGACCAACTCTCTAATTTGGTCTTCCACCTTGCTCAATGGGTAAACTGAAACTTTGTTAGCTTCAATTATGGCGTCAAGCACGTATTTTGGAAGAGGACCCGGACAACTTGAACTGCCAACGTATAATCCGACTTTACCATGCAATTTTTCAAGGCCTAATTCCTTTGCCGCCTCTCTGGCTTCTTGGTGAATTTTCGGTATGTTCCTGTAGATTTCCTTGTAAAATTGGAACCTATATTTTACCTTCACCCAAAACCACCCAACTCCAGTTTTAACGGTAAAAGTTTAAAAAATCTTTGAAACGCGACAAGCCCTCCCTTAAAGTTTTAGTCCCGCATCCGAAGCCAACTCGCATATACCCATCCATTCCGAAACATGAACCTGGAACAAGCAACGTTCCCTTTTCCCTAAGAAAGCGAAGACAAAGATCCTCGGAAGAAGCTTTAAATTTGTAGCGGAGGAAGGCTATGCTTCCCGCCCTCGGGGGAACCCACTCAATTAAAGGCTCATCTTTAACCCACTGCGCGAGAATTTGGTAGTTTGTGCGGAGAATCCTCAAGTTGCGCTCATATATACGATCTCTTTGTTTTACAGCGAGAGCCGCAAGGGCATCATCAATCAAGCCGTTGCTGATTGTTGTATAGTCCCTGCGAAGTTTACACTCTTCAATAATCTGTCTGTCCGCGGCTATCCATCCTAGGCGTAAGCCTGCAACAGAAAAAACCTTAGAAAAGGATCCAGTTGCTATGGCTCTTTCGCTGATGTCCACTGCAGAGGGGACAGAATCATCTGGTCTTATGTAAAGGCCTCTATAAGCCTCATCGCAGAGCACGTATGCGCCGATGTCCTCTGCAGCAGTGCAAATTTTTTTCAAAAGGTCTGCTTTAATGAGGCTTCCAGTTGGATTGTGCGGGTTAATGAGCACAATAAGCTTGGTTTTGTCATCAACAATTTCAGATAACTCATCGACATCCGGCAGCCACTGATTACTCTCACGCAATTGCAGCAGTTTAACATCAGCGCCGAATGATTTGGCTACGCTGTATAGTTGCTGATAAGCTGGAAAAACCGAAATAACCGTGTCGCCGGGCTCAACAAGGGTGTAGAAAACAATAAAGTTGGCGCCTATTCCTCCGCCGGCTATGAGTATGTTTTCGGGCTTCATATGGTCGTACAGATTCGCGATTCCTTGCCTGAGATCTGGAGATCCGTCAACAAACCCGTAGGATAACCTCAAGTCTTTTAGTTCCTCAAAGAGTTTTTCTCGTCCTATAAGTTTTAGAAACTCGCCTAACGTAAATGCTTCAACGCAGGTTTCCGCCAGATTAAGTTCCACGTCATGTTCATGTGCATCCATGAACCGTTCAACCAAAAATCTATCAACTTTCATAAACACTCTGCTCCATATCGCTACAAATTTTGTTATTTCTCATTCATTCATGAGCACTTAAACCTTTTTGGAGGGAAACTCAAAAAGCATATGAGCCTGATGTTTTTAACAATTTCGTGATTGGGCTTGCGCTTTTCGCGTGGGCGTTTGGACAAGGCTTCTCCTAACGTTTGGCTACTTGACGTTCTAAAAGGTTCAGGTGTGACTTCTGACATAAGTTATGATGAAAGCCAATTTCTTGTAAAAGCCTCAAAAAGAGGCTTATGCGTAGTATGCAAAGGCGCAAGGTTTCTCTGCGGAAAAACCCGCTGCCCAATAATCGTTAAAGCGAACCTTTTCCTCAAAAGCGCTCCCCTAATGCAAAGCGAAGACATCGCTGGCGCTTCGCCTCCAAGCGTTTTCGTCGGCAGAATAGGCTACCCATACGTCTATGCTGGACCTTTGGTGCCTCCAGTTCAAGAAGACACAAGCCTCTACGACCTGCCAGAATACTGGTTTGGAAAACCCATAGACGAAATCGTCGGTTTCCGCTCAATGCTTATCCGCGGAAAACACCGAGTTCAAGTGCAAAAATTCGAAGAAGCTGGAAAAATTATTGAGAAAACCCGCGAGTTGGCTTTGGCTGTCAACCCCGTTGATGTTGAGCTTATTTTGAAGAAAAAACCTAGAGGCTTCCTCCTCCTAGACGATGAAGTTCAGCCCTTTGGACCTTCAGCGCCCATCCGCGATTTGCGTGTTGGAAACACCCGCTGGGACCACCAGATAGAAAAGGCTTATGGCGACACTGATTTAAAAGCTGCAGAAGCTGTTCTGGAACTTTACAGCAAAGGCGTTTTAGTAACAAAAATCCAAAGAGCCTTCAGCGTAGGCGCTTTCGGCTTAGAAAAGAACAGGCGTCTTGTGCCAACGCGTTGGAGCATAACAGCCGTCGACAGCACATTGTCAAAAGCGTTGATGGAGAAAGTTAAGACTTTTCCCGAGATAAGCGAGTTCCGCGTTTATGAATCACGTTATTTAGACAACATCTTCGAAGTTTTGATGATTCCCGCCAAATGGAGTTATGAAGCCATAGAAGCATGGTATCCCGGCACTGTTTGGAACCCAAGCGGAAGAACAGCCGTCATGTTCTCAGACTGGGAAGGCTACGAGGGAAGAACCACTTACGCCGAGATCGGCGGATGCTATTATGCGGCGCGTTTGGCCGTCTGCGAACATCTCATAAAAGAACAGCGCCAAGCCACAGTAATAGTTCTCCGAGAAGCGCATCCAGGCTACATAATGCCCGTGGGCGTTTGGCAAGTTCGCGAAAATGTTAGAAATGCTATGAGGCAGAAGCCGTTCACGTTCAAAACTTTGGATGAAGCCCTAAATTTTGTTGCAAGCCGATTCCAAATTCCAATTCAAAGGTGGATTATGCGAGGTGTGCTCTTGAAGAACGTGCTTTTCCAAAAGAAAATAACAGACTTTCTTGGAGTGCAGTAATTGTCCAACTGATGCTGAAGACGAAAAATAAAAATTGAAGCCAAGGCAACTAGAATTATTGGGCAAGATTCGTGTGGTGTTGAGCGCGGAATGTCTAAGGTTAAGAAGTTTCTCAATGCGATTCATGGCTTGTTGACTGGTTTATATAGCGCTCTTTTCGGCTTTGTTTTCAACTTTTTCAAGAGCCTAAACCAGAAGGTTAGGTCAAAACTTCCTGTTTGGCGAATGGAAGAGGAAACCATAGAACATGTTAGCTCTTCGGTTAAAATGTTTAAAAATATAATCCTGCCTGCAAGTCTTCTCTACGTGTTTGTAGAGTTCTATTTCTTCGGCGAGAACGCCTTGGACTCCATGTTTTGGGGCTGGCTGATCTTCTTTTACAGCAGTTTCCTCCCTGACCTGCCTTCCATCTACAGAAAGAAAACGAAATGCGAGAAGGCTGAGGATTTGCCTTGGTATAAGAAATATGCAATTCTTTTGTTGGTGCCGTTGCTGGTTTGGATTCTGTTTTCTGGGATTCAGTTAAGCTGGCGGACAACAGAAACCTACCACAACCTCAAATCCCTAACCATATATGGAGTCTTCCTCTATATAGCGAGCTTTTTTGCCTTTGTAAAGTTCCCCATAGAAATTGGAAACTTAACAGAGATTCTCCTCTTCCCACTTTACGGCTTAGCGGGATATTTAACCCATTTGAGGGTGGATAAAATCTTGTAAAGAGGCTTTTATGCAACTATGACTGCTTGAAACACGATATAGGTAATTATTAATGCAACTCCACCAAGCTGCGAAACCCCGCCCTTAGTGAGATAACGCCAAAGAATAAGTGTTGTTATCAACACGAAGGGGACAATTTGGGCAAAAATTGAAAGGTCAACAACTTCGAACGGAGATGCCAAAAGAACTATTCCCAAAACAAGCGTAATATTTGTTAGATTAGAGCCTATTAGGTCTCCGAGGGCTAGGTGAACCCTTCCCCTACGAACAGCAGTCAAGTCAAGTGCAAGTTCAGGCATAGAAGTGCCTATTGCAATAACTTTTGCTCCTATAAGTATGGGTGCGACTCCAAGTGTTATTGAAATATTAGATGCAGACGTTATGATAAGTTCAGCCATCGCAATAACCAAAGCGACTCCCACAATTATTTTAAAAAGAACAACCCTCGTGCTAACTTTCTTACTCTGCGCTTCTCCATTGTCTAGCGATATCGGCTGCTTTCTCCTCCTCGTCATCTCGCGTATGCTAACTATGAAAATGCCTAAAAGTGCCAAGCCCACCAAGTAATGAGCTTTGCCAAATACAACCAGAATTAAAGGGATTATAGATGAAAGAAACAGAATGTCAACTAACTCTGTTAAGAGCTCTGTTGAACACTTCTTGAGAAAACCCATGGTCGCTAAAATTCCAACAACAATCCCTATGTTAAAAACGTTAGAGCCCAGTATGTCGCCTACGGAAAATCCGGGTTTACCATGCAACACGGAAAATGTTGCAACAAAAATTTCCGGGATACTTGTCATGACAGACAATACTGCAAAACCTATAGAAGCTTCGCTTAGGCGTGTAAGCTCAATTAACTGTTCAATTGACTTTATTGTAAATTGGCTAGCTATGACTAGCACGGCTAATGAAAAGGCTAATGTTAAAATGTTTATCATTATAACATCGAACACTTCAAACACGCATCCACTATTAAGCATATTAATCATACTTTTAACTTTCGCCTAAATCTTAAAGCAGACTCGCCTTCCTTCTTTGAACAAAAATTCTTTAAGCTAGACTGTTAGATTAAGGGTAAAAGGGTTTAGAAAATGGACCCGGTTACGCTTGCCCTTATACTGGCCGGTTCAATAATTGTTATTGGGTTTTTGGGCAACTATGTTTTGGAGCGCACGGGCTTTCCAGACATGCTATTCCTCATAATCTTAGGCATATTGCTTGGTCCCTTGACAGGTCTTGTGGATGCTGCTTCAATAATGAGTCTAGCCCCATATTTAGCTGCATTAGCCTTAGTTTTCATATTGTTTGATGGCGGCATGGCGATGAACATTTACCGTGTTTTCTCTGAAAGCCCTCGGGCAGCGGTTCTCGCCATAGTGGGATTTGCGATTAACGTTATTGCAGTTTCGCTTTTTATGATGTTCTTTGTAATTCCAGAGTTGCCGCCGCTTTATTCTGTACTCTTTGGGACAATGTACGGTGGAAGCAGCAGCATCGCTGTCGTTTCACTGGTCAACAAAATAAAGCCAAGCGAGAAGTGCACAACAATCTTAAGCTTGGAATCCACCATGAGCGACATTCTTCAAATAGTTTTTTCGCTGATTGTCATCGAAATCATATTAACTGGAAAGTTTGACTTAGTAAGTGTTAGTCAATCAATAACAAGTAGATTTTCAATAGGGATTGTGCTTGGATTCTTGTTTGGCCTCTTTTGGTTAAGCGTTTTGAAAAGAGTTATGAAAGTAGCTTATGCTTACATGCTTACTTTGGCAATTGCGCTTTTAGCTTACTCCATATCAGAATTTTTAGGCGGAAGTGGTGCACTCTGTTCTCTCCTCTTCGGCGTTGTTTTGGGCAACGAAAAAGAGATTTACAAAATCCTTAGAATGGAAAGACCACCGAACGTGGTCATCGACGCTGGATTAAAAAGGTTTGAATCGGAAATAGCGTTCCTCTTAAGAACCTTTTTCTTTGTATATATAGGCTTGATAGTTACAATAGGCGAAATCAGAACAGTCATTGTTGGAGTAATCCTTTCACTTATACTCTTGCTTGTTAGATTCGGCGCCGTCAGAATCGCCACCGCCCGCTGTAGCGAACTAGTTGGAGAACGTCCAATTATGAGCATAATGCTTACAAGAGGCTTGGCTGCTGCTGTATTGGCTACATTGCCCATGCAGTATACTGACATTAGTAAATATCCAGAAGCGGGTCCCATCTTTCAAACGTTGGCGCCTATTTACATTAACCTTGCAGTTTTGGTGATTTTAGCAACAGCGATAATAGCCACCGTAGGCATTCCCTTATTAAAGCGAAAAACCCAATAAAAGCTCCTTTACACAATCGAAACCGCTTTTCTGCATTATTCTGTTGTTCTATACTGATTTATTCTTCAAAAACTCTTCTTCTTTAGAAAATCATTTTTAACTTTATAACAACCACATCTCTTAATGTTTTCCAGAAAACGAGTCTGTATTGCAATTCAATAGAAAATTTTTTAAAGAAAACGTGCACGATTATAGGTCTGAGGTCACATTCGTGTCTGCGGGCAAAACAAAAAAGAAAAAGGGGAAGGCAGCGAAAAAGAAGTAAAAAAGCGGCAGCAGTAAACCAAACACCCCCATTTTTCCACTTTTAACTACTTTTGGGAATAGTTAGTTATGGCGTTGATGTGTTGGATGAAACTTGCAGTATTTAAAATATTTAAGCCACTCACGTTAACATCTAATAGTTGGTGAAGATTTGACACAAAAAATCGAGAGGCTAACCCTTCCCTTTTCGGTTTTAGCTGAAAACCGCAAGGAACCATTCACGGAAGAGATGGAGAAAGCTGCAATTTACTGCTTTGCCGAGTTAGAACGCGCTAAGGGTGGAGGCTTAATATTAAAGAAACCCGAAGAGAAAATGGTCTTCCTAACCAAGTTTTTCTATCCATTTTGGCTTTTTCCGTGGGATGATTTAAGCCTAGTTTTCGACGGGTTGAAAACAACCGCTTACACGTTGACCTACAGAAGTGTTCCAGACGCTAAAACTTTCCTAGAAAATGCTCAGAGAAGCTCAAAGACTATGGAGACCTACATGACTTTCCTTTCAGATAACGTTAACTATTTTCAAACGCCCAGCGAAGAAAAGACAATGGTGATAGATGCCCTAATCACCGAACCAGTCTTTCTAAGCGAGTTCAGCCAATACATTTTAGAGATAAGACAGTTAGATGTTTCTGACGCAGAAACAGCACTTTTATCCTCAACAATAGATGAATCTTTAATCTCGTCGATAATCCACGAACTGGAAAGCATAAAATCCAGTTTCAAAGCCAACATCAACCTACTCCATGAAGGCATAAAATTCCTCAACAAGACAACCCGCAACTTTGTTAAAACAATTCGTGGCAGCATCAAAGCCATCAAGGAAGAATTAGACTTAGAAATTAAGAAGCAAGAGGAAATTGCGGCACAAAAAATCAACCGCATAAACGAGGATTATGACCAGCAAACATTGAAATTAGTGAAAAATTTTGAGAAACAGCTTCTCCCACTGCAGAAGGATAAGGTTAAACTTGAAAAGGCAAAGGAAGAAACGCTTAAAAAAATTGAACGCTGCAGCATAGAAGCCAAAACATGCGCCGCCAACAAGGATTCAGTCGGCGAAAAGAAATGGAAAGAGAAAGCCAACGAAACCAAAAAGGAACTTTCAGAAATAGAAAGGCAAATAGAAGAAATTGAAGACAAGATTAAGGAAATAGAGGAAAACAAGTCAGCTGAAACCTTCAAGTTAAGGTCAGAGTGGGAAAACAAAATCAAGGAAGCAAAAAAAGACCTGCTTGAGCTTGAGGCATCCCGCGACGCCAAAATCCAAATCCAAAAACAGGAAATGGAAAAACTTGAAGACTTAACCGCAAACATAATTCAACAAATAAACAATGTGGCAAGGCTCAGAGAGGAAGACCTAGCAAACCTTGAAAAATTGGGAATTCAACAAAAACAAGCCAATCCAAGCCTAATTTACGTACCCTTCCATCTCGTTTGTTACCAAGCTGAAATGAAGAAGCGTTATGTGGTTTTCCCGCCCATGGCAGCGAACAGCATAGGCTTCTCGGCGAAAATTAAAGGCGCATTTGGAAAGGCGAAAGTCAAGCAACTTCTAGTTCCAAGGTTTAAAGCGTTAACTTCATTACTGGAAAAACTTCCAATGTTAATAGAGAAAGACGCTGCCTTTGCAAGGGAAATAAGTGAATTTGGCGAAAAAGTCGACATGCTAAAAACAAGTTCCACACGGGAACCAGTCGGAAACGGGTTAAAAAAGTTAAGGGAAGAGGGTTGGCTTTCAGAGAAGGAGCATGAAGCCCTAAGCCAAAAACTAGCCTAAACCAACATCACTTTAGTTCCTTAAACTTTTTAATTGCATAATCCACGATTTTCACGGCTTCTTCGGCGTTTTTCCACTCCTTAAACTTCACCCATTTATGCGGCTCTAAGCGCTTGTAAGTTTCAAAAAACTCTTGAATCTCCCTAAGCTTATGCGGATGCACATCACTGATGTCCTTGTAACCCTCAAACCGCGCATCATTCACGAGAACAGACAGCATTTTCGGGTCCTCGCCTTTTTCATCCTCAATTATTAATGCGCCTATAACCCTAACTTTAGCTATGCATCCTACTTCTAGGGGTTCGTAGCTCAAAGCCATTATGTCGAGTGGGTCTTCGTCGTCGAACCATGTCTGCGGAACAAACCCGTACTCAACTGGGAAAACAACAGATGAGGGTATTATGCGGTCTAGGACAAAGTTCTCCCATTTAATGTTGTATTCATATTTGTCTCTCGAGCCGCTGATAACTTCGATTACCATGTTTAAAAGTTCTGGCGGTTTATCGCCGCATGGGATGTCTTTCCAAAGATTCATATATATGCGCCCTAAGCCAAACTGTTTAACTTGTTATTTTAGTTTTTCGTCACCAGCCTAGAATCAGCAAGCCTTTTATAATTCAGCTATAAAATGGCAATAAAGTTGTGGTGTAGTTTATTGAGTAAAAGAACCATCTACTGCCTTCACAGCTATAGCATACTTATAATCTTGTTTTTACTTCTTGTTTTGGTCGTAGGCTTACTTTTTGTTGGAGCCGTGGGACTTGCCTTTAGGCAGGTTGGCTTTAGCCCCCAGTTAACTATGCTTATTCTTGTAGCAACCTTTGTTGGAAGTTATGTCAATATTCCATTGTTGAAGCTTAAGGCTAAGATTCCAATAGTTAAGGAAGAGTACATAAGCTTCTTCGGCATGGTTTTCAGGGTTCCACAATTTGAGTATGAAGAATTTAAAACTATAATTGCCATAAACGTGGGCGGCGCCCTAATCCCCACTTTAGTGTCAATTTATCTTCTTTGGAAGTTGCCATCAGCGGCGCACTACGCCCTAGTTGGAACCATAATAGTCGCAGCAATAACACATATGGTTGCAAGACCAGTAAGAGGTTTAGGAATAGCCACGCCAGCGCTCATACCGCCGATAGCAGCAGCGTTAACGGCTTATCTTTTACCTTCAAGCGCACCAGCAGTTGTGGCTTACGTTTCAGGTGTTCTCGGCACACTAATAGGCGCGGACATAACCAACTTGCATAAAATTCCGAAATTAGGAGCTAGAATAGCAAGCATAGGCGGAGCTGGAACATTTGATGGAATATTCCTAAGCGGGATAATAGCTGTCCTCCTCGTTTAGAACGGGCTATTCCTCCCTTAGCCGCCGCCTCTCAACCTTAAACTCCTTTTCCCCATACTTCGCGTAAAGCTCTTTTCTCAAGGCTTCAAGCATCTCAATTTTTCTCCCAGAAAACTCCGCTGCAGTAACAACCTTAACACCGCGTTTTTCCGCTTCTGCATACAAAGGCTTTATTCGCATTTTATAGTTTAAGTCGCGTAGAAAATGGTGGTCTAAAACCAACGTGTGAAGACCGGTCTCCCTTACAGCTCTGACAAGGTTGCTGTTGGAGATTTCCAAGCTTTTAAAAGAATAACGGTAACCAAGCATGTACGTCATTGGGCCATCCACAAAAAGCACGTTCGGCTTCTCTTTCAAAATGAAATCTATCTGGTCTTGTAGCGACGGACCTTCAACATCCGAAGTGTGGAGAAACTTTTCGTTTCCGCTTTTTATGCTCACTTCCGTCACATATCCAAGCCGCGGATTAGAGCCGTGGCAAACAGCCTTAGAAAAAGTGATTTGTGTCTCGCCGAGCCGAAAGCTTCTCCCATCAGAAAACTCAAGCCTTTTAGGCAAGCCCTCAACAACCGCCAAAAAAACTGCAGCCCTTTCCTTTTGGCTCCTGTTTATATTTTCCGTAGGATGCTTAACAAAAACAGTCTTGCCCCTATAAAGTTCTGGACTGCTTGGGTCATGATGGTCATAATGATAATGCGTAACAATTAAAACATCCGCGTCTTCCGCATAACGCTTTATTTCCTCCCAAGTCTCGTCAAGTCTCTGCCACTCCAAAAAATGCGGCTCCAAACCATAACGCAACGGAGCCAAAGCAACTCCAGTGTCTATCAGAATCCTAGCGTCGTCCGTCTCCACGAAAGTTGCCATTGAACGAACACCAAAACTGTCAAAGGCTAATGGAACTACTCTCTTAATCATTGGCTGTTCCCAGCTTGATTTATTCTAACATCGGTCATTGCCTTGGGTAATTGCATGTTATTTCGAACGGCCTCGCCGCTGTTATTATGGCGGAAAGCGACTGCTTATAATCGCCAGATGCTCTTGCAACTAACATCCCAGTAAGGGTAACGCTAAAGTTTCCCTGCGTTAAGGCTGTCCACACCTCTTGAACATCTCCTTCTTCCACCTTCAAAGTTTTTTGCATACAAAAGAGTTCAAGTTGTGTGTAGTTAAATGTTTCATGGGCTTTGACGGCAATAGATTGATCAGGAAAATACCTTAGGCCCGTCGGTATCTCTACGGGAATACCGCCGTACGTCATGATTTTGAGTTTTTTGCCATTGATGTAAAAATCCCAATTTTCTATCCTAAAGCTAGGCGTATCTAGGCTTGTCGGATTCTTAAAAGTTAGATTAAACCGTACTAATACGACATTATCTTCAAAAAATGAGTCATAATGGTAATCCCGCTCTGTGACTTCCAAACTCATTTGGAGGCTGTAGATCGAAAATCTTACGCTGTATGCCGAGAATCCAACAAGGCAAAATACAATCAAAACAATAAGTGTTGCATAGCGCAGGATGACCCGCTTGCTTCCGACGATGTAGAAAACTAAAGCTATTAAAAACAGTGTTATTGTGCTAATCGGAGTAAAACTGCAAATAGAGTAATAACCTAAATAATTTGGTTTGCTAACGCCCCAGGGTAAAAGCGTCAACAATGCAAGTATGATGAAGATGATGGCAAGAGTTTTTCGATGCGTTTTTAGTGCTCTTAGGATTTTTTTCAAGCAGCCAACACCTAAGATATCCTTACGAAATGATAATAAAAGATTTACGCGTTCAATTTTCCCTAAATTTAAACTTGCTAGAAATCTTAATCATTTATAGAAACTCTGCTAGCTTTCGTGTCTCGGATCGACGGAGAATCTCCGCGCATTTTTTAGGGTCTAGGACTCTAAATTCCAGTCCCAAAGTTGTTAACAGCCGTTGAACATCCCTTGCGATGTTTGGTGCGGCTAGGATTCCCCGCACTTCGCGGTCTGCCTTGCTTTTGATTGCTTCTATGTATTTTGCGAGTTGGAGTGCTGCTTCCTTGCCTGCTGTTTTGCGTTTAACTTCCACAACAACAAGTTTCCCGTTTTTATCCACACCGTAAATGTCAACGAAACCCGGCTTAACCTTCTTCTCGTAGCTTATTGGTTTGAACCCTTCCTCTAGAATTGAGGGTTTTAGGAGAATTGCCTTATGCATGTCTTCTTCGCTTGCGTAAAGCGAAAACTCTCCGGAATCCATAAGGTTAAAGGCGGAAACCATAAACACTTTGTCAAAGAAGACTCTAACAGACTCATGGGGTTTTTTACGCACGGCGTGAATTTCTAGGATTTTGTCTTTTGCTTGGGTGTGGAATATGCAACCCGGAGGCTGCCAGTTTACGGGTTCGTAGCCTACTGCTCGGTGGACGAGAAGGGAACCGTCCTCCTTAATTATGAGCATGCGTTCGCCTGGTTCAAGCTTCGACTTTGCTCTTCCAGTGTAGTGAACCCAGCAGTTGCCGACGATGAGCAGTGTTTTGTGGTGGAAAAGCGCTTCGTTGGCGATTCTTTCAGCTTCAGAAATGTTTGGTTCAATCAGAACAGCCATTGGTTTAGAGCCTAACAATTTCTCAGCCAATATTTTTAGAAGGCTGACTGCGTACATAAGATTTCTGAAGGGTGTTTGATGGGCGAGTGGACAAAGAAACGCGGGGTCATGGAACGCTATGACTTAACTGCGCATATGTATGACATGCGGTACGCTGAGGAGCAAAAGGCAAAGTTTGAGGCTGCACTAAAAAGCTTAAAGGCGAACAATTATGGCAAGGTTCTGGATGCGGGATGCGGGACAGGTCTTCTATTTGAGCATGTTGCGCCTAAGGCGGAAATGGTTGTAGGCTTGGAAGTTTCTAGGAAGACGCTTTTGAAGGCGAAGGAGCGTGCTCGAGGCTTTCGGAATGTTCACTTGGTTATGGCTGATGCGGATTTTATGCCCTTCAGAGACTGCGCCTTCAGTACGGTCTTCGCTTTCACTTTAATTCAAAATATGCCAGACCCAGTAAAGACTCTAGAGGAAATTGGAAGAGTTGTGGAAGACAGCGCCCAAATAGTTGTTACGGGCTTAAAGAAAATTTTTAGTTTGCAAGCGTTTGAAAATTTGCTGCATGATGCTGGTTTGGAAATTGTTTCTTTGGAGGAAGAGGGGTTGAAGTGTTATGTGGCTACGTGCTTAAAGTTTTCTAGCGAGGTTGTCACGTGAAATTTTCGCGGAAATTTTATATATGGTATATACATTTTATGTTAACACACAATCGCACTGGATTCACGAAAAACATCCTAGAATAAGGGTAAAAAAACTTATATCATATATGTTCTCTCTCAAAGTATTCTAACTGCAGCATCTGAGGAAATGGATAAAATAATGGGTAGCCACCCTCAGCAAGTAAACTTAATTCACATTTCATCTACGGTTTGCTCATTCAAGAAAATGTTTTTGGTGGTTTACTTATGCCTCTAAAAACGTTGAAAAGGGATACGGCTGAAGCCTTAACTTTAGAGTGGATTTTGCACGTAAAAAATTACAAGCTAACTCTTGACAAAAAACTTTGTGTTGGCTGTCAAATTTGCGCTTTAGCTTGCCCTAAAGAAGCTATTAAGCTTGAGAAGCAGCCTAAAATTCAAGGGGAAAAAGCCAAGAAAGCCAAAGTTGACATTGACTTGGCAAAATGCAACTTCTGTGGAATATGCGACATCCTATGCCCTTATGGCGCAGTAAAGGTGACTTTAAACGGCGAGCACGTTCTTTCTGTTGTTGAAAAGGAAAGCTTCCCCCAGTTGATTCGCGAAGTTCAAATAGACTCCAGCAAATGCCCATTTGACTGCATTAAATGCGAAGAGGCTTGTCCCCTAGACTTGATTAAGATAACAAGGCTTACGCGTGATGGAAAAATCGTTGAAAACCTTGACTCCCTAACTAAAAGGGAGAAGGCAAGGCTTCAGGTTAAGGTTGATGTTGCGCTGGAACGTTGCCCATGCTGCAGAATATGCGAGTTTAAATGTCCAAAAGGGCTTATGCATGTTCGAAAGTTCTTCTTCGGAAAAATATTAATCCACACGGAAAAATGTCCGGAAGGATGCACCGACTGCCTAGATGTTTGCCCAATAACTGGCGCGCTATATCTTTCTGACGAGGATAAGAAGGTTCACGTTAACGAGTTGTTCTGCGTCTACTGCGGAGCATGCAAAGTTGTTTGCCCAGTTGAGGAGGCTTTAGAGCTTAAGAGAACAAGAATAAGGCATACGCCTGTCCGTTCTGGCGCATGGAACAAAGCCTTGGAAAGGCTGGCTTCGCCGATGGAAATTTCTAAGGAGTTGAAGGCTAAAGGCTCTCGGAAAACGATGGAAACTGTTGAAAGAAGATTGAAGTGGAGGTCTACATACGTATGACCCAAAAACAAAGTGAAAACCAAGAACTGCGTATAGGAGTTTTCATCTGCCACTGCGGTTTAAATATAGCTGGCGTCCTGGACATAAAAGAGCTTGTTGAATACGCTAAAACTTTGCCAGATGTTGTTTATGTTAAAGACAACCGCTATACATGCGCAGACCCGGGGCAAGAGGAAATTAGAAAGGGGATAAAGGAGCATAGGCTTAACCGCGTGATTGTTGCTGCTTGTTCGCCGCGCATGCACGAGCCAACGTTTAGGCGGACGGTTTCCGATGTTGGTTTGAACCCGTTTCTTTTTGAGATGGCGAACATCCGCGAGTTTTCTTCATGGTGCCACCCGAGCACTCCGAAGGAGGCAACTGAAAAAGCCAAAGACCTAATTAGGATGGCTGTTGCAAAGGCTAGACTCCTAATGCCCCTCCAAACAATAGAAGTTCCAGTAATCAACAAGGCGCTTGTCATCGGCGGCGGAATCGCTGGAATGAACGCAGCCCTCGACTTGGCTGAGATGGGCTTCAAAGTTTATCTGCTGGAGAAAGGCGAAAGCATAGGCGGACATATGGCGCAGCTTGACAAAACTTTTCCAACTCTTGACTGTTCCATATGCATTGAAGGTCCAAAGATGGTTGATGTTGGGCGGCATCCAAACATTGAAATAATTTCTTATGCGGACTTGTTAAGCGTTAGCGGGTTCATAGGGAATTTTAAGGTTAAAATCAGGAAAAACCCGCGTTATGTTATTGCGGAAAACTGCACAGGCTGCGGTGAATGTAAAGACGCTTGCCCAATTGAGTATCCGAACGAGTGGGACATGAGTCTAGGCGTTAGAAAAGCGATATCTGTTCCCTTTGACCAAGCTGTGCCGCTTGTCTACACAATAAACCGTGATTACTGCATCGAATGTTTCAAGTGCGTTGACGCTTGCGGAGCGAGGCAAGCCATTAACTTTGAACAGCAACCCGAGGAAATCGAACTTGAAGTGGGCGCAATAATAGTTGCAACAGGCTATGATATTTATCTGCCTTACGATAATCAGCTTTATGGCTATGGTAAATACCAAAACGTAATAACCTCCCTAGAATTTGAAAGGCTTATACTCGCTGCGGGTCCAACAGGAGGCAAAGTTGTACGGGCTTCGGATGGGCAGAAGCCCCACAGTGTAGCCTTCATACAATGTGTTGGCTCACGGGACACAAACAAGTATCCGTACTGCTCCAACTTCTGCTGCATGTACACTTTGAAGCATGCTGTCCAGCTTAAGGAAAAGTACAAGGAAGACGTGGAGGTTTACATCTTCTACATGGACATGCGAACCAACTTCAAAGGCTTTGAAGAATTCTACCACAGAGCAAGAGAACTTGGCGTCAACTTCATCCGTGGAAGGGTGAGCCGTGTTTTAGAAGTTCCGGAAACAAAGAACTTGATTGTGCATGCGGAAGACATGACGCTTGGTCAGCCAATGGAAGTTGAAGCTGAAATGGTTGTTTTGGCAACAGCAGCCATACCAAAGAAAGGCTCGGAGGAAATAGCGCGAATCCTCAACCTTACACGAGGCGCAGATGGCTTCTTCATGGAAAGCCACCCCAAACTTAAGCCTTTAGACGCGCCGACAGACGGCGTGTTCTTGGCTGGCTCGTGTCAAGCGCCAAAAGACATACCATACAGCGTTTCACAGGGAAGTGGCGCGGCGGCGAGAGCCGCAACAGTGCTTTCAAAGCCAAAATGGAAGATTGAGCCAATAGTGGCGGTTGTAGACCCAAGCAAATGCAGAAACGTTTCAGTTAAATGTGGAATGTGCGCTGAACGCTGTCCATATGGAGCCATTAGGGCTGAGGAGAAGAAGCCGGCAGAGGTTATAACCGCCATGTGCCACGGATGCGGAACATGCGTGGCTGAATGCCCAGCAGACGCCATAACACAGATGCACTTCACAGACGCCCAAATCATGGCGCAGATAAGAGCCGCTTTAGAAAAAGACCCGGAAGACAAAATCTTGGCTTTCCTCTGCAACTGGTGCAGTTATGCGGGCGCAGACTTGGCTGGAACAAGCAGGTTCGAGTATCCGCCAACCATAAGGCCTATACGCGTTATGTGCTCTGGAAGAGTTGACCGCGACTTCGTCCTAGAAGCACTTAGGCTTGGAGCTGGGATGGTTTTGGTTGCCGCTTGCCACTTGCCCTACGACTGCCACTATATTAGTGGAAACTGGAAGATGAAAGCTCGGATGGATGCTTTGGCGCCTATGCTTCACAAGCTTGGCTTAAGCCCTGAAAGGTTTCGGGTGGAGTATGTTTCTGCTGCTGAAGGTGTTAAGTTTGCTGAAGTTGTGAGGGAAATGACTGAGCAGATGCGTGCCCTAGGCAAGGATAAGATTAAGGCTGAAAACGCGAAACTGCGTCCAGTGCTTGAAAACATGCTGAAGAAGAAAGCAAAATGATTCCTTAACGCTTCTTTTCTTCTCTGAAAAACTCCTGCTTGACAAAATAGTAAAGAGCGCCTATTGCTAGGCAAACGGTTCCGGTTATCCAAGACTGCGGTGAAGCGAAAAAAGCAAATGTTAAAAGAGCCAAGCATGTGCACACTCCAAGAACTGGAATAATGCGTGGGTATATCCTTCCTTGAGTCTTTACTCTGAAAGCGCAGGCATTAGCTAAAGTATAATAGAAGAGCAGCGCGAAGGTGCTTATGGCTACAACCTTATCCAAATTTACGAATAGAACGAGCAAAACCATCAGTAAACCGACAATCCAAATTGAATAGTGGGGTGTGTTAAATTTCGGGTGCAGCTTGCACAGAGCCTCCGGAAGGTCTCTTCGCCTAGCCATAGCATAAGCCATGCGGGAAACGCCCAAAATGGCTGAGAGCAGAACGCTGGCTGTCGCAAGTAACCCGCCAGCCGAAACAAAATAACGCGCAAACACGTTGTTTGTTATGCTGATGGCGTCTGCTAAAGGCGAACTTGAAATTGCAAGTTCACCAGCCCCCACAAGCCCAACAGCTACAAAACCAACCAAAACATAAACTATGGTGGACATCGCAAGCGACAGCAGTATAGCTTTTGGAACATTACGTTTTGCGTCTTTAACTTCCTCTGCTACAACGGCGACTCTCGCGAAGCCTCCGTAGGCAAAGAAAATGTAGAAGGCGCCGTAAAGCACGCCTAATTGGCATGGTGTGAATGGCTCGAGTTTTGCCGCGTTGAAATATAACGCGCCGTAGACGATGAAAAAGGCGAGTATTAGCAACTTTGTTGCAACAAGAATGTTGTTGAGCATGGCTGTTTGGCGAACGCCCAAAAAGTTTAGGATTGTAAAGGCTATGCAGAGGACTGCAGCTATCAAGTTAACTGGCAAGGCTGGAAATAGAGCTGCTAGGTAACTTGCGAAGCCAAGCGAAACCGCTGCACCAGCAAAAGTGTTTGATGTAATCCACATCCAACCAGTGAGAAATCCAGCGAACGGCGACATCAACTGGTAAGTGTACTCGTAAATGCTCCCTTCCCTTGGCTGCCAAGCCGTCAACTCAGCAAAACTCAGCGCAGTGAAAACCGCAATGACAGCGGCTAAAAGCATAGAAACAACAAGAGCCGAACCAGCTTCCCTTGCTGAGATGCCTACCACAATAAAAATTCCTGCGCCAATTATTGCGCCAACACTTATGGCTGTGGCGTCCAACAAACCCAAAGAAGGCTTGAACTCGTATTGGTTGGAACTCTCTTTCCTCATGAACACACCATTTTAAAGAACCCTCTGAATGCAACAGTTATTAAGTTTTTATGCCCCTTCAAAAGCAGAGAATGAACGGAGGATTACTCTATTAAACAGCGGTCTGGTAGATATCCGCGGATAGTGGAGGTTTACAGGGAACGCTATGAGGAAATGGCAAAACAGGAGTATAAAGCTGAACTTGTAAATTTTGCAAGGTCTGTTTTGCGTGACCCCATTGAAAACTTAGATTGGAAGGAGCTGCTGGAATGGGCGCATAGACACCTCAAATACACAAGAGGGGAACTGCCAAAACCCCGCGCCGAACTCCCAATAGAAATAATTCATCAGTCAAAGGGAAGATGCGGAGAATTCGCGTTATTATACAATGGTTTGCTCTTGGCGAAAGGTTACAGAAGCCGCATAGTCATCGACTGCTCAACCCTAAAAGACAAGGCGAAGAAAGCGGCTGGAGACCACGTCTGGGTTGAAATCTTCGTAGACGACAATTGGGTTCACGTAGACCCTACTGAAAAGAGAATTAACCAAC
>JBNAVK010000023.1:19394-22501 GCA_049700435.1 Candidatus Bathyarchaeales archaeon
ACTAGAAATCTTATTTGAACAAGTTCCGGCAATATCACTAGAAGCGCTGGAATCACGTAGTCTGCCGTTAATTGAGCTATTATCCCCGCTATGAATCCTAAGAGGGCCACTAACCCAAACACTTTTAATCTTTCACCCATATGTTTTCACCTTTTGCTTAGCATTTGACTATAAGCCTCCTTTTTAGTCTAACTTACACATTTTTGTCTATTACCACAGAATCGGCAACATTACCTTTTAATTTTCCACTTAAAGCTCAAAACAGCTTTAAATTAGACATATAGCTCTACTTATAGCCCCTCATATAGCTCTACATATTAACAATGCATAAGATAGTTTTCCGCATCTCTTTTTCCGGAGGTATTACCTTGACAGAAAGATTTAATAAAAAATGGGAAAGTAGACGCGACGAGCAACCATTTACAGAACGCATAAAGGAGGCTGTCAGGCCACCAGGACCTTTGAAGCCACGTTTGGACTTCGCTATAAGGCGCATTGAACTACAAATTCAGAAACTTGATCAGGCGACTGAAAGGTTCAGCCAAAGAGACAAAGCGATATTTGCAAGGATTGTGGACGCATACACTAAGCATGACACAGCCCGCGCAAATGTTTTCGCAAGTGAATTGGCAGAAATTCGCAAAATGGAGAAACTCATAATAAACGCGAGACTCGCACTTGAACAGATCGTGTTAAGGTTACGAACAGTATCAGAACTTGGAGACGTCGTCTCCACGCTAGGTCCAGCAGTGGGCGTTTTAAGAACTGTCAGAGCGGGGCTTGTAAGCGTTTTTCCTGAAGCAGAAAACGAGCTTGGCGAAATAGGCAATATATTAAGCGGCATAATGATTGAAGCTGGACAAAGCTCAGGAATGACGATAAACTTTGACACAGTGAACGAGGACGCACAGAAAATTCTCACAGAAGCAGCCACAGTCGCAGAACAAAGAATCAAAGAGAAGTTCCCAGAACTGCCAGCAGGCATACCGGGAATACCAACAACTCCACTAAGCGAGAAAACCTCAACAGAAACATCTTAAACTCGGGGGAGAAAACATGCAGGAAAACTCCAATCCCTTTTTTTCAGTTGGAAAGGAAATTAAAGACGAATACGGTCGCGTAGTTGGTAAAATAGCATCTTTCGCTGTGACCCCGAGCGGGAAGATAGACGCCGCCTTCATCGAGCAAGCGGACGGCAAATTTTCAAAATACCACTTAGAAAACCTGCATTTCAACGGCGAGGAAGTGACATTTACATCATGGGTTAAATCAAAAGCAAGCGTATTCTGTGATCAAATACCACTCATATGGCGAAAGGACCAAACCCTCAAAGATTTGGTGGAGAAAAAGAAAATCTCGCCTGAGCTTTATCAAGAGCTTCACAGCAATTTTGAAGGAGCCCTAACGCAGCTAAAGAATGACGCGCAAGCCTTGATGGAGCAAATTGATAAAGAAATTGCAAGATGTAATGAAGAGGTTAAAATGCTTAACTATGCACTGGTAAACCTTGAAATCGAGCATGAAATAGGCAAAATCGACGACGAATCCTACCAGAAAGCTTTCAACATCATACAAGAAAATCTTAAGCGCGTTAACGTTGAAAAAAGCGATTTAGAAGCCACAAGAAGCAAACTTTCAAACATTTTGTTGGGCGACAGCCCAAAAGTAGCCGAGCAAAAGGCAGAAGAGATAAAAATTGAAACTTCCTCGGTTCCAGACCTTCCTGAGCCCCCAGTTGTCGTTTACGTGAAGGAAATAGGAAAATCAGGGATTTAAACTAAAAATGGTGGCTGGCGGAGGGGAGGAAAATCAAAATCTTCACTCGCTCAAGTCCTCCACCACTCCGCGAGATAGTCACCAAATCAATGCACACGCTTAGAATCCAGCAAAGCAAGCTTGAACAGGCTACTTTTAGGCTTAAGGAAAGAGACAGAACTCTTTTCAGAACGTGCGTAACTTCGCTGAAGAATAACAACAAAGAAAGAGCGGCAATATTCGCAAACGAGATTGCCGAAATCAGAAAGCTAATAAAGTTTCTCTATAACGTGGAGCTAGCCATTGAACGTGTAATCCTCAGACTTGAAACAATAAAGGAACTAGGCGACATAGTCATAGACCTCAAGCCAGCTTTAAAGCTTCTTCAAAGCGTTTCGCAAGAACTTTTTGAGATTTTACCTGACGTTTCCACCGAACTAGAAAAGGTCAATGAGGCAATAAGTGAAACATTGTATTCAACGAAGATAACGGCAGACGAATCTATAATTCCAGTAGGCAGAAAAACGCCTGGAGGAGAAGAAATTCTGAAAGAGGTTTCATCCTTCCTTGAACAAAAGTTAGCTGAGGAACTCCCTGAACCGCCAGCCACCCAAACATTGAAAGAACCTGAAGCAACAACACTAAAGGAGCTTGTTGCTCTGGCAGCAAGCAACTCGCAAGCAACAGGATGCGAAACTGTTGAGGAAATAGGCAAAGAACCCTCCAAAACCCTCTTTTCTTATAAAAAAGCTGAAATTCAGGAAATTTCTTTAAAGGTTGAGAAGCCATCATTGGAAGATGTGCTTCTCGAGTATGTTAGGAAAAGTGATGGTGAAATTGACATAACCCGTTGTTCGGACGACTTGAAGATTCCACGTTTAGAAGTTGAAAAAGCCCTTGAAAGTTTGGCTTCGAAGGGGAAAATAAAGATTGAGTTAAAGAAAGAGGTTAGGTGAAAATATGAGTGCCTCCCAAGAACTTGAGAAAGCCGCAACAAACTACGCCCTAGAAGCAGTGCGTTTGGACAAGCAAGGAGCAAAGGGCATGGCTATAACCATGTATCAGAAAGCTATAGAAACTCTCCTGCGGCTTGTTCAACTGTATCCCGAATACAGCCTAAACAAGGTCTACATACAAAGGGCAATAGCCTACCAAGAAAGAATAAAGTTGCTGCAAGGATCTGTTGCCTCTTTCGAGCCCAAAATGGAGACCGTTAACAAAAATTTTGAAAAGGAAACCGCCACGCAAGGCGAAAAATCAAGTTATGAAGAATTAATAGTGACAGAAAAACCAAACGTGAAGTGGGAAGAGGTCATAGGGCTCGAATCAGCAAAAAAGGCTGTAAAAGAAGC
>JBNAVK010000024.1:0-22441 GCA_049700435.1 Candidatus Bathyarchaeales archaeon
GTTTTAATTATAAAGCGTTTTATCCACAACTTTTCATTTTTGTGTTTTCATGATAACAAAGGTTTTAGTGTGGAAGTCTTCTAATTGTGGGATTGGTGTGTTAGTTGGGTTTATCTTCGCTCGGCGACGCGGTTAAACGAACCAGCGATGTACTCAGACTTGGGGCTTCGCGGCAAGTTATGGATTATGAACAACGCTTCTCCTCAATAAGAAGTCTTTACGACGGATTGCTCTCTAACCTTATAAAAATGGGCGTTGATTACAAAGGCGCACGGGAAACAGCGGAGAAGTTTTTCGGCACTTCAGTTGTTCGTTTCGCTGGGATAGATGGAACAATGTATTCACGGCCGCTGTTTGACTTGGTGATTTTCTTCGGCGGAGCTTACGCTTCAACTGGTACTGTGACTTTTTTAGATGAGGGTTTGCCTCTCATCCAATATGATGAACGAACAGCGCAGCACGGAGCTGGCATATCAAGCGTTGTGCCAATTTACGTTAACGAAATCCCCGAAGTTGACCAGACCTTTTTTGCTGAGGGACAGTTTGAAGAAATTAACCCAACCAAGCCTTTGACGGATGAAGCGATAATAAATAATGCTACTGTAGCGAATTGGATTATGACTTTTGCGGAATATTACCTCGCATACAAATTCGCCATAGACTCAAATCAGCTTACACGCATCATATTTTTGGACAGAAGCTTATCCATTGAAAGAGCTAGTCTGCTCTACGATACTTCAAAACGTGAGTTGTGGGAAGCAAAAAGCAGCATAATCGGATATAAAATTGACAACGAACCAGTCGACATCAACGACCTAACCATAGCTAGACAATCTGTTTGCAATGCTGAATTGGGATTACCGCCTCCAAGAGCTGACTATCTCCGATACGCGATAATTGACTTGGCAAGGCGCAAAGGTGCTTTAACTGAAAAGCAGGTTTTGGAAGAATTTGACATCGCAGACGAAAAGAGAGCGAAAAGGGTGGCGCGTTACCTTAAGCAATTGGTTAAGAAGGGGTTTTTAGATGAAGAGAGTGAGGTTTATGTTTTAAAGCCGAAGTATGCAACAACATGGGAACGCGTGAAAAAGCTTGTGACAAGCTTAGGCGACCGCCTTTTCTTTAGTAACGTTTCAGAGTCTGAAACGGCTAATTTGATGAAGATTTTGAAGGATGGAAAAGAGTATTGGCTTACAACTCTTGACATTGCCTTCCTAACGCTTTTCACTTTACAAATGCTTATGGAGGAATGCTGGGAAAGACGCATATTGCTTGTTGGAATAACAAAGGACACGGCTGCAAGGGACTTTAAAAGACAGTTAATTCCAATAATGCACAACGAAGGTTTGCTGAAGACAACCATATCCCAAGAGGAATTTGAAAAGCTGCCAAACACAGACCGCATGATACTCCATTCAGCCAGCATTTTCAACCCTGAAAAAATAAAGCCGCCATGGAGCCTAATTGAATATGATTCTGCCTTTAGAACAATGGTTCCAGACAAAGAAAACCGCAGAGGGTTCGTTCGAGGCGCTATAAAAAACAAAATTGGACTCGAAAAGGTTTTCCTCAAAACCTATGTGCAGCTAAGCCAAGCCAAAACAGACCCCTTGCTGAGGAGTAATGTGCTGCTTGTTGACCGCCTGATTTATCCAGAATACGATTACAAGCCTGAAAACATCGTGGAGTTCTGGAACGAACTAAGCGATGGAACAAAAGAACCCGTAGAAGTCATCTTGTTCATGGATAAGACTGTTCCAAATAGGCTTCAGGACTTAACAATGGCTGTTTTGGTTGCCATGGCGCCATCAAGCATTCCAGAGGCTTTCGGACACAACAAACCCCTTTTCATAGCGGACAAAATTGCAAAGTGGAATTACAGCCAATTCAAACGCGTCGTCGACACAACGGCAGATTGGATACTCAATAACCATAAATTGAGAAAGTTCATATTCTATATGAGCACGTTTAGGGAGAGGCGAGCAACAATTGAAGCTGCAAGAAGAGAAAACATTTAACACCACATGCTTCACAGACTTCGACGGCAGATTCCGCGCGAGACTCGCCGCAGTAATCCCAAGATATTTTGCTGCTGGCGCTGAAGAAACAAAGCTTTCCGGAACAAGCGCACGCTACCAATGCCGCATCAAAGTCGAATACCAAAAAAACCTTATGGGTCTATTAGAGGAGGGCATGTTGCTTGCCGTCAAAAATTTCAAGCAAACAATGCAAGAAGGCGGCGAACGATACACGCTTATGGAAATTAGCCGTGTTTGGCCTGAACACTTTGGCTTGAGGGGCTTGTCTGACCACGGGTATTATCCCATGCAGTTTGAAATCATTGAGCAGTCCGAGGATGACTGGGGCACAGACGACAAGTCTACAATGATGATTCAAATGGATGCAATTCCAATAAATTATGATTTAATCCTCAACGAGAAATGCCAGTTTGAGTTCGTTAAGGGCTTCTCTTATCCAATCGTTGGAAGCCCAGTTTACCTTCTGAACAGCGAAATGATAAACCGAATGTATAACCAAAAGATAGCCGAGGCTTACGGCATAGACTCTTCCAAAACTGTTGAGGATGCGAAGGTTGATCCTAGACTTGGATTAATAAAAATGTTTCAAGCAAGCAAGACTGTAATTCCCATATACGTGGATTTTGAAAAGCTTATCCGCTACCATTTCGGCGTCTTCGCCTTCACTGGCGGTGGAAAAAGTAATTTGATGTCAAACATACTTAGGCGTATTCTCCTCCACACGGGAAATGTGAAGATTGTGGTTTTCGACATAAGCTGTGAATATGTTTTCCTCTTGCTGGATTTGTTGGCTGACCCAGCGTTTCCAGCAAAGGTTGTAATGGAAAGCAAAATAGAGTCGCTTGAACAGTTCTTCAATTCTGTTGTGAAACCGCGCGAATACGAGGCTGATGAGAGAATTAAGGCTGGACTAAAACGCATAATGGAACAAGGCAAACTCGCATATTACACTAGACCTAAACAGAAAATTCCAACATATGCCCAGTTCTTGGAAGAGCTTAATGAACAGAGGAAAGGCTCAACAGACAAACCCCACTACATGAACGCCATAGACAAAATTCACGACGCCATTCTTGAGTATGTAGAAGAGCATGGCTTAAGCGAAAACCAAGAAGTGAGCGAAGACTTCGTTAGATACATAGACCAAATCGCAATACAAACCATAGAAGAGTTCAAAGTTCATGAAAAAAGCGGGTTACACGCGTGGGCGACGACGAGGAACACCATAATCGACATGATAAGAAAGAGACAAGAAAATGAAGAAAAAGAAAGTGTAGGGTTAACCGCTGAAAAAATACGGGAGCTTTTAGAGGATAAGGCAACTCGGCTTGTGTGCATTTCCATTTCAGACCCCCTCACAATAAAGGAGCTTGTAATAAGCTTAACGCAGGACTTGCTTGTCAGAAGAAAACGCAGATTTCAAGTCAAACCCTATATCCTATTCGTTTTCGATGAGGCTCAAGAGTTTATACCAAGCAATGCTGCCGGCATTGATAGTAGATGTTCTACACATGTTGAAACCCTGCTTAGGCAAGGGCGAAAATACGGTTTAGGCGTCTGTATAGCTACACAACGCATAGCCTACCTAAACACAAACGCCTTGCAACAACTTCACACATATTTTGTCGGAACTTTACCGCGCCCCTATGACCGCGCTTTAATCAGCGACACCTTCATGATAGACAAGGGCATACTTGAAAAAACGTTGGAGTTCGCCCCCGGAGAATGGCTTCTTTCAAGCTACATTGCCACGGGCATAGAGAACGTGCCCATATTTATCAGAGCAGATAATGCGGAAAACGAAATAGAAAAATACCTAAAGAATGTATCTGAAAATGCGCCTAACGTTAGGTGAAATGGTTTGAGTGAGGAAATTCCGCTTTCAGAAAAGATTCTGCAAACACTGCATAACCTTTGCGCCACAGCTCCAGACTTGGCGAGAAGAGGCGAAGAACTTGCGCAGGTAATGCAGATTGAAAGGGAAGAGGTGGAAAGAATCCTAGACAATTTCAAGTCAGAGGGGTTCGCTGAAAGCTTCTTGGACAACGAGGGGAAAAAACGGTATTATTTGACTGGAAGGGGAATAATAAAGGTCTGCGCGCTCTTTACATAGTGGGAAAGATGCATGTCATAATTTTCTCTTGGGAGTACCCGCCAAGGATAGTTGGGCAACTTGCAAACTATGTTAAAAAACTCGCCGAACAACTCGTAAAGAACAATGTGAAAGTGCATGTGGTCACTTATCATGACTTTTTAACGGGAGAATTCGACGAACCAAACAGTGTCAAAACCTATAGAGTGACGAATCCAGTGCGCACCCACATTGGAGTTCTCACATGGGTTCTCACTCTAAATCAGGAAGTTGAAAGGGCTGCAGCCAACATCTATTACAAGGCAAATAAGCATGTAAACCTCATAGATGTGCATGATTGGCATTTTATACCTGCCGCTGTTACTTTGAAAAAAGCGTTGAACATACCGTTTATCTACTCTGTTGAAAGCCTTGAGGAGCACCGGTCGCATGGTGCAAACTCGCCCTTTAACATGGCTATCAAAAGCATCGAGTGGCTCGGCATGTATGAGGCGGAAAGACTTGTTTTAAAGTCTGAGTGGATGCGGGATGAAGTCTTAAGGTTATATAGGGTTCCCTTGGAGAAGATGCGGGTTATATCTCCAACATCCACAAATTGGGTGGAGAGCATCCTAGAAATCTACAAAAGCGTCGCAAGACCAAGCGGAGGCAACTGAATGGCTAAAGAATTGACTGTGCTAATGCTGACTTGGGAGTTCCCGCCAAGAATCATCGGCGGAATATCACCCCACATTTATTACTTATCCAAAAACTTGGCGAAAAACGGTGTGAAAGTCTATGTGGTTACATGCGATTTTCCAGGAGCACCCACTCATGAAAAAATCGACGGGGTGGAGGTTTTAAGGATAGATTCCTACAAGAACCCCGCCCCAGACTTTGCAACTTGGGTTTACTTGATGAATGTTAATATGCAGAAAGAGGCAGCTGCCCTCGTCAACAGTTTAGGCGGGAAAGTTGACATTTTTCATGCTCACGATTGGCTTGTTGCAAACGCTGGGATAGGTCTAAAACACGTTTTTAGAAAACCGCTAATAGCAACGGTACACTCCACGGAAATTGGGCGCAGAAACGGTATTCACTCGGATTATGAGCGCATGATACACGAGACAGAGGCTTGGCTAACCTACGAGGCTTGGAGGGTTATATGCTGCAGCAACTACATGGTTTCCCATGTTCAGTGGGCTTTTGGGCTTCCACAAGACAAACTCATCATGATTCCCAACGGCGTAGACGCGGAAGTTTATGAAAAGTTTGGGAAGGAGGAGTTAAACCAGTTTAGGAACAAGTTTGCGTTGCCGGAAGAGAAAATTGTGCTTTTTGTTGGAAGACTAGTCTATGAGAAGGGAGCTCACGTTTTTGTAAACGCTATTCCCAAAGTTTTGGAAAAAACCAATGCAAAGTTTATCGTGGTCGGCGACGGCTACATGAAAGAACAACTTTCAAACCTGGTCAGAGGCATGGGACTAGCCCACAAAGTTTTGTTCACCGGATTTGTTGACGACGAAACTTTAAGGAAACTACAGAAATGCGCAGACGTTTCCGTCGTGCCATCCCTTTTCGAACCTTTTGGCATAGTCGCCCTAGAAGCCATGGCAGCCCAAAGCCCAGTTGTGGTTTCTGACTCGGGCGGTTTGTCAGAGATTGTCGAACATGATGTGACGGGAATCAAAGTTTACGTGAATAATCCGGATTCGCTTGCGTGGGGAATAACTAGGGCATTGCTAAACAAAGAGCATGCGGAGACACTAAAGGCGAATGCCTACAAAAAGGTTCGCGAATTCTACAATTGGAACAGCATAGCGCAAAAAACAAGAACGTTGTATGAGACGGTTTTAAGCGAATACTCAAAAAGTTTTTGGGCGTAAGAGTTAGGGATACTTTAGTTTAATAGCCTTATTTTCGCAAGCATCAGCGCACTTTAGGCAGTAGATACATTCTGGGTCGCTGAATTTTTCCCATGGCAAATCCAAAATGGGAACACGCATTGGGCATGCTTCTTCACAGCGGCGACATTCACCCTTAGCGCATTTAACGAGTTCCCTGCGCAAACCCAAAAAACTAAACCTGTTCAAGATAGCCATTATCGCCCCGTGAGGACAGAAATATTTGCACCAACCGCGCGGAACATAAGCGGCAAAGACTAGAACGGCGCCTAATATGAATAGTTGAACCCAAAAAAGCGGAGGCAAGCCAAAAATTCCAGATGCAGCTTCCAAAAATGATTTTTCATACAACGCCATAGCGAAGTCGTGAATCATTTGCGGTAATGCGGCAAACAATGTTTCTGCGGGACTTACAGCCGTGAAAGGTGCATATGCGAAAATGCCCATGGCTGCTTCGTAGCTTCTCTGTATTTTCATAAGTTTAGAAGCGGAAAAGGTTAGGCTGATGAATAGGGCTACTCCTAAAACAGCATATTTTATGTATATTCCACTTTTGTGGGTTCTCGGCGAAACCTCCATCTTCTTACGCTTAATGAAACTCACCAAATCTTGAATGAAGCCGAAGGGACAAACCCAGCCGCAAAGGGATTTACCTATCAGAATCCCCGTTATTAGAAAAGCTGCTAATGCAAGCCACGGAAACGAAACATCAAAACCGTTCCACCCGCTAAGTGTAAGCTGTATGGCTGTGAACGCGTCGCCGACAACATTTTGTTTGAGACCCCAAGTCCAGAGGACGGGAAGCAAAATTGGCAGTTTGTCCAGATTGAATATTGCAACGCTGAAAAATATGAAAGAGAGAAACTGGATTACTCTGCGATAAGTGTTAAACTTGAGCAGGTTCTGCTTTATGCTTTCTTTCAGCATTTCCATCCTCTTCTGGCCGATTTGACGAAGTTCTAATTATTCTACTTTCCTATGACTTTAACTTTTTCTGCCAAAACCCAAGGCGCAACCAACTGCCCAACTTTCCTTTCATTGTTGGCTACTAAAGAAATTTCCGTCAGCAGCTCGAAGATGTTTCCAGCCAACATGGCTCCATTAACAGCGTGGGCGATTTTGCCATTTTTTATTTTCCACGCTGGAGTTGCGACAACAGAAAATTCTCCGCTAGCTGGGTTGCTGCTGTGGGCGCCCTGCAAATAGTAAACCAGCAAACCTTCATCTACCTCGCTTATGAGCTCTTCTGGAGATTTATTTCCGGGCATAACATGGAAGTTCGTGGCTTCCACGCTTGGTGTTGATAGGTAGCCTGCTCTGAGAGCGTTTCCAGTGCTTTCTTTTCCATCTTTCTTGGCTGTGTAGTTGTCATAAATGAAGTTGTGCAGAACCCCCTTTTCTATAATTGATGTTTTCTGCTGTGGGACACCCTCGCCGTCAAATCTCCATGTGCGGAGACCACCATCCAATAAGCCGTCATCGTATATTGTGATGGTTTCTGAAGCTACTTTTTCACCTATCTTGTCCTTAAACATGGACTGGTTTCTCTGCACATAGTCTGCGTTAACCGCGTTGATTAAAGTGTAATAAAAGAGTTGCTGAAGCGCCAGCTGAGTGAATACAACCTTAGTTGTTTTTGTTTCCGCTCTTTTGGCTTTTAGGGCTGAAACCGCGAGCCTCGCAGCTTCTTCGCCAACCCATTCGGGATTAATGTTGTAGCTTCTTTCGGCGTTGAATTCGAAACAAATTGGCGTTACTTCACCAGCTTCGTGGGCTATGGTTGCTAAACTGCACTGGATTATTGTTCCATGGTCGAAGTTTGCAATGCCATTTGAGTTTGCAACAGCTTGCAAGAGATATGAAGCCCCAGCCCCTCCTTCTATTGGAAACGCACGCTTATCCTTCTTTTCAGCCGCATCAAGCATCAGCGAAGCAATCTTCACTAAATCTTCTGGGTGAAGCTCAACGATGTTTTTATCATAGGTCTTCTGAGTTGATGGAAGCGGTTTCTCGCCTGGAAGATTATGCCAGTCTGCGTCTGGTTTACTTGCTTTTGCGGAGCTGAGCGCCCTAACAACAGCTTCTTCTATTTCCTTTTTCTCCAGCGTGTTTGTATAGGCAAAGCCAACCGTCTTTCTGGTTATGACTCTGATGCCTATTCCTTGGTCAATTATTTTGGAACTTTTAACAATTTGCCCTCTCTCAATCGAAACGCTTGTTGTCAGTCCTTGATATACGAACGCTTCAGCTTCTTCGGCGCGGTTCTTTAATGCGAAGGTAACCGTGTCTTCGGCTAAACTCAGCATTTCTTCTTGTTTAAGCGCTGCCACCGACCAAAACCTCCTTCACCCTAATGTGGGGACCACCATCACATACAAAGGCTGTCTGACCCTTACCGCATCTTCCAGGCCAAAGTTCAAAGTCTTTTCCAACAGCCTCCACTTTAAGCAGTGTTTCAAGCGTGTTGCCGCTTATGGACGCGTTCCGCACGGGTTCGCCGACTTCGCCTTTAACTATTTCATAAGCCTCTTGAATGCCTACTTGGAATGTTCCGTCGAGGTTTGCTTGTCCTCCCCTGAAGCTCTTGAAGTAGTAGCCGAACTTTATACCTTCAATTAGCTCCTCAAAGGAGTGGTCTCTTGGCTCTAAGTAGGTGTTCCGCATTCTAATTATTGGTTCTACACGGAAGTCCTCGGCTCTGGCGTTGCCTGTGGGTTCAGCATTGAATTTCTGCGCTGTTTCGCGGTTATGCATTAACCCGACGACAACGCCGTCCTTAACTAAGAGAGTTTTCTGCGCTGGAACTCCTTCATCATCGTATTTGAAGGAGCCGAAAGCTCCCTTAACTGTCCCATCATCGTAGAAAGTGACGACATCTGAGGCTATTTTCTTTCCAAGCTTTCCTAACAAGACAGAGCCAGATAATGTTAAGTCAGCTTCAGCCAAATGCCCGAAAGCCTCGTGGACAAAAACCCCAACAACATTTGGTCCCAAAACAACTGGAAATGTCCCGCCTTTAGGTGGTTTCGCCTTTAACTGTTCAACAGCCCTTTTCGCGACCCTTTCACCTACAACTTCTGGAGTTTCAACATCAAATATTTCGTAGCCTGATGTCGAACCTATTTCTTCACGGCTGAAAGTTAGAATGTCAGCTTCCCTCGCCGTGGTAGTCACTCTCGACCACACGTATAGTTTGTCTTGTTGGATAAAAGTGCCATCACTATTTACGAAATAGTCCGTTCCAGTAAGGTCGAGATAGTCTATCGTGCAAGTTTTAACACGACGATTATAGCTCAAAACAGTGCTGTTCATGGACAACGCCATTTTTATTTTATCCTCCATGGAAATTCTCGAAGGGTTTTTTCGCGGCTTTGATTTGACGACGCCCTCAAAAGCTTTGGTTTCAACAAGTTTTATAGGTTCTTTAAGCCTTGAACTTGCGGTTTTAGCCATTCTACAAGCGTCTGAAACAGCGTCAACTAACGTTTCTACATCAAATTTTCCGACAGTTGCAAAACCCCAAGCGCCATCAACAAGCACCCGCAGCGCTGTGCCATTCTCTATTCCTTGCTTTGCCGCCTCAACACGACCATCCTTGACCGTCAGCATCGTTTTAAAAAGTTTTTGGGCTCTGGCTTCGGCGTAGTTGGCTCCAAACTTCTGAACAGCAGCGTCAATAACTTTCACTAAAACTTCTTTCAAACGGTTTCTCCTCTTCTTGCATAGGGGAAATTGGAGAGTATAAGGAGTTTGCTCTTTATAAAATTGTTATGGTCTGTTCTACAGTTAATGACTAAACAATTGTTATACAGAATGAAAAACTTTGGATAGACCGTATAGCTAAGTTTTCCGCATTAAAAATTTAACTTGGTTGGCAAAGTCGTATTCGGCATAAGTTTTTTCTAATTCCATTTTGCGAAGTAGACCGTAGCTGGAGTATATGTCTTCCAAAATTCTTTTTTCAATCACTTGTGCTCCGGTGCTGAGAAACTCTTCTAATCCCTTTGCGAACAGGTCTATTTTTTCGGATATTTCGTCACGCTTCAAAGAATACCTACTTTCTAAATATTTGTAAATTAAGCGCGTGGCTTCTTCTCCGAAAACTTGTCTTAAGACACGGTCTACTACTTTGGAGATTTTGTCTTCGCTGCTTTTCTGTTGAGTTAGAGTTTCCATTTTGTTCGCCTCAGAAGGTATCGTGCGTATTGCGACTTAATAAGCTTTGTCGTATAATTGCTTAACACAAATACACATCATCCATGGAGAATTCTCTTCTATAAGAAGTCTGTAAGGTTTCTCTGTTGAACTCTTTCAGAAACTGTTTTCTTCACGGATTCCTCTTCAAATAGGACAAGTTTTCCGTAGACTCCATCGTATCCCGGCGTGACCTTAACTTTTCCTTCCCTAACTCTTACGATGGCTTCTGCGATTTTTCCATCAACAACCTTGCTTAGCGCGTCTATGGACGCATCAATTAGGACGCTGTATTCATCTCCAAATTTTTCAATTAGCGTGTTATAGGTTTTCCATACTGTCTGGGTTGACGGAGAATCCACGTTTAAAACTGTTGAGATAATTTCCGAAAGCGGAAGCAAATGCATAAAGCCTATGGCGTTTTCTGGTTTGAAGCCGGCTGGGCGGTCGGCAAGTTCCTCAACACGTTGTTCCACACCCTTTGTTAGTTTTCTGCGGCAGACTGGACATATGTTTCCAAGTTTTATAGCCTCTTGGGGAGAAAGAGAAACTTTGCAGTTTCTATGTCCAGTCCAATGGTATTTTCCGTAGGCTGGATCTGTTTCTATTGTGAATTTGAAACGCCTCTTATCCTTGCAGCGTATGGCATCCACAACTTCATAATAGGTTAACTTTTCAAGTTCAAAGACATTAGCTTCTCTTCCAATCCGCCACGGCCAGAAACTATGGCTGTCGCTGTTGGAGACAAGCGTAAACTTGTCAAGTTTGCTTAGGCGCCAGTTCATAGGAGGGTCTGAAGACAGCCCGGTTTCCAACGCGTAAATGTGTTTTGTCATGTCTTGGTAGCATTCCTCTACCGAATCGAAGCCGCTGAAGGCTCCGAAGATGCTGAACCAGGGCGTCCAGGCGTGGGCGGGGAAAACCATGTTTTCTTTGGAGACTTCCATCACTTCCTCAACTAACTGCGGTGCGGTCATGTTTAATGTTGGTCTTCCATCTATTGTTAAGTCTCCATATTTTGAAAGCCTCTCGTTTATTTGGATGGCTGTTTCTATGCTGGGCGTTAGGATGACGTGGTGAACCTTTTTGGCTTCATTTCCAAAATTGAATATTGTGCATACCTCTGTTGTTATCATGAAATACACTGGCGTTTGGGGAGTTTTTGCAACTTTGTATAAGCCCGTGTCAGACTCTGGAATGAGAGCCTCTTTAAGCTCTTCAAGCCATTTTGGATGCGTAAAATCTCCGGTGCCAACGAGGTTTAAGCCTTTAATTCTTGCGAAGCGAGCTATCTCCTCAACGTGCATCTTCTCGCTTGTCGCGCGGCTATAAGGGCTGTGTATGTGAAGGTCAGCTATAATGCGCAATTTTTCAGCCTGCCATTAATATTTCTCATACAAGATATTTCATTTGCGCTCTCTGATGAACGCCTTTTTAATGCGTGATGTCCGAAAAATTTAATTGTAAAAGTTGTTCTAAAATATGGTTTAAAACCATCAGATCATATTTAGAAAATGACTAAAAGAAAATGTCCAAAGTGTAAGTCTCTGTCCGTTTTCATCGGCTACGGCGTAGAAGATGAGCCACTTTACAAATGTCCAAAATGTGGAATCTGGCATAAATAATGTTGCTTCATTTACAGAAATTTCCGAAAATACGCCGTTTTATAGTTGTTTGAATCGCAAAGCTGATGATGTTTCGCCGTTTCAGCATCGGTCTATGCCGTTTTAAAATCGTAAATCTAATGTGGATCGCAGTTGTTAAAGCAAATATTCAAAGGTAATGCGGATGGGCGCACATGCTGCAAATAGCCGTTACAACCTTCAACAAGTGTTAAATCCAAAAAGCATCGCTGTGATCGGGGCTTCAAGCAACCCCGCTAAGGTTGGCAATTCCGTACTGAAAAGCTTAACTAACAACCCCAATTTGAAAGTTTACCCGGTTAACCCGAAAATACGCGAGGTTGAGGGCTTAAAGGCTTATCCTTCCTTATCGGCGATACCTTCCATAGTCGACCTAACTGTAATCGCAGTGCCGAGAGACAAGGTTATTTCAGCAGTTAAAGAATCAGTTGGTAAAGGCGCAAAGGGAGTAGTCATAATTTCCTCTGGGTTCAGGGAGGCTGACGATCAAGAGGGTTCCCTACTACAAAGCGATTTGACGAAGATTTGCACGGAGACTGGCGTGCGGATTTTCGGTCCAAACATCTTTGGTTTTGTCAACGTTGTCTCGAATATAAATGCAAGTTTCACGCCGATGTTTAGCAAGCTTAGGAAGGGGCATGTGGCTGTTGTCTCTCAAAGCGGTGGAATATGCCATTATTTGATGCATAATTACATTGACGATTTGGGCTTCAGCTACATAATACATGTTGGAAATAGGTGCGATGTCGACTTCCCAGAAGTGCTGAATTTTCTCAAAGATGACGTGCACACTTGGGTGATAACGCTATACATTGAGGGGGTTGACGACGCTCGCGAATTGTACCACGCCATTTCAGAAACAGCGAAGGCAAAACCTGTAATTGCATTAAAGGCTGGCAAATCAGCAATCGCCGATAAAGCATCTAAAAGCCACACCGGAAGCCTGTCTGGAAACTATCAGCTTTATAGATGTGCCATAAAACAGGCTGGAGCAGTGGTTGTTGACAGCCCAGTTGAGTTGTTAGATTTGGCTAAAGCCTTAACGCTGTTTCGTAAAGTGAAAATTGGAGGAGTTGCCATACTTGCAATACAAGCAGGGCTTGGTTTCATGGCGTTAGACATCATAGAGGAAACTGGTGGGGTGGTTGCAAAGTTTAAACCTGAAACACTTGAGGTTTTGCATGAACTTTTGCCGCCCATAACCATGCGGGACAACCCGATAGACATAGCCTTCAGCGGTCTTAACATAGATGTCATGGAAAATGTTTTGGAAACTGTAGCTAGAGATGAATCTGTTGGGTTAATCCTTTTCGCGTATGCTGCTGCGCCTCCGACGTGGACTATACCGCCGGAAGCAATAAGCGGCATATTTGGGAAAGTTGAGAAACCCGTAATGGCTGTTTACTCTTCAACAATGGAAGATTTCGGGAAATTTAAAGCTGAAATGGAGCATGTTGGAATACCAACCTACTCCTCGCTTGAAAGGGCAGCGAAAATTGCCGCCATCATATCAAAATACAGCAGGCAATTGAGCACTTACAGAGTTGGTTAGACTTTTTCGTTTTTCGCTTCTTTTGTCACGTATTTTTCAAAATATTTTTCCCAGTCTACCTTAAACATAATTATGAAAATTATGATGAGTAGAACTACTGCAATGACGGTGCCGACTAACGCGGATACAAAACCGCTTTCAACACCAAAAATATCTCTAATAATTTGTATTGTGTAGCGTCCGCTGTATGCCACAATTAGGCTCATTAGAAACTTTCCTATTAGCGATGGGATAAACACCTTAACAATTTTGTATCGCATAACACCGAGAGGAATAAACAACAAGTCGTCAGGTAAGGGCGTTAAAGCAAAAAGAAAAATCGCAAGAGGACCGTATCTGTCAAAAACTTTAACGAGAAACTCCATTTTCCGCCTATACCTTTCACTTATGACTTTTCTTCCGCCCCAACCTAGAAGATAACCTGAAAATTCGCCCACAGCAGAACCTAATCCAGCAGCAACTGCGATTAAAACGGGTTCCAAAGTTTGTCCAAGCGTAAAAATCACAACAGTGTACGGGATCGGGAAGAATATTGAAAGCGAGCCTAATAGGCTGATTAAGAATATTCCGAAATATCCGAATTGGTTAACGAAGTTTTCCAGCCAGTTGACGATGTCTTGAGACAGCAATTACGAGCATTCTCCTTCTCCCTTGTAATTGTTTAGTTAGCTTAAAGGAATTATTGTCATTTGGGTAGCCAAATATTATAAATCAAAGGATTTACTAACAAAAACCTACAAAACTCATGGAGGTTTAAAGTTGGCTGAAAAAAGGGAAGCTATATGGATTGCAAGGGAACTTTCAAAATGCAGCGGCTGCCGAAAATGCGAAATTGCATGTTCGCTTTTCCACGAAAACCGCATTTGGCCAGAGGCTTCCAGAATAAGGGTTTTCATGCTTGTTCCAGGAGTTGATTTTCCACATTTCTGCGTTCAATGTGAGGATTATCCATGCGTAGGCGCGTGTCCAGTAAACGCCCTTTCAGTCAGCAGAGAAACTGGAGCAGTTTTAGTTGATGCGGAAGCTTGCACGGCTTGCGGAAACTGCATAGAGGCTTGCCCTGGCAAGGTTCCACACATGCACCCGAACGGAAAGAATATTTTGATTTGTGACTTGTGCGGCGGTGACCCCCAATGTGTAAAGGTATGCCAAGAGGGCGGGTGGAATGTTTTAAAGAAAGTTTCCAAAGAGGATCATGCCTACAAACTTTATTCGCGCACTCCAGAAGAGGTAACGCGGGATTTAGCCATTAAACTGTTTGGGGATAAGGCGGAGGAATTCTTATGATTAAGGGGTATGCTGGAAAGTTTCTCGAAGTCAACCTTTCAGATGGGAAAATAAGTGAGACAAAGTTTAGCGACGAAGTTTTGAGGGATTATGTTGGTGGAAGAGGTTTAGCAGCGAAAATCCTCTGGGACAGACTAGGCGAAAAATGGGAAACCGTCGACCCACTAAGCCAAGAAAACATTTTGCTGTTTTTGACTGGTCCGCTTACTGGCTTTTTCCCGGGTGGGAGAACTTGTGTTTCTGGGAAGTCTCCGCAGAATAATGGCATCATTGGTTCTACTGTTGCTGGCGAGTTTGGTGTTGAGTTGAAGTGTGCTGGCTACGATGGCATAATTGTTTTGGGCATAGCGGAAAAGCCTGTTTACCTTTTCGTTAAGAATTCTGATGTTGAAATTAGGGATGCACGCCATATCTGGGGTAAAGACGCGAAGCAAACAGTTACTTTGCTAACGAAGGAATGTAGGGAGATTTTGAAGAAGCGTTATCCCCAGAAAGGCGTTTGGAAGGAGCCATCCATCCTATACATTGGACCTGCTGGCGAGAACAGGGTGCGCACGGCTGTTGTTGCAGCTAAATGGACGCATGCTGCTGGCTATGGTGGTTACGGCGCGGTTATGGGTTCAAAAAGGCTTAAGGCTGTTGTTGTTAAGGGAACTGGTCCGCTGCCTGATGTTGGCGACATGGAAGCGGTTAAACAGTTAACGCAAACAGTCTGCGATAACGTTTATGAAAGTGAGTTGTGGAGGCGTTGGGGAACTGGTTCAGGCGGCTATGAATTTGCTGCGAAGACAAGTTCTGAGCCTGTTCGGAATTGGCAGGAGGAGTGGCATGATAGGCGGGAGTTTGGCGTTGACCAGTTTGAGAATAGATTTTGGGTGAAACAGTTTTGGGGAGACTTCGGTTGTCCGACCACATGCCTAAAGCTTGCTGTTGCCAAGTCTGGAAGGTTTAAAGGCGCTATAACGGATAATCCAGACTATGAGATGCAAGCCTACTTGGGTCCGAACCTTGGAATTTTCTCTCCAGAAGGCAACGTTTTTCTTTCTTCGCTCCTTGACGATTTGGGTTTGTGCGGTATACAGACTGGAAACGTGCTTGGTTTTGTGGCTGAGCTTTTCCAGAGAGGAATTTTGAATGAGAAGGATTTGGATGGCGTAAAACCAGTGTGGGGGGATGCTGAAGCCTTCGCTGTCTTAGCTAAGAAAATCGCTTTCAGAGAGGGCGTTGGCAATATTTTAGCTGAGGGAACTTATCGAGCGGCTTTGACGATTGGAAAGATGAAGGGTGTGGACATTATGCCTTACGCCGTGCAGTGTAAGGGGATTGGCGTAGGCGCTCATGGAATCCGCAGCGGTAAGGACTTCGTTGACATTTATGGTTATGCTTGTTCTGTCCAGAGCGGAGACCACACTTCAGTTGCTGCTTTGCCGCTTGACGATTTCAGAAGCGAGTTGTTGATGACTTTTCATGACTCGGCTGTTTACTGCTACTTCAACGTTTTCGGGCTTTCACGCAGAACCGTCTTCGAATTTTACAAGGCTGTGACTGGAGTGGAATTGCCGATGGAGGAATGGATTAACACAAAAGCCTTAAAAATACTGCAGTTGCAGAGAGCCATGCTTCTGTTGGGCGGTCCAGACTTGAAATGGAAACCGAAAACTCATGATGATAACCCGCCGAGGTTCTATGAGCCGCTTCCCACAGGGCCTTTCAAGGGCAAAAAGGTTGAAAAAACTGATGTTATGAGTGAGGTTAAGAGGTATTACGAGGCTGTGGGTTGGGACGAGAATGGCGTACCGAAAACGGAGACTCTCATAAAACTGGGGTTAGAAGATGTTGACAAGGTTTTGGAGAAACTGCGCTGAAAACTCCATAATTTTGGCTTGAAAAACAACCAATAGTGATAGCCCCCTCTAGATTTTCCAAGCCTTAAAAATTTAGGTTGTTATGCGAATAACTCTAGTGGGAGTAACTATTATTGAAATTTTTTCGTCTTTTTCCTCGAATGGAACGGATTCAACAACTTGCATGTCATGCACCGTTGTTACTATGGGATTTTCGCCAAACATTCTTTTCAAAATGCCGATTTCAACATCGCCGTAGCCATGCCCTTTTCCAAGTCTATGCCCGTGCAAGTCAACAGCCACGGAACCCTCAACAATCAAGTTTGGTTTTGGCGTTTCTTCAGCGCTGATTGTTCTGCCAAGTTTGAAGGCGCCTTTAATCGTTGAAGCAAAGCTTTCTTTGCCTTTCACGTCGGCTGGGTTAAGTAAGATAAAGCCTCTTTCAAGTCTTGGAGAAGCCATCACAAGAATTTTTCCATCTTTCAAAGCGTTTTCTCGCACTTTACGCTGAGGCGAATCTGGGTTGGCAAATATTACTTTGGCCTTTTGCCACTCTTCTGTTTGGCGCAGTTTTTCGGCGGCTGCTTCCGCTCCAACAAAGTTTGGGATTCTGCCCTTGCATGGCAATGGAAAAGTGGCTATCCCGCGAAGTTGCATCTCATTCCAGATTTCTTCTCTTAACCGCTGCTTTTTCTGGGCTATGCTCATCAGCATCTAAAATTAAAAGAGGGAGTATTGGTTTTTAACGGTTTCAGATTATTCCCAGTTTTTTGCCGCCTTCCTTGAAGGCTTCTGCAGCCTTATTTAGCTGCTCTGTTGTGTGTTTTGTGCAGACTTGAACGCGGATTCTTGCTTTGTCTCGCGCCACCATTGGATAGAAGATTGGAAGAACAAAAATTCCCTTCGTCCACAAGTAGTCTGCTAAGTCTCTTGCGGCTTTACTCTTGCCACACATAACTGGGATTATGGGCGTTTCCGTGTTGCCAGTGTCAAAACCTGCATCCTGCAACGCATCCAACAAATGATTGCGGTTCTCCCAAACCTTCTTCACATGCTGAGGCTCATTTTCAAGCACATCAATAGCCGCTATGCAAGCCGCAGCCACGCCAGGCGGAACAGCGCCGCTTAAAAGCCAACTTCTAACCTTGTTGTAAGCAAAATTGCGAAGGTCTTCGCCGCCAGTTATGTGTCCGCCTATGACTCCGAAAGCCTTGGAAAAAGTTCCCATTTCCACATGTACTTCGTCGCGTCCAAGCTTGTAGTGGTTGACTATGCCTCTTCCACCCTCGCCTAAAACGCCTTCTCCATGTGCATCGTCCACGTAGACGCCCGCGCCGTGTTCTTTGGCAATTTTAGCTATTTCCTTAAGGGGCGCTGTGTCGCCGTCCATGCTGAAGACTCCGTCTGTTATTATCCAAATGTGATTGTATGGAGGGTCATGTTTTTCCGCTTCGTCCATAACCCGCGCTAGGTCTTCAACGTCCTTATGTTTGAAGACTGCTCTGTCAGCACGGCTGAGCCTCGCGCCGTCTATTATTGAACCGTGGTTTAACTCGTCTGAAACTATTAGGTCTCCCTTATCAGCGAGTTGCGGAATAAGCCCTTCATTAACCATGAAGCCCGTTTGGAAAGTCAGCGAGGCTGGGGCTTTCTTAAACTTGGCGAGGCGGCGGTCCAGTTCCTCGTGGAGAATCATGTTGCCAGAAATCGACCTGTCGCTTCCTGCTCCTGCCCCGTATTTTCTGGTTGCCTCTATCATGGCGTTGACGACTTTTGGGTGTGTTGCAAGGTTAAGGTAATTGTTTGCGCAAAGCATCAAAACCTTTTTACCATTCACTATGCAGATTGGCTCGCTTGCGGATTCAAGAACCTTAAGCTCCCAGTTGAGGTTTTCACGAACCAAACGCTGGTATTCCTCACCTAAATATTTAGTTGGATGACGCTTAACAACCAAATTAACCACCTTCCCTAAACTTTGTTTCAACCTTCTTTTAATGTTTATCCACCCTCATCGAACACAAAAGCAATTGACACTCAAAAGTAGAGGGGGGGAGCTTCAAAACCTCTTAGCTGTGCGACGGGTCGGACAACGTCATAACGCTAGAGGCGAGCTCCCCCAACTAAAATTGCATCCAAAGTCTGTTTATGAATCTTTTGGTGAAAAAGCCTAGGCTAAATCATTATTCAAACACAGTTTACAGCAAACCTTTTTGTTAATTTTTCAATCATATCCCGCGTCATCGTAGCCAAGTCATAAACGGGCTTCCAACCCCAATCCCTACGGGCTAAGCTATCGTCAATTGACATGGGCCAAGAATCGGCAATATTCTGCCTAAAATCTGGTTTATAGTCACATACAAATTCTGGAATGTGCTTTTTTATTTCAGCAGCCAATTCCCCAGCGGAAAAACTCATTCCAGCCACATTATAGCTTGTGCGGCAAGTAATTTTTGACGCATCAGCTTCCATCAAGTCTATGGCTGCGTTTATGCAGTCGGGCATATACATCATCGGCAAAACAGTGTCTTCCCTAACAAAACACGTGTAATGCCTTCGCCTAACAGCTTCATAAAAAATCTCCACAGCATAATCTGTTGTTCCCCCGCCAGGCGGCGTCTCACTGCTGATTATGCCTGGATAACGCACGCTCCGCACATCCACGCCGAAACGAGTGAAATAATAGTTGCAGAGAAGCTCACCAGTAACCTTTGTAACGCCATACATAGTTCTCGGAATTAATATGGTGTTTTGCGGAGTTTTCACACGCGGAGCTTCTGGACCGAACACAGCGATGGAGCTTGGCCAAAAAACCTGTGTTAAGCCATGTTCTCTTGCAATTTCAAGCACATGATAGAGGCTGTGCACATTAACTTTCCAAGCAAGCTGCGGGTTCTCTTCACCAACAGCGGACAAAACCGCTGCAAGATGATAGATTGTGTCTACGTCGTATTTAGCTACAACTTTTTCGATGGCTTCGCGATCTGTCACATCCACATACTCGAAGGGACCAGACTCAAAGAGGTTTTCGTTTGGTTTTTTCTTGTGTCCAGCGGCAACAACGTTTTCGCCGCCGTATTTTTCTCGCAACGCCATAGTCAACTCTGACCCTATTTGACCAGTTGCGCCAGTAACTAGAATCTTCTTTGTTTTTCTTCGCGTCATTCGGCAAATCCTCAATTATAAGGGAATGGGATGTTGTAATCTGGCAAATATAAGAATTTTCAGAAGAAACGCGGATACCGCATTATTTTATTAAAGTCTCTAGTTTGCGGTGCAACTCTTTAATGGGTTGTGGGTGCTCGTCAACCTTAACTCGCAAAATCACTCTTTCAAAGTCCACAATTATCATGGCTGCGGATTTTTCGCCCCTCAGGTCTCCTCCAGCCTTGCTTCCAGCCCTTAACGCTTCTAACATCCTTATAGCTAAGGCTTCCTCTGAGTTTTCAAACGCTTCAGCCATACTCTCTATGATGCTTTTTCCTGAAAGCAAATTTCCGACAACAATGTACTCTTCGCCTACACGTTCTCCGCGAAATTCTGGAGTTTCAGCTCCCGTAAAAACGGCTTTTCTCTTCCTGAAATCCATGATTGCAACTTGCCTCTTTTCTCTGTCGGGGTCTTTAGCTAGAAGTTTGTTTAGGGCTTCGGTTGGCGAGAAGCCACTGGCTAAAAGTTCCAATCCTTCTGTTCCATAAAAGGTTTCGGTGTAGGCTTGGGTGGCTACCGCGCCAACTTTCGGTCTTGCATGGGGAACTCTATCTCCAACAGATATGGCACCTGAGGCGGCAGCGACTCCCATCAACTTTGAATCGGACGAAATGGCTAAGATGGAAAATGTCCCCTTTGACGTGTTTTCCATTGGAATTTTAATCTCCTAGAGCACTTTATCAAAATAGGTTTATAGCTAGCGCAATAAAACTTGTCATTGATGACGATGAAGCTTGGTTTTATAGTTAATCCGATAGCTGGCATGGGTGGCAGAGTAGGCTTAAAAGGGACAGACGGCGTTCTAGAAGAGGCTATAGCAAAAGGAGCAAAGCCAGTGGCACCCAAAAGAGCCGCAGAGTTTCTGCAAAAGCTTAAGGAAAACATGAGTGAAGCCAAAATGGAAGTTTTGACGTGCCCAAGAGCTATGGGTGAAGAAGAAGCAAGAGAGGCAAGCTTTCCAGTTCAGGTTTTGCCGATGAAAATGGGTGAGAAAACAAGCGCTGAGGACACGAAAAAGGCTGTTAGGCTACTGGCAACTGCCAAAGTTGATTTGATAGTTTTCGTCGGCGGAGACGGAACAGCCAAAGACATTTACGACGCCATGCAAGGCTTAAATACAATTCCAGTTTTAGGCGTGCCTTCGGGAGTGAAAATGTATAGCGGCATATTCGCTGTAAGCCCCGAAGACGCTGCTGAAGTTGTTCTGGCTTTCGCCAATAAACAAGCGGAAACAGCCGAGTTTGAAATAATGGACGCTGACGAAAGCGCAATAAGAAGCGACAATTTCACCGTGAAGCTTTACGGCTTTCTAAAAGGGCCCTTTGTTCCCATGCGAATTCAGGGAAGCAAACAAGTAAGCCCAGAAACAGCAGATGAAAAGGAAAACCAGACGGCGATAGCGCGGTTCATTATGGAAGAAATGCAACCTAACGCCACCTACATTCTCGGTCCTGGAACCACCGTGAAACGCCTCGCTGAGTTGTTAGGCGTGGAAAAAACTGTTCTTGGCGTAGACATTTACAGAGAAGGTAAAGTTGTGTTGGATGTTGACGAGAAAAGGATTCTGGAGGAGGTTAAAGACTGGCAAAACACTTGGATAATAGTTTCGCCAATAGGGCGTCAAGGCATCCTTCTCGGAAGGGGAAACCAGCAGATAAGTCCAGAAATAATCAAGCGTGTAGGAAAAGAGCGGATAATAGTTGCAGCTACAAAAAGCAAGCTTCAAAGCATTGAAGGCGGCGTTTTGAGGGTTGACACCGGAGACGCTGAGGTGGACAAGATGCTGAGAGGTTACATTAGGGTGGTAACAGACTACAGGGAATGGCGGCTTATGCCAGTACAATAGCAGAGCCTAGGCTCCAAACCTTTTTGCCTTGCCAATCAAATTCATCAGAATAGGCATCAAATCCATTCCCCTTATCCTATGCAGGCCTCCCTTGGCGCAAGCACGTTCGCTGAACTCTTCAACGTCGTCACTGCGTACATGCGGTCCGGCTATAGCTACTGGAACAGGGTCTCCTTCGTGGCTTTTTGTGAAAGAGGATGTTGTGTGGTCCGCTGTTACAGCTAAATAGGTGTTTTCCATGTCTATTTTGCCAAGTATGTAGTTGAGCATGCCGTCGATTTTCTCGATTAACTCGATTTTCTGCTTAAAAATTCCGTCATGGCTTGCGGCGTCCGTTGCCTTCACGTGTAAAAGCACGAGATCGTTGACTTCAAGCGCTTGAATAGTTGCCTTTGCCTTAGCCATGAAATCTGTTTGCGGAGTCCCCGTTGCACCCTTAACATCAACGAGCTTCATTCCAGCCGCCTTACATGTTCCTCTAATTAATGGCATAGCAGCCACACATGCCGCGTTTACGCCGTAAATTTCCGAGAGGGGCTTCATAGTAGGATGAGAGCCTGCTCCTCTAAACAACAGCACGTTCGCGGGCAACAGCCCATGTTTAACCCTTTCTTTGTTAATTGGGTGTTCTTTCAAAACTTCATGAAATTTTAGCATAAGCTCGTTGAGGATTTCAGCGGTGTGTTTGGCAGCCAAACTGTCGCTTAATGGTTTCACTTCCGAAACTTTTTTCCCAACTTTTAAAGGATCAGAGTTGCTAACATCCGCTGAAAGTTTTGAACCACGAATTAAAAGCACCGCCCGATGCTGAACAGTATTCTTCAAAAAGAACCTAGCGCCCAAAGATTGCTTTA
>JBNAVK010000025.1:0-20616 GCA_049700435.1 Candidatus Bathyarchaeales archaeon
CAGGTCAGGAAGCACGTAAATACCCTTTTTTATTAGGATTTCGTGAGCTAGGTTTGTTGTGGGTCCGTTTGCAAGCTCAAGCATAACCGTGGCTTTTACTTCTTTAGCGATTGCGCCAACAATTTGTGTTTCTTTTGCGGCTGGAACTAGAATGTCACAGTTGCTTGTCAACAACTGTTCAGTTGCTAGGTGCGGGAGCCCGTTGTATCCGACAACAGATTGCTGGGGGCTTTTATTTTCCTTATAAGCCAAAACATCATCTGGATCTAGTCCCTCTTGGCAGTAAATTCCGCCTTTTGAGTCCGCCACTCCCACAATTTTGCATCCATAATCCTCATGCAGTATTTTTGCGATGTAATATCCGACATTTCCATATCCCTGAACGACAGCAGTGGCACCCTTCAGGGAACTTAACCCTTCAACGTGCCCTTGTTTAACAGCCTCTTCTAGGACGTATGCGCCGCCCAACGCCGTTGCCTCTTTTCTGCCTCTTGAACCGCCTAAACTAACTGGTTTTCCAGTCACAACAGCGGAAGCGTACGGGGTGTTTGGTTTAAGCATCTTGTAAGTGTCGTAAATTATGCCCATCTCCCTCTCGCTGGTGCCAAGATCAGGCGCGGGAACGCATGAGTCTGGACCTAGTATGGGCAAAATTTCGTAGGTATACCTTCGAGTTAATCTGTCAAGTTCGGTTCGCGACATTTTCTTAGGGTCGCAACAAACTCCGCCTTTTGACCCTCCAAAGGGGAGGTCAACAACACGAGTTTTTAAGCTCATGTCAAAAGCGAGAGCTGTGACCAAGTCCAAGTTCACTTCTGGAGAATATCTTATGCCTCCCTTGGTGGGCTCGTATAATCTGCTGTGTTGCACCATGTATCCAGTGAAGATTCCTATAGACCCGTCATCCATCTGCACCGGAAACCTGACAATTAGTTGTCTGAAAGGCTGCTCTAATAATTGGATGACTCCCTTTTCAGCGGGCCTAATTTCTGCATCTACAAATTTGACAGCTTTTTCAAATTCGAGTTTCGTTCTTTTTAGGAAGTTTAACTCTTCTTCCATGAAAGCTCCTCCACAAACTTTTCTTATATTTTTAAGCTTAATATGTTCTCTTCAGTAAACCGTGTTTCGTACACTTCTTTTGAGCCGCATCTGGGGCATTCTAGTGGTCGAGAGCTGCATATTTGACAGTTTTCCGATTCTAAACCAATGCGCAGACATAAATCCTCAGCTCCCTCCTTTCGGCTTATGATCAACCCGACCAACTCAATCCACGTTTTCCCACAGCGGGCACAGACAACTCTTCTTTTGCTTAATTTTCCGATGAGCTTTCTACTTTTAGCATCGTTAAGAATTTCAACAATCTCCAAATCGTATCACATGTTGTGAATTATTTTGGTAACATTTATAGATTTTGTTTGCTTTTCCGGTTTTTTCATCGACAATTTAAGATATTTAAATAATAGAAGCTTACACTGTTCGAAATCTATAAGAAAAAACAGTATAGTTTAAAAGCTTCAAGTACATCTTTTTTAAGGAGAAACTGTCATGGTCTCCAAAGTAAAAATCGACAAAATTGATGTAAGCATAATTAGAGCTCTTCAAAGGGATGCACGCGCCAATTTTGCAGACATAGCGAAAGAATGCGGAGTTTCTGTTGACACAATAAGTAAGCGATTTAGAAAAATGAAGCGAGCAGGCATAATCAAGGGTACGACGATACTCTTGAACCCAAAAAGCTTTGGCTATGATTGTGTTGCAAGTTTAGGTATCGATGTAGGCTATCCGCATGTGATGGAAGTTGTTGAAATGATTCAAAAAATTCCAGAGGTAGTGTTCTGCGCAACATGTATGGGTAGACATGACATATTCTGCATCGCGATTGCCGAAGATGTTGGACACCTCAGCCAAGTAAAGGATTTGATAAAGGGATACCCCCTAGTTAGGGAGGTTACAACAAGCCTATGGGTTGATGAAATACTGCTCTGTCCCGAAAACTTCGAATTTGAGCACCTTACCAAACGGTGATGAAGATGGACGAAATCGATTTACACATAATTAAAAGAATGACCGAAGACGCACGTATATCTTTTAGAAAAATAGCAAAGGAGCTTGGAGTTTCACCAGACACCATAATAAACAGGTACAAAACTTTGCAAGAAAAAGGCGTAATTCGAGGATCCACTGTTGTGATAGACCCGAAGAAAATTGGCTACAACGGAATAGCAGTGTTCATGATAGATGCTTCTCCTACACATATCCTCGCAACTGAGACAACTCCTCCAGAATCTTCGCTAATCTTGAAAAAGCTGATTAAAATGCGGAATATAATTTTGGCTACGAAAACCGTGGGAGACCACGATTTACTGGCTATCGGAGTGGCGAGGGATTTTGAACACTTAATTGAGATAGGTGCTGAAATAGCAAAAATACCGGGAGTAAAAGACCTAAGGGTTTCATTCTGGGCTGAAAAAACAGAATTATGCCCAAAATACTTCGTGATTTAAGCGGTTTAGTGAATTCTTTCCGCTTCAACTCTTTCAAGGGCTTCTCTAAGAGTCATTTCTGGAACAGAATCTCTAACTTTAACCATTTTGATGGCTTTTGTTGGACAGTGATAAGCGCATAGACCGCATCCTATGCATCTTTCCTCTAAGAGAATGATTTTTTCTGTTTCTTTGTCGTGGGGTGCATGATAAAGGTTTGCTTTCATTGGACAAATGCTAATGCATCTTTTACACAAATTGCATAGTTTTTCGTCTCTCACGGGGATGAAGTTTGACTTTGCTATTGCCCTTGGATTATGCAATTCTGTAAGTCCCCTAAGTATCAAGCAGGCGCAAGTGCAACAGTTGCAGATAAACTGTGGGCGTGTCTGAGTGTTAATGGTCGAGTGGACCAAACCAGCCTTCTCAGTTTCCTCTAACAATTCCAGAGCTTCCTCAACCGTTAAGTATCTTCCGAACCCCCTTTCTACCATGTAATCCGCGTAATGGTCAAAAGCCATACAAACCTCAAGCGGATGCTCGCATCTCTTCTTTGTTCTGCAAGCACAGTTTACAACGGCTATCTTTCTAGAAGTTTTTATGAATTCAGACATTTTCTCGAAAGGCAAAATCATATGCCCCTCGCTAATTTCCTTATTGACGGTTATTGTCTTTTCAATGGGCATAACCCTTACGAAAGGATAGTTGGATGCGCCAATTTCAAAGCCTCCACCATTAAAATAATGTCTTTCAAATAGCTCGCCTATTTTCCTTTTTTCATCGGAGTCGCATCCGGAGGAGAAGTAGAACTCGAAAATACCTGGAATCATCGGCATTAAGGAGTAGTAAACATTACCATCTCTTTTGCTTGTAAATTTGAAAAGGAGACCCCTTGAGACTAAGCGGTTGGCGATGGCTTGCACTTTTTCTTTTGGCTTTCCAGTTTTTTCAACCATCTGTTCGATTGTTTCTGGGTCTTGATATGGAGCTGTGAAATGAATTAGAAATTCAGCTTCCTCTTCAGTGAAAAGAATTTTAAGTATTTCCATAACTTCTTTTGTTCGCGGGGTTCTTATGGGCCATAAGCTGATTTTTTCTCTAAGCCTTTCGTAAACGTCAACTTCAACCATAACATGCCTCCCTTTTACGGGGTTTGTGCGTGAAAGGATTTATGTTTTCCTTTATTTTGCATAAGTTTTATTCATCAAACTAGGCGTAAGCCTTTTTAGAAGATTTTACGGCGTCAACAGTTCTCTTTAAAAGCTGCTGAGCCGCTTCTTGCGTCGGCCAGCCACCCAAGCCGCAGTCCGGTCCAGTAAAGCTCATCCTTTCACCATACTTTTCTTTTGCAGCTTCGAATCTTCTTCTTATGGTGTCTTCATCTTCAACCAACTGCTCAGTGCTTGGTTTAGTTACGCCTTTATCGTATAGTTCTGCAAAAATCGAGTCTATATCCGTTCTTGCAATTCCAACTCTTACATATTTATCTGCAGTTTCAAGTGCCTTTTTTGAGAGGCTTTCAATGTTTTTCGGAGACGCCGCATATTCTAACGACACAACATCAAGATTCTTCACATTCAGTATTTCCGAGATTCTTAGGGGCGAGTGTAGATGAATCTGCTTTGTTACACCTCTAAAGTCAAAGGCTTTTTCCAGAACATCCAACAAAATGTCTCTGTTGGCAATCAAGTTTTGAAATCCGAGGCTTGGTTCATCTATAGAAACTACTTCGGTTTTGACGTATTTTGAATTTAAAATTGAGTTTTCTGCGAAGCGTTTCACAGTTTCTGCAAACATTAAAAGAATATCCTTGTAAGGGGTGGGGCCAACCATTTTGAGATATAATTCTATTGGTCCAGTGACGCAAACGCGGAGTGGCACCCTGTTTCCAGTTTTTTCGCAAATTGCCTTGGCTTCTTCTTTGATGGCGCAAACCTCGGGTATTACAGCGTCTCTTTTGTCGACGACATATGTGCCTTTACCCATAGCTCTTTGAATGACTTCTGTGAACTGCTTATGAATATCGTAATGTTGTGGGTAGTTGACAACATCTAAACCAGCCTCGCACTTTGCCTTAAACGAGTCAATTGTAACGAGGTAAAAGTTGTTATATAAAAATTCATCTTTTTTAATATCCCTTCCATTAACTATTGCTTCCCTCGCAAGAGTATACGCCTTATCAAACAATTCCCTTCTAACGTAGGACGGAAGTGGAAAACTTCCTATATCATCGACAAGCATATCCATAGCGATAAAATTCTGTCAACGGCACATTTAAGGTTAGCTCACGCCTCCCGTAAAGGATATAAGCCACCCCTTTCTTGCTGAATCATTATTGGTGAAAATGAGAAATGAGTATTTGGAAACTTCGGCTGTCAATGATTGCATCTTTGGCTATAATATTCACCTTATCAACATTGGTCCTAGCTATAATTCTGAGCCTTTTTCAAGTTGGGTTAATTTACATAGGAATCTTCGTGGTGGCCTTCAACATTCTGCAGTGGCTAATATCACCATATGTGATTGACGCCCTCTACCGCGTAAAAGAAATTCCAGAAGGCGAGCATCCAAAACTTCATGAGATGGTGGAAAACTTAAGCAGTAAAAGCGGAATCAAAAAGCCGAGGCTTATGCTGGCGAACATTCCCATTCCAAACGCTTTCGCTTATGGCTCGCCAATAGCTGGAAACCGCGTCGCCGTCACAGAGGGGCTGCTAAAAACTTTGGATGATGAGGAGGTTGAGGCGGTTATTGGCCATGAACTGGGGCATCTTAAACACCGAGATGTTCAAGTGATGATGTTCGTTTCGCTTCTGCCAGCGCTATTCTATTACATAGGCTATTCGCTTATGATTTCGTCTTGGTATAGCAGAAGAAGAGATGAAGGCAGCGGCACCGCATTGCTTGGTATGGGCTTGGTAGCCTTCTCAATGTTCCTAACATACGTTTGCGTTTCTTTCCTAAGCCGTGTCCGCGAGTACTACGCTGACAGGCACAGCGCAACTATAGTTGAAGATGGTCCTAGGAAACTTTCAGAGGGCTTGGCAAAAATAGTTCACGCAACCAGAAACATTAGGCGAACAGCGAAAAACATGCAGAACCTAAACGCCTTCAAAGCCCTATTCATAACAGACCCAGACCGCGCAGAAATCGAATCCATGGCAGTCACAACAATAACAGCTTCAAGCGACCAAAAGCTAGTGCAAGAAATGCTTTCACAAGAACCAACAACCCTGGACAAGATAATCGAGTTGTTCTCAACGCATCCAAACATAATAAAAAGACTAAAAGCCCTACAAGAGCTAAACCAAAGCAAAAGCTAAACTCCAAAACCCTAAACCAAAATTCTCACATTGAAGTATATTAGAATTCCGGGATGGTGTTCGAAAGATTTATATGGCTGGATAATCCATCCAACATACGTGCAGAAAGGAGAAAACACAACCACCAAAATTGCCTTGATAAGCGTTTTAACCGCCCTATGTCTAGCTCTACAGTTAGCTCCGAGACCGCCGAACGTGGAGTTCACTTCTCTTTTGACGTTTGTTGTTGGTGCTGTTTTCGGCTCGTTTATGGGCATTTCCTTCGGTTGTTTTATAATGTTCGTTAATGGTTTCCTTTCGCCATGGGGTTTTGCAGGTCCAAACATGCCCTTTCAAATGATCGGTATGGGTTTAGTGGGTTTTGTTGGAGGCTCTTATAGGCGTTACATGCGTGGTCGCCTAAATTTTGGGTCTGTTTATGAAGTTGCGGTTCTTGGAGGTTTCCTTACGGTTGTTTATGACTTTATAACTAATTTTGGAGTAGCGCTTTTTCCAATGATTAGCGGGGTCCCCCCTGCTTTTGCTTTGTTGACCGTTTTTGCTTCTGGCGCCCCATTTTCCTTGGTGCATGTTTTCTCTAACATTATGACTTTCGGAATAGTTTCCCTCCCTCTTGTTAGGACGTTAAACCAAATTCCAGTGGTGAAGAAGTTTGGTTGAGAAAAGAATGTTAACATTTGCAACTTTAGCCGTGATTGTTTGGGCGTTTCTGGCTACAAGCTTCGCAGCATACTATTATATGCAACAATTGATGGTTAAAAATCACTTTGATGAGAAACAGCGGCTGCTGACGGAATTAACAGAAAACTATGAAGACTCTGTTACAAAGCGGAACCTGCTGTTTGCCGAGTACGGCGCCTTACTTGGCGAATATCAATGGTTTCAAGGCGAGAATTACTCCTCACTTATGGGCACCTATGCAGGGTTGCTTTCAAATTTAAAAGAAAATTACACATTTACACTTAACGCGTTTCCAGAACTAAACACAACCTACAACAATTTGCTAAGTAAATTTCAAGAGCTCAGCGAAAAAAGCGAAGTTACAAAAGAAGAATTCGGCTCATTACTGGAAGATTTCTATAAATTACTCACCACCTTATCATCAAAGGAATTGGATACCACCATAGGCAAGGCAAGTTCAATACAAGTAAGCCTCTGCATAAACTACACCCTATTAGGCGGAACTGTAGAATGGCATAACATTTCCATCTCTTCATGTGCTACCCTATTTGATTTAACGCGCGAAGTGGCTAACGTCACATATGAGTATTGGGCAACCATAGAGCCAGGTCACATAATCATAACATCAATTAATAATCAAACTGCATGGTGGCTTTGGTACTACTGGGATGAAACCATAAACAATTGGATTTGGGGACCCATCGGCTGTGACGCTTGGACTTTGAAGAACAACGGAATCTACAAATGGGATGTCTACACATAAAAACTTAAGCCGAGAAACCAAAAGGATTTTAATTTGAAACAAGAACTAGAGGTTACAAAAACCTATGAGGGACATGAACCTTGGACAAAACAGAAACTATATTTAATGAAGCCCGCAAAGCTGGGAGAAATTATCTTCTTGAAACAGAGGCTAAAAATGTCTGTGTGGAATATGGCATTCCAGTAACAAAGTTTAAATTAGCCAAAAGCGATGCTGAAGCCGTTAAATTCGCAGAGGAAATAGGTTATCCAGTTGTCTTAAAGATTGTTTCACCTGACATTATTCACAAGTCTGATGTTGGCGGAGTTATTGTTAACCTGAAAGATGCGAAAGATGTCCGAGGCGCCTACAAGCAGATTTTAGAGAATGTGAAGAAACACAAGGCTGACGCGAGAATAGAGGGCATACTTGTTCAAGAAATGGCTCCTGCTTCAACTGAGGTCATAGTTGGCGCAGTTAAAGACCCACAGTTTGGTCCAGCCATAATGTTTGGAATTGGCGGAATCTTCGTGGAGGTTTTGAAAGACGTCACTTTCCGGATAGCTCCCATAACCGAGGAGGAAGCTCGAGAAATGATTACCGAGGTTAAGGCTTACCCGCTCCTGAAGGGTTATAGAAACTTGCCGCCAGCAGACATAAACACGATAGTAGATATTCTGCTGAAAACTTCTAGGCTTGTTACAGAGCATCAGGAGATTAAGGAACTTGACCTAAACCCGATAATGGTTTACGAGAAGGGAGCAAAAACAGTAGATGCCAGAATCATCCTCGAATGAAGAGTATAAAAACTGGATGAAACACGAAATCTTCTCTAACACATGCATCCCGCCTGAAACACCCTTCTTTCTACGGCTTGATGGCTGGAAGTTTAAAGAACTCTCAGAGGTTGTGGGCGCTGAAAAGCCCTTCGATAAAAGGTTTGCAAAATGCCTTGTTTCCTCGGCAAAAATCCTTTATGAAAAGGGATTTAACCCTACATTGGTTTATGTCGCAAGCGACGAATTAAACATCATTTTTGCCGATTCAGCTCCATTTCGTGGAAGAATTGAGAAGATGAATTCTGTAATTGCTGGATTAACCTCAAGCATATTCGCTTTAAATCTGCAAAAAGTTTTTGGAAAAGAAGTTGTTACAGCTTTTGACTCCCGCGTGGTTGTTGCATCTGGCAATGAAAGGATTTTTGAGTATTTGGCTTGGAGGCAGATGAACGCTTGGAGAAACCACAACAATGCCTATGCCTACTGGATTCTCAGAAAACTAGGGCATAAACCCTTAGAAATCGCGAGAAAAGTTAAGGGGTTAAAAACAGAGGAACTTCATGAAATGCTTTTTAAACATGGCTTGAATTTGGCTAAAACTCCACAATGGCAGAGGAGGGGGATTTTAGTTTACAAAGAACCCTTCCTAAAGAAAATTAGGGAACAATGTGTTGCAAGACGTAGGGTTAGGGAAAACTGGAAGCTTCCGCTTTTCACTTCCAAACAGGGAACAAAGTTGCTTAAGAAAATAATTGAATGACATATTAGCCAAAAAGCAAGACGGAGCTAAAACTTGTTAAAGGCTTATTGAAAAAGGTTTAAGAAAAGTTGCGCTGCTTACTCTTAATTCGCAACGGTGAAAAACTTGAGCAAAAATGTTCACTCTTACATCCCGAATTCCATTCCAGAAGTCAAAGAGGAAATGATGAGGGAAATAGGCATAAAAAGCATAGAAGAGTTGTACTCGGATGTCCCGCAAAAATATCGCTTGAAAAAACCACTCAACCTCCCTAAAGCCGTGTCAGAGTACGAAGTGAAGAGGCATGTGGAAGAACTTCTTTCAAAAAATAAGACTTACGCGGACATGCCCATTTTTCTGGGCGCTGGCTGCTGGCCCCATTATGTTCCAGCAGTTGTACGCGAAATAGTTCAACGCAGCGAATTCTTAACCGCCTACACTCCATATCAGCCCGAAATTTCTCAAGGGATGCTGCAAGCACTTTTTGAGTATCAGAGCATGATTTGCGAACTGACAGATATGGATGTTGCAAACTGTTCGATGTATGATTGGGCTTCAGCCTTAGGCGAGGCAGCCCGCATGGCTTCCCGCGTTACTGGGCGAAGGGAGATTTTGGTTCCGAAAATTATCCATCCAGAAAGAGCGGCTGCGCTACAGGTTTATTGTGAACCAGCTGGAATAAACATTAAGAAAGTAGAATATGATGGGGAAACTGGACAACTTGATTTGGAGGATTTGAGAAAGAAAATTTCGAAGGAAACAGCAGCAGTTTACATCGAAAACCCATCGTATCTGGGATTTGTTGAAACGCAAGTTGACGAAATATCCCAAGAAACCCATAAGCACGGAGCCTTATACATGGTTGGCGTTGACCCAACATCCCTAGGTGTCATAAGATCGCCCGGCGATTATGCCGCGGACATTGTAGTTGGCGAAGCGCAACCTCTTGGAAACTTCATGAACTTCGGCGGTCCTCTTTTAGGCATAATGGCTTGTCGTGATGACATGCGTTTGATTAGGCAGATGCCAGGACGCATAATCGGGATGACAACAACAGTTGATGGTTCCAAGCAAGGTTTTTGTATGGTTTTGCAAACGCGGGAACAGCACATTAGACGTGAAAGGGCAACATCAAACATATGCTCCAACGAAGCTTTGTGCGCTGTTGCATCCGCGGTTTACATGGCTTTGCTTGGTCCAGAAGGCATGCGTGGACTCGGCGAAACAATTATTTACAAGGCTAATTACGCAATGAAACTGCTTTCAAAAATAGCTGGCTTAAAGACTCCAGTGTTTAAGTCTGTGCACTTCAAGGAGTTCACCGTTAACTTTGATGAAATTGGCTTAAGTGTTAAGGAAGTCAACAAGAGGCTTTTACGCCGCAAAATCCACGGAGGCAAGGATATCTCAAAGGAATTCCCTGAACTTGGCGAAACCGCCCTTTACTGTGTGACTGAAATTCATTCAAAAAGCGAAATTGACCGTTTGGCAGAAACCTTAGAGGAGTTTTCGGTTAAGAGGTGAAAAGCAATGTTTAGGCAAGCAAACTGGGATGAACCCACCATATTTAATCTTGGAAGAAGCGGCAGAAGAGGACACATCCTACCAGAGGCTGAAGAAGAAATAGTGAAGTCTGTGGACTATGTAAACGCGCTTATACCGGAGAAAATGCGGCGTAAAAACAAGCTTAGGCTTCCAGAGCTTTCTGAAGTTGAGGTTGTACGCCACTTCACGCGTTTGTCGGAAATGAACTATGGAATAGATAATGGACTGTATCCGCTCGGAAGCTGCACAATGAAATACAACCCAAAAATAAACGAAACAATCGCAAGCCTAGAAAAAATTAACCTGCTCAACCCATATCAAGACGAAAACACAGTGCAAGGCATTCTTGAAATCCTTTATAAACTTGAGCGGTTGCTTGCAGAAATCACCGGCACACACGAGGTTTGTTTGCAACCGGCAGCTGGAGCCCACGGCGAGTTTTTAGGCGCTTTGCTGATTCGCGTTTATCACAAGTTTAATGGCGAAAGTGAAAAACGATGCGAAATAATTGTTCCAGACTCAGCTCACGGCACAAACCCAGCAAGCGCAACAATGGCGGGATTTAAAGTTGTTTTTGTGCCTTCTGACGATGAGGGATGCATAAGCCTTGGAGCTTTAAAAGCAGTTGTATCAGAGCGAACAGCGGGATTAATGCTCACAAACCCAAACACTTTGGGCATATTCGAAAGGAACATTGACGAAATAGCAAGAATAGTTCACGAAGCAGGCGGATTACTGTATTATGACGGGGCAAATCTAAACCCGCTATTATGCAAGGTCAGACCGGGAGACATGGGCTTCGACATAGTTCACATAAACATACACAAGACTTTCGGCACGCCACACGGCGGAGGCGGTCCAGGCGCGGGACCAGTTGGTGTTTCTGAAGAATTGGCTAAGTTTTTGCCTGTTCCCCGCATAGTTTTTGATGGCAAGAAATATCGTTTAGATTATGATAAGCCTTACAGTGTTGGGAAGATTCGTGGTTTTTATGGAAACATTGCTGTCTTGTTGAGGGCTTACGCCTACATCTTAAGTTTAGGCGTTGACGGCTTGAAGGAAGTTGCAGAAGTTTCTGTTTTGAACGCCAATTACTTGATGAAGAAGCTTAAGGGTGTTAAGGGTTTAACGCTTCCTTTTGACGGGGGAAAACCGAGAAAGCACGAGTGTGTTTTCAGCGCCAAAACTTTGAAAAATGAAACGGGTGTTTCAGCCTTAAACATTGCGAAACGCCTACTTGATTATGGGTTGCATGCGCCAACCATATATTTCCCTCCGATTGTTGAAGAAGCTTTGATGATTGAACCCACTGAAACCTTCGAAAAAGAGGAACTTGACCGTTTTTGTGAGGCTTTGAAGAAAATCTGCGAGGATGAAGCCTACAAAAACCCAGAAACTGTTTTGAATGCACCCCATAATACTGCAATTCCCCGTTTAGACGAGGTTAAGGCTTCCCACCCGCGAACAATGGCTTTAAGCTGGCGCATGTACTTGAAAAAACTTGGGCATGGCAGCAGCAACCCATATATTTGAATGTTACAATTATTCATGATGTAACTGGATGTGAAAAATTGTCAGATTTGGAAGACAAAGTCCGTGAAGCTGTTGGCAAAGTCGTCGACCCAGAGACAGGTTTGACATTCGCTGAAATGCACATGATAACAAACGTCAAAGAGGAAAAGCCAGGCGTTGTCAAAATTGATTTCATTCCTTCCAGTCCCTTCTGTCCGATAGCTTTCAAGTTGGCTATGGACGTGAAGAACGCAGCGCAGAAGGTTGCTGGCGTCAAAAAGGCTTTAGTTTACTGTCATGGTCACATGATGGAGCAGCAGATTAACGAGATGACAAACAAATAACCCTCTTGTTTTCGTTTTATTTAGCGTAAGTGAGCGTTTGTTTATGTGTGTTAAGGGTGAGCATGAAATCTACTGTTGCGGCGCGCGAGTTCGAATCACAGCGGAAGGCATTGAAGTTCTAAGCGAGCCTATGATTGAATATTGCCCGTTGCATGAGACGATTTATGGAACTAAGCGTATTGATGTGGAAGCTGTGAAGAAAAGTGTTGAAATGAAGATTGCTGGTTTCGGTTTCTGTTGTGGAAACCGCGTCTTTGACGCTGAACCGCTTGTTCCCTACGGGGCTTCGGAGATGATGCAGTTTTGGCTTGATAAGGGGCTTATTGACTGCGCGGTTGTTGTTTGTGAAGGGGCAGGAACGGTCATAGCGAAAAGCGGTAAGCTTGTGCAGGCTGTTGGCGCGCGTTTAACAGGCATAGTTAGAACTTCGCCCATTCCCGAAATTATCAAACACATGGAGGCGGAAGGCGGAGTTGTTTTAGACAAAACCAGCGCGAAAATTGACCAAGTTGAAGGTGTAAAGCAAGCAGTCAATTTAGGTTTTAAGCGTATTGCTGTCAGCATCGCTGGTTTTCAAGCGAAGGCTATAAGTGAAATAAGAAAATTTGAGGCTGAGGCAAAGGCTGATGTTTTGATTTTTTCTGTCTGCAACGCTTGTGTGGGCAAGGATGCTGTGAAGCACCTAGCCAAAGCTGATATCGCATGTGCAGGCGCTTCGAAAATACTTCGAAACGATGTAGGCAGCAAGGCGCTGATGCAGTTAGGCATGACAATCCCAGTTTACATCTTAACCGAGAAAGGCAAGAAACTAGTCCTAGCCTATTTGGCTGAATTCAAAGATAAACTTGTAATTTTCAGAACCGGCAGTCTGCCATACTTAGCGGAAAACAGGGGTCCAAAGCTTAAGGAAAACCTCAAATGACCAAAACGCTTAAGTGCTGTTCCAATGTTATTGCTCTATTAAACATGCATAAGGTGTTGAGTTAGTTTGGCTATTGAAGGTTTTTCAGGAAGTAAACAACCAGTAGACGTGAAAGTAGGCGAGTTAACCCCCACCTCTAGAGCTGTAAACGTAACAGCAAAAGTTGTTTCAAAAAGCGAAATTAGAAACATCGCCACTGGAAGAGACGGAGCATCCCATAAAGTTTGCGACGCATTAATCGGCGACGAAACAGGATGCGTCTACCTAACCCTCTGGGACGACAACATAGAAAAAGTGCATGAAGGCGAAACAATAAGCATAGGAAATGGTTATGTGAGCCTTTTCAGGGGCAACATGCGCCTAAACGTTGGTAGATACGGCACATTAGAAACTGCAAAAGAGGCTTTTACAGGCGAAGTAAACACAGAGAATAATTTGTCTACAAAAGTTTATGAACAGCCCAGACGCCCATTTCGTGGAAGAGGCAGAAGAGATTTCGGTGGAAGAGAGAGAAGAGGCGGATATAGACAAAGACGGTACTAATCTCTCTTACTTCTTTATACTGGCAAACAGAAGCTTATCTCAGCCTTCCTTTCCGCTCGCGTTCTTCGCATCATCTAGATATTTCAAAAAGTCGTAATCTTTCCTCTCTCTAAATTCTAATCCAAGCTTGCTGTATAGGCATTTTACAATTGACATTTCAATAGCCTGAGCACCTAAACCAAAAATTTTCTTTAACCCATCCATGAACACCTCGGGTTTTTCTGGTATATCCTCTCTTTTAAGTGAGCAAGAATTTTGGAGGTGAAAGTAGATTGCGTTCCTTCCACTTTCTCCAATTATCAATAACCCTTCATCCACAGCCTCAAGCAGAACTTGATTGAAAACTTTCTCTTCCTTTGTCAAGGCGGTTCACCTCAAAACTCCTTTGTGTGGACGTAGAAGGATAGTAGAAAGAACAGGTAGCTTAAGTCAAATAAGAGGTCTATTGGGTGCCCACTATAGTAGGTGCCCTGTGCAGTTGTATAGCTAAAAAGCATATCTGCGCAAACGTTCGTTAGGATAGCCATGTTAATCAACAACCAAGATTTTCCCAGTCTTCCCTTCAGAAAGATCAAGAGACCCAAAAATGCTACGGAAAAAAGGGCTAAGTCGAAAAGGGGGTAGGCGAAATCCACCATCATCGTGGCTAAATCCTCTTCCGCTCCCAAAACTGGAGTTATCAAAGTGATGGATACAATGGCTGTTAAGCCAAGGGTGACCGCCATGGATGTCGCCAAAGTTCTCTTTGATAAAACTGGACCAAAAATTTTCACATACAAGTACAACGCCATAAAAAAGGGAATGTACCCGCAAAGCCAGAAGGCATCCGCAATTGAAGGATAGGGTATTTCAATGCCCCAAACAAGCGTGTAGCCAGCCCACACAGCTTCGCCAACAAACCATAAAAATAATCCCCATGTGAAGTAGAGCCACACCATGGAAAACTGTTCCCTAGCCTTATGCCAATATTTTTCCAACGAAAAACCACAGGATATGACTGCTGCGCCCGCAATAACTGGGGGAAACGCGTTCGAAAAAAATTGGATAAACTCGGGATAATAGCCTTGAAAGGCGTAAATTAGCGTCAAACCAACTATTAAAACTAAGCTGACCTTATACGCTGCTAGCAAAGATACACCTCATTGTATACCTTGCTGGAAAAGTTTTCAGTTCAAATTTTCTTATATATTGCGACTTTCAGATATATATTTGTAAAGCAGATTAAAACTACTAAACATTGCGATAATATCACCCACGTTTTCTTTCAAACTTTACCGCAATCCTTAAAACCTTAGCATTCAAAACAAGAACATCTTGCAAGAGGAGAAATTATAATGCCTAAAACCAAAAAGGAAGAAAAAAAGCCAACGGTGGAAGAGCTTTTGACGAAGGCAAAGAAACCCGCACAGCTTGCTCCGTCAATGCACAAATTTTATGAAGGAAAAGTTCAAGTTATGCCGAAATGCGCCATAAGAAGCTACGAAGACTTCGCAATATGGTACACGCCTGGCGTTGCTGCGCCATGCAAGGAAATCCAAGCAAACACGGATAAATCCTTTGAATTAACAAACCGGTGGAATTACGTTGCCGTCGTATCAGACGGAACACGTGTACTGGGCTTAGGCGACATAGGCCCAGAAGCAGCTATGCCAGTTATGGAAGGAAAAGCCTTACTTTTCAAGTATTTGGGCGGTGTGGATGCTTTCCCAATTTGCCTAAAAACTAAAGACCCCGAAGAGATAGTAAGAACATGCGAACTCATTGAACCTTCCTTCGGCGGAATAAACCTAGAAGACATAGAGAAACCCAAATGCTTCTACGTTTTAGAAAAGGCTAGGGAACGACTGCAAATTCCAGTGTGGCACGACGATCAACAAGGAACAGCAACAGTTATTCTTGCAGGCTTGATAAACGCCTTCAAAATAGTTGGGAAAAACCCCAAAGAAAGCCTCATAACCCTAGTTGGGGCAGGCTCAGCCAACATCAGAACCGCCTACGTCCTAATAAGGTGGGGAATAAACCCGGGAAACATGATAATGGTTGATACTAAGGGAATAATACACCGCGGCAGAAAAGACATAACAAAGGAAGAAGACCCGTGGAAATACGACCTCGCCCAAAAAACAAACGCAGAAAACAGGACAGGAGATATAGCAGAGGCTTTCAAAGGTGTAGACGCGGTTGTGGCTGCGTCAAAACCAGGACCGGGAACAATAAGGAAGGAGTGGGTGAAGAGTATGGCTGATAACTCCATACTTTTTGCTTGCGCCAACCCCATACCGGAAATATGGCCGTGGGAGGCTGAAGAGGCAGGCGCCAAAATCATAGCCACGGGCAGAAGCGACTTTCCAAATCAGGTAAATAACAGCTTAGGGTTTCCAGCAATTTTCCGCGGCGTCCTAGATGTGAAGGCAAAAACCGTGACGGATGACATGTGCATAGCTGCCGCCCAAGAACTGGCGAGATTTGCTGAAGAGAGGGGAATGCATGAGAAGGATATTTTGCCAAGGATGGAGGAATGGGAAGTTTTTCCGAGAGAAGCAGTTGCATGCGCGTTAAAGTCTATAGAGCAGGGTGTGGCAAGAGTTAAACTCAGTAGGCAAGAACTGTACGAACGGGCTTCAGCAATAATTAAGAACGCTATAGAGTCAACAAAATTACTAATGAAACATGGTTTAATAAAACAGCCTCCGCCAGAAGAGAAACTGCTCAAATAAATGGCTGGCAACCTAAAATCCATAAATTTTTCGCCTTTTTTGGCTTAAAGTAGAAAATTATTTAAGCAATTTTGTAGAACATATGGTGGATTGGAGAGAAAATAATGAGATCAGATTACGCCCTTTATGGAGTCGCAGTGATATTCTTCATCATAACAGCGATAGCGGTAGCTTCCTCCATCGATAGCCTATGGATTGTTTCAGCAGCCGTAGCTGGGCTCTTCTTCGCAGGCTTAGGTTACACTCAAAGACCCAAAACCAAAGCAATAGCAACAGAAGCGCCCCAACCTGCGCAAGCGGTTCCCGCAACCGTTGTTGAAACTGAAGAAAGGAAAGTTGAAACCATTACGGAAACTGTGCCAAAGATAGAGTTAACAGAGGTTAAGGGAATCGGCGCGAAGCGGGCGGAACAACTGAAGAATATGGGGATAAACAGCGTTGAAGATTTGGCAAAGGCTTCAGCAAAGGATTTAGCAGTAAAGTTGAAGATTTCCCCAAAAATTACGGCAAAATGGATTGAAAACGCTAAGAAACTAGCTGAGAAAGCATAGAAGAAAAGGGGCTTATTTAACCTCCATTTACAATCTTAAGATTCTTATTATATTCCTTCGCTCCAAACGCTTTATGGCATCTAAAAACTCGCTTTTCTTTTTCCCAGCCAAACTGAAGCTCTGAATCATGTCTTTTAAAGGCATTTCAGGTTTTCCAAAACTTGCTTTTCTATTAGATAAGTGGCGAACTATCAGCCTCTCTAACCTTCCGCATTTCCATGTAGTGTTACGAATCAAAATCACTATCGACTCAACAAGTTTCTTCTTGCGGCTTCCTTTTTTGGGCAACAAGCACCACAATAATTCTATTCTACAAAAAGACTTTTAGGGTTTACGCTCCAAACACTAACACACAGCTAAGGGGAGATGAAATGGCAAAAGGAACAGTTGGGAAAATACACTTCTTCCGTTTGTTTGAAGATGAAGACCTTGTGGAGGCTATAAGGGAACGCGCCGAAAAGAATGGTGTAAACGCTGGAATTTTATTTGTAATTGGAACATTGAAAGATGCTGTTTTAGGATACTACCTAAAGGGAGAATACAAGTATATCAGGTTAGATGAGCCCTTAGAAATTGCTTCATGCATGGGGAACATAGCCTTAGACGAGGATAGCAAACTTGTCGTTCACGCACACATCGTGGTTTCAAACGAGAAAGGCGAAGCTTTCGGTGGACATTTAATGCAGAATTCTCACGTTGCTGCCACAGCAGAGTTAGTCATTATTGAAGCAGACGGACTAAAGTTGCAAAGGGCTTTTGATGCAAAGACAAAACTAAAGCTTCTGCGATTAAGTTAAGGCTTTCCTCAAATACAGTCCATGGGCGCTTCCGTAATAACGTCTAAGCTTTCCAACTTTTTCGTATCCAAGTTTCCGATAAAGGTTTATGGCAGCAACATTGTCTTCGCGCACTTCAAGGCGGCACTCTTTAACGCCCCTTTCTCTGAATATTCCTTCAATTTCAAGTAAGAGCCTCTGCGCTATTCCCTTTTGGCGATGAGTCGGCGAAATGTCCAGAGTTAGTATATGCCCAATTAATGATTCTTCTTCGACGTATATCCTGCCTATGATGAAGCCTACAATTTCTCCGTCTACCTTCGCAATTAAACCAATGGAGTTGTAGTCTGTCAGGAGGTGGGCTATTTGCTGCTTTGTAAACGCCTCTTTCGTGAAGCATTTTATCTCAATTTCGTATAAACTATCTAGGTGCTTTATTGAGGCATCCTCTATTGTAGGCTCCATTTTTAATCCTTTTGAAGGTGAGGTCAAAGTTGGATTTAGCTTTGTTGTTTCAACGTTTTAATTTCTAGCCATTGTTGAACGGCGAATCCAATGAAGAATCTAAACCAAACTGTTAAAAGTCTGGTTAAGATTGTCGCTGTTGCACATATTTGCATCGGGATTCCCGGCAAAAGTATCGTATAAAGCGTTGTCATCGTTATTTCTGGGAGTCCAACCTCAAAAGGCACGCCAAGCGGGATAGACTTTATGGCAACAATTATCGAGTTTGTCACAACTATTACGCTCCAGTGCACATGAAACCCCATGGATAAAAAAACGAGATAAGCTGTCCCTAGAGTGAAAAGCCACGTAACAACGTAAAAGCCAAATGAAGTGAGAATGGTTTTTGGGGCGTGCCAAAACTCCCTCATGGAGTCATGAAACATTTTTGCCGCTTTGACTGCGTCATCCTTAAATCTTGTTATTTTCCATCGTCCTCGACCCAAATATTCCGCAAGCCTGAAAATGGCATTCACGATTTTCAGCGTCCAGTGCTCCTTTACACACAGCAGAAGAAGCAGGATTAGAAAAACTGCTGTTAAAACAGTCAACAACACCATTAGGTTGAGTACGGTTCCGATGACCTGCCCTCTAATTATTAAGATGCTTGCGCTCACGAGTAGGCTTGCTATGTACACAACCATCCCTATTAGTCTATGAGCAACAAGTGAAGCGACAACTTTCCCGCTTGTCCCATTCTGCTCTCTCGTAACCAAGTATACTCTTGAAACTTCCCCACTTATGGACTCCGCTGGAATGATTATATCTATAAAAACGCCATACCAAACGTAAAGGAAAGCCTTCCAAACTGAAAGCTTCACAGATAAGAAATCCAGCAAGGTACGCCATGACAGAGAAAAGAAAAGCGCCTCAAAAACAACAAATGCCACAGCTAAAAAATAGAGTGAAAGGTTAATGCTTTTAGCGGTTTCAATTATTGCCGGGATATCAACATTAAAAAGATAGAGGTATATGAAGAAAGCTGTTAACCCAAGCGCTAGGAGGATGATAGTTTTCCATGTGACCCTAAACTTTACTGAAACCATTATGGCTTGCACCCGACAATGACTGCAGAAAGCGTGCAGCTCAATTATATATTTTACCTATCCTCCCTGAAAACCACCTCTTTGCCTCAAGTTCAACCACCATGTTATGTTGCCCGCGCACAATCAGAAATAAATTTTCAGAAACCCTTTTTCTAGACCAGATGCATGAGGATAAGTTATAAGGGCTATAGCTTCATTAAATAGGTTTGAGGTTTAGCCATGTTGAATCGAGATGAAGCCCTAAACATTGTTAAGGAGCACATCTCAAAAAAGAATATTGTCTACCATGTGATTGCAGTTGAAGCCATAATGCGAGCCTTAGCCAAACACTTCGGCGAGGATGAGCAACTTTGGGGTTTGCTGGGGTTGCTTCATGATGTTGATTACGAGAAAACCGAGGCAACGCCAGAAAAACACAGCTTACTAACAGAAGAAATCTTGAAAGGAAAGGTTTCAAACGAGCTTGTTAAGGCGATAAAAGCCCACAACTTCAAGTATACGGGTGTTATGCCACAAACCCGCATGGAAAAAGCTCTAATTGCTGCAGACGCCATTTCTGGGCTGCTTGTGGCTTGTGCTTTGGTCATGCCCTCGAAGAAGTTGGCAGACGTCAAGGTGGAAACAGTTTCTAAAAAATTTAAGGATAAGGATTTCGCTAGAGGCGCTGAAAGAGAACGCATACTCCTATGCGAAGAAATCGGAATTTCAAGAGATAAATTCTTTGAATTGGCTTTAGACGGGCTGAAAAAAGTAGCCCAACAAATAGGGCTTTAACAGTTGCTTATTTGTTGTTACCGTACTTTGCGAGGCCTAAAAGCCGCCAGAACTAAGGCTCTAACAATTAAAGAAACCCCAATAAGAGTTATCACTAAAGCCCAAAAAGCGAACCACGCGCTCGCTGTTGCTCCCTCATTAAGAAAGCTTATTATTAAAACAGCGCCTCCAAGCCAAACAACAATGTCTGAAAAGTTCTCCGCCTTCTTATGCAAAGGCGCATGCGCAAAAATTCTGAAGCATAACAACGCTATAAGAAATATTCCCCATGCGAGGCAAAATTGACTAGCAGCTGAATAAACTGCCATGTGGCTTGCGGGGTTTTTAGGCGCCGGAAAATAAATTCCAAGATTAGGCGCTTGAACAATGTCAAAATCCATGAAAAAAGCTGAAAGTTTGTCGAAAAAGTTTGGAGTAACTATAAAAATTGCGCCAAGCAGAATTAAGAAGACACCGAATGAAAATGCGCTGACAAAACTTTCCTTATACCGCTGAGAATCGCTGACCATGCACGACAATCTCCACATGACTATTCTGGCAACCCACCAATATAACACTTCTTAAATACTTGAGGCTCGATATATGAATTATTGAAAAGGTGAAAAATTGTCAGTATGTAAAAAATGCGGTAG
>JBNAVK010000026.1:0-2453 GCA_049700435.1 Candidatus Bathyarchaeales archaeon
CTTTTTTACAACTAAACAACAATTGCTCTCAACAAGGTTTAGGGGAGCTGGGCGGTGACCCGGCTGAGAGGACGACTGAGCGTCGTCGACCCTTAGAACCTGATCCAGGTAATACTGGCGGAGGGAAAATCGTGAATGAAGAACATGTTAAATATGGAGCTGGTTCTTCAACCAAGATAATAGCAGAAGTTGTCATTTTTGGTGCTCTTTCAACGGCACTAAGCTATATTAAGGTGTTTAGTCTTCCAGAGGGAGGTTCGGTGACCGCTGGTTCTATGGTGCCTATTCTTTGGCTAGCTTTGAGAAGGGGACCAAAGGTCGGGTTGTTTGCTGCGGTTGTCTATGGTTTTGTGCAGCTCGCTATTGAACCCTTTATAGTTCATCCAGCACAAGTAATTTTAGATTATCCCTTAGCTTTCGGCGCTCTTGGATTGGCTGGACTATTTCGCAATCGTCCCTTTGTAGGGGTTAATGTGGGCATCTGGGGTCGCTTCATAGCTCACTTTGTTTCCGGCATAATTTTCTTTGCTAACTATGCTCCAGAAGGGATGCATCCAGCAGTTTATTCAGCAATATACAATGGGAGCTATCTGCTACCTGAGCTTGGGATAAGCATATACATAGTTTATCTGCTACAAGAAAGTAAATTACTAAAAATGTTTCTTTAAGGCGAAAGTCACATGGTTAAGTTGAAGACTGGGATTAAGGGCTTTGATGATTTGGTAGGTGGCGGTATCGAATCTGGTTCACGGAACATCCTTTATGGACCGCCTGGAACTGGAAAAACGATCTTTGCTATGCAGTTTCTTTGGCAAGGATTACAAGATGGGGAAACTGTCGCTTATGACGTTATGGACAAACCGTTTCCCCGCTTAATCGCTTACTTTAAGTCTTTTGGTTGGGACATTGAACCCTACATTGAAAGGGACAAGTTCATAGCCATACAAGCCTTCCCACACTTTGAACCGTACCCCAAGGATCCGCGGGTGATATATTTCAGTCTAGAAGATTTTGAGGAGATGAAGCGCATTGATAGGTTGATTTCGGAGAGAGGGGTTACACGGTTTGCTGCCGGAGACTTTAGCGAGCAGCTGTTCGCTTTATATGATTTGAAGTATATGGAGCCCGTTGAGGATTGGACTATTAACTGGTGCCACTATGACAACATTGTTAACATTGACATCATGACGGCTGCAACTCAGAAGGACATAATCACCCAACGGGCAACAGACCTAGACCTAAACAAGGCTCACAACATCTTCCTTTTCAGATTCAACGAGGAAAAATGTCGCCGAGAGCTACGGATAGTTAAGATGGAAGGGTGCGAACACCCGCTTGAGTGGATTCCTTTCAAGATAACAAGCAAGGGCATTGAACTGATAAGGAAAAAATAGCTGCAGGTTATGCATATAAATGGGAAAACTCGCAACGAAAGAACTTAAAAAACTTCTGAAATGCATAAGGAAAAATTCACGAGTTATCGTGCCGCCCATGCCGGGCTTCGACTCTGGAGTGCACTCTATCAATGGCAAATATCTTGTTGTTTCAACCGACCCGTGCATTGGTGTACCGCAAGAATGGTTTGGATGGCTTCTAATCCATTATGCAGCTTCTGATGTGGCATTGTTCGGTGCAAAACCGGAATTTTGCACAGTAAACCTTTTGGGTCCGCCTTTAACGACATGGGAAACTTTCTATGAGGTTATGAAGCAAGTTTGTGAGGCGGCAGATGAGCTTAAAATGGCGGTTGTAACGGGGCACACTGGAACTTATGAAGGCTTGTTGACGCTTGTTGGAGTCTGCACAGCCTATGGCACTGTAGATAAGGAAAGACTAATTACTCCAGGCGGCGCCAAGCCAGAAGACTACATTCTATGCACTAAGGCTATCGGTATGGAAATCGCCATAAACTTCGCGTTAACACACACTTCACTCGCCGAGAAACTTTTTGGAACTGCCAAAACAAAGAGGCTTTCAGAACTTGTCCACATGCAAAGTTGTGTTAAAGAGGCTTTGTTGCTTTCAGAAATGAAGGGAGTCCACGCCATGCATGACGCCACGGAAGGCGGATTAACCGCAGCCTTGAACGAGATGGCTGAAGTTTCAAAAGTTGGCTTCCAAATAGAGTTTGAGAAAATTCCAATAAATGAAGAGGCTCAAATTCTAAGCCGATGTTTCAATTTGACAGATGAGCAGACATTGTCTATGTCTTCAACAGGCACTATTTTAGCTGCTGTTAGCCAAGATGAAAAGGATAAGGTTAGGGAGAAATTGCGCAAAAATGGTGTGGAAGCAAGTTTTCTGGGAGTTTTCATGAAAGAAAAAGAGCGCATACTTATTAAAAATGGAAAAAAACTAAGTTTTCCACGTAAAACGGAAGACCCCTACGAAAAAATAATGGCAAGAAAATCTCCGACAGCTTAAAGCGGATTATCTAAGAGCTTTCTAAGCTA
>JBNAVK010000026.1:2463-20195 GCA_049700435.1 Candidatus Bathyarchaeales archaeon
CATGCGTTTTCCGCGCACAAACCCTATTAGGGTTAAGTTTGAGTCCTTTGCTATTTCAACGCCAGAATCTAGGGCTGCAGCCAAAGAGGCAACTATGGGCAGCCCAACTTTTACCGCCTTAAAAACCATGTCACCTGTTAAACGCCCGCTTATGGCGAGGAAGCATTCTGCAAGGTTAACCTTTGACAGTGCGGCTATGCCTATGACTTTGTCTACGGCGTTATGACGCCCCACATCTTCAGCAAAAGCAACTAGGCTTCCATCGTTTTTGTATAGGGCTGCCGCGTGCACTCCGCCTGTTTTTCTGAAAGTTTCCGCTATAAAGTTCAGGTTTTTCACGCATTTTTGTATTGTTTCAGCCTTGACTTTTATATCTGCCTTAATTTTTGGAAGATTCGTTGATGGTTGGTGTGGACCGCCGCACGCTGAGAGTATTATGCGGGACATTTTCTGCGAAAGCTTTAGTCGGTTTTCTATGTTGACTTCTGGTTTTAGTTTGATTTGGCAGATGCCTTCTTCTTTGAGGTTTGTTTCTGCGATTTCTTCGGTTGAGTTTATGATGCCTTCTGTTAGCAGGTGTCCCACAGCCAGTTCTTTTAGGTTTGTTGGCGAACAGAAGATAGTTGCATATTGGATTCTGTTTAGGAATATGTGGAGCGGTTTTTCCTCCGCGATGAAGTCCCTTACTTTTTCTGCCTTTTTGGTGGCTGCGTCAATTTTAACTATCTCGACCTCACGTATTTTGGATACCCCCTCTACTTTTTCAGTTCTGAAAGGACGTAGTTTATGATTTCATCTGCAATCTTGACTTTTGTAACAGACTGCAGCCCTCTCCATCCTGGTTGGCTGTTAACCTCAACTATTACTGGACCTTTTGGACTTTCAAGTATGTCTACGCCAGCTATTTTGCATCTTATTAGCCTTGCCGACTTAACTGCAAGTTCTTCAAGTTCACTGCTTAGGCGTATGGGTTGTGGGCGAGCGCCTTGGCTGTAGTTGGTTTTCCAACTGTTTGCCACTCTACGCATGGCTGCAACCACGCGGTTGTCTATGACGAAGGCGCGGATGTCTGAAAACCCATGGTGAACAAATTCTTGGATGTAGATTACGCCGTGGTAGAATGTTATGGAACGGAATATTGTATGGGCAACTTCGGGGTCTGTTACGCGTGTTGCGCCTATGCCTCTGGACCCGAAGAGGGGTTTGACAACAACGTCTCCGCCGAGTTCGTTGAAAGCCTTTAAGGCTTCTTCAACGTTTTCGGTTACTGCTGTGCGTGGAACTGGAACGCCGTTGTCTTCTAGAATTGCCAAAATATCGTATTTGTCGACGCAGTGTTCGATTGCCTCTGGCGGGTTTATGATGAGTAAGCCGAGCCTCTCAAGTCTATAAAGCATATCCATCCTGAAGACTATTTCTTCTAGCGAACCGCGTCCAATTGGACGAATTATTAACGCATCCAAACCTTCTAGAATATCTACGTCGTCAACTTTTGTGTATGGTTTATAGCCTATGCGGGCGACTAAATGGGGGAAACTGAAGCAAATGTACGGAATTTTGCGTTTTGCCAAGGCGTTTTGAAGCTGCGTTGAACTCCAAGAGTTCCTATTTCGCGTTGCAATTCCAATTTTCAAAACGGGAACCTTCTGCGCTCTTAGATTTTGAGAGATGCTAACTGAACCGTGTTCTTAAAGTTTCCTAAAATTTGTAGATGAATGGAATCAACTGCTCTGCATTTTCAAACTTCTTAGAAAGCTCAAAATCCAGATAAGCGCCGCAAAAGTTGAAGTAGGGCGGTCCTTTCCGAGAAAACAGGGTTAAGACTTTTCCTTTATGGTTGATTTTATATCCTTCTTCGCATGGTTCATGTCCCCTTATTAGGATTTTCACGGCGAACCGTTTTAATGCCTCGTTCGTTATTTTTTCTCCAAAAAGTTTTCCAGCACCACGAGGCGAGGCGCAAACTTCTTCAACCATCTCGTTTGGGTCGCTCCAGAGTATCTCCTCAAGAAAACTCTCTTTTGGATGTTTTACGTGGGCGTAGGCTAAATCCTCTAATGTTTTTGCTTGTGATGGCAGTCCACCATGAATCATTAGGCACCGTTCCCTAACAAGCACAGTATTGTAGAGATGCTTGAACAACTCGCGAACCTTGGTGTACACGGCATTCCAGCCTTCGCCGAACCTCATTTGAAATTGGTATGGCAAATCGTGAGGCGAAGCCATGAGGTCTTCGGGACCTTCGTGGTTTCCCCGCATGAGAATCACTTGCTTTGGGAAGAGGAGTTTAAGCTTTAGAACTGTATAGTAAACTTCTGCTGAATAAGCGCCTCTGTCACCGTAGTCTCCTAGAAAAATTAGAAATGCTTGCTTGTTTTGGCTCATTTTCTGTATGAAGTTGCTGTCTTTCAGTATGTCGATTAGGCTTTCGATGTCGCCGTGCAAGTCGCCCATTACAAGTGCTTCGCCGACTGGTTCGAGTTTAACAAGCCTTCCAACAATTTCAAAGTTTCCAACCCTACCGTTTTCGCTGCTGAGCACCTCTATGGTATTATCAATAACTTCCACAAACTGGCGATGCTGAATTTCCAATGCTTCTTTGACTATTTCCTGTAGGGTTGCTTGCAAATTTACCCTCTTCAACTATTGGATGCGAACCCTTTTTCCCGTAAAATCAAAAATGTTTTTTTCTATTGAAGTTTTGTGGTTTCGGATTTTCTCTTCTGTCTCGCTGATGTTCCGCTCGACCGTGTTCATCTCAGACTCGATAACCTCTTTTTTCTTTTCTAAATCTTCAAGATGTTTCTGCAAAATTGATAAACTGTGTTTTGCCTCTTCAATACTTGCCGATGTTGAAAGCTGCTTTTTCTGCCATGCTAAATTCACGCATTTCCGCTGCAAATCTGTTAACGAATTCTTGTTGAGAATGTTGTCCATCGCTTGTTCAGCTTTCCGTTTTTTGTCTGGTTTTAGGCTTATTTTTTCCTCAGACATTACGCGTTCCAATTTTTGGAGAATGCTCCTTAAAATCGGGTGGTCTGCCCCTTCTGTAGCAAGAGCGTTGAAGGGATTCGTCATGTACTCGTCTAGTTTTTTCAGTTCGTCTTGTGTTAGGCCGCTTCCTCCGCCGTGAAGTGATAGAGCTTGAAGTTTTATGAATGGCTTCTGCAGATGCTGCAGCGCATGTTTCACTTCGGCGTTTAAAGTTTCGATTTCCACATCTAGATGTTTTAGTTGACTTAGGCCACCTTCATTTTTTAAACTTGCAATTTTTTGCTGTTTATCTGAAATTTCCTTTTCAACCGAAGCCTTTTCAACCTCAACCCTTGCTTTTCTCTCTTTTAGGTCTTCCAATTGTTTCTGGAGAACAGCGAGCTTCTCTATTAGCTGGAAGGTTTCTTCCAAAGTTTTCGTTTTAACATACTCCTTTGTTAGGAAACTGTTCAGTTCCTTAAGAGATATTTTTGACTTTTCAAAGACCGCGAGGAACTTCCTCCTGTCAAGAATAAAGAAGGGTGAAATCCGCGGAAACCAGTTTTTCACGTCAACTTCTGTAACCAAAAACGCCTTTTGGGTTTCTTGAGCAAAATCTCTTAGGCTGTCATAGGAAACTTGTTCCGGAATCTTAATCTGCTTTAGCCTATCTAGAAAAAGGCGCGCAAGCTTGTTTAGGGCTCTCGCTCTACCGTAGGTTTTCATGTTCCGCTTCTCAATTTCCTTCGCGCTATTGTCAAAGAGCATTTGACTGGCATCCACAAGATTATTTATTGCATCACGCATCTCGTCAAGCAGCTTTTCAGCCTTAGCATGAACGGGAACAAAAATTGAGCCTGTTTCACGTTCAAGCCAGCCTTTGATTGCGTTTAAAGAAATGTTTGCCGTTTCAGACAATGGTTTTCCCCATAGAAGATACGTAAAAGCCTTTATTTATTTTTCAACGTTTACGTTAATACTCTTTTTTGAGTAGCTACTCTTAAATAATAACGTAAATTAACAAAATGTTCGGTGGGTTTCAAGTATGATGAGCACAAAACAAATCGCGTTTGCAGCTATTATGAGTGCTTTAGGTTTACTTCTCTCTGCAATATCGATTAATGTTGCACCAATTTTTAGCGCAGTCGGACAAGGCGGCGCTGCTTTAGATTTTTCACACGTCGCAACTTTCATTGCAGCAATGTATGGCGGACCATTTTTGGGGGCAATTGTGGGATTTCTAGGCGGTATTTATGCCGGTTATTATTTTGGCTATGTAATGGGTTCACTTGGATTGCTCTCGCTTATTGGATTGCCCCTGGGAAAAGCATTGACTGGTTTAGTAAATGGTTTTCTTTACAGAAAATTGCGAATAGGTGAGAGGTCTCGATCTTCCACACTAACCATTCCCATAGTGCTCGTGTCATACATTCCAGAATGCGTTTACACAGTAATCTATTTCTATTACTTGGTGCAATACTTCTACGGTTTTTCAATGGCATTCATGGTACCCATAGTCATTTCAAAAGCATGGGTTGAGATAACCGTAATGAGCTTTCTAATGGGCGCTCTTGCTGGAAACAAAGGTTTTAACAACTTTGTAAGTAGCGTTTTTACAAAAACTTACGCCATCCCAAAACTTCAAGCAAGTGATAAAACGGACTAGAACCCTAAAGATTTCAGTAATATTTCGCTGTTAATATCCCCAGCCTTAAACACTCCACCACTCCGCACACTGTTGATGATGACCACGGCTGGCGCAAAGAGGTTTGGGTCTATTTTGTAGAAGTTATATTCCGCTCTTTTGAAAATTTCTATGAAGGGTAGTCCGTAATCCTTTGAGGCTTTTGACGGAGCGTGCTCCAAAATCCTCTTCAACTCCTCCTCATTTTCGTGTTCAACCACATAGTAAGTTATTCCGCCGTAGAGAATCGCATCGTTTGTCCTAGCCATGGCTTGGGCAAATTTCGGATGCACTGGCGATATTGGAGCGCTTCCCCAAGCGTAAAGAATGGTGTTCGGGTCTAAACCAACTTTGCTAAGTTTGTGGATTCCCGTTTCAACGATTCTGCCTGAAACTTGTGTCGAGCCTGCAACGCTGGCTGTCGGAGTTAAAATTATGGCTAGATTCTCTTTCTTGACTTTGCAGTCTTTTGCCAAGCGTTCTACAAGCGTTTCTGGCGGATGCTTATCAGTTTCCAGAACTACAACAGCCTTTTCAAAATCGTCTCTATAGCCTATTTGCTCGTAGATTTCCTTTGGTTTCAAAGCCAAGGCTCTTGCTGGTCCAGAACCTATCGCAAAGTAATCTTCTTCTTTTATTTGCCAGCCTGCAAACTGCGAGCCTAAAGTGGATATTGTTGGGTGGTCTGTGTAAACGAATATTGCTGGTAATTCGAGTTCGCCGTATTTTCGGTTGGTTATTCTTGCTTTTCCACATCCGCCCATGCAGATTTCAGTGATGATTTTTCCAGCTTCAAATCCGCCTTTCACGTTTATTCCAGCGTCAACAATTGTTGCGCCAGAACTGGTTTTTTCAACCTTCACTCCATAATAATCCGCTTTTTCACATAGTTTTTCCAAGAGTTTCCATGCGAGGCGGTTCACGCTTAAACCGTTTTTCAAAGTGGAAGCCTTCTCCTTTTGCAGTTATTTGAGGAATCTTTCATAATGGCTTAGGTGGGGGTTTTTCTCTTTTGAAACGTAAAGTTTGCCTCGTCCGTTTTCTGTAAGGTCTCCTAGGAAAAGGTAGAAGGGGGTTTCAACAACTTCGCCTTCTTCAACCTTAACCCTCTTTTTTAGGCTGTCTATTGTGAAGGTTGGCATAACAGACTCTATGAAACCGCCGACAATTACTGTGCCATCTTTCATGCATGCGCCAGCCCTATCTCCGCAGTTTCCTTGAACGTAAATTGTTCCCTTATGCATACGAAAGCCAACAAATTGACCAGCGTTTCCGTAAATTTTTATTATGCCCTTCCTCATGTGGTTGCCCACGTCGTTTCCGACGTTGCCGTGAACAATTATTTTTCCTCCATGAATTCCTTCTGTGCTTCCGCGGTATGGCGCACCGAGATAGCTCCCTGCATTTCCGTGGATTTCTATTGTGCCGCCTTTCATCATGGAGCCGGCCCACCCGCCGACGTTGCCGTGCACTGTTATTTTTCCGCCTTTCATTTCTTCGCCTAGGTGCATGCCAACATTTCCATAAATTGTTATTTCTCCACTTTTCATGCTGGCGCCTATTTTTTTAACTTTGCTTAAATCTCCCTTTATCGTTATGGCTTCGCTTTCGGACGGGTTCGCTTTTTGTGTTTCCTCAATTTTGAAAAGTTCGCCGATGGTTTTCTGTTTGTTTCCTTCCCAAACCTTTAGCTCAGCTATTTCTTCAGGTTTCTTTTCAGCGAAAACGTTTGGGTTTATGCACTCGGCGATTACTGGAAATTTAAATTGCCGTTTTGGGTATAGACTTATCATCACACATCAGCCTTCACAGTTATTGGACGTGAAACTTCAAGGTAATGCTCCGTAACCGGATAATTTTCATATTCAACAGTCCAATACTCCTTAAATCTTCTCTTCATTTCTTCACTTATCTCGGCTTGCTCAGATGTTTTCACATCCAGCCAAAGGGTTGCGCCTTTTGCGTTTTTTATTACCTCGCCGTCTTTGACAACAACCTCTCCACTTTTAATCGTGTAGGCGGCTCGTTTAAACGCCCTTCTCAAAGTCTTATACTTCTTTGACTGGTCTGTTGTCTCAGGGTTAAAGTTGTAAATGGCTATGTCAGCGTCCGCGCCCACGCCTAGATGCCCCTTAGTTTTAAGTCCTAAGGCTTTTGCTTGTCCAGCCCTCGTCATTATGGCAATTTCGTAAAAGCTCAGTTCACGGTCTATCGACTGAAGTAGGCTTCTGCTTCTAGCGCGCGGATGAATCTTTTTCAGAGTTTTTTCCCGAGCTTTTCTGCACATCAGCCAAGCGACAATTTTTGGGTAGGCAGTAAATGGCCCAGCGTTCGGGTGGTCTGTTGTTAAGAAAATTTTCCACGGGTCTTTAATCAATAGGGCTAGTTCCAAGCCTATTGACCATTGGACAGCGTGGACATAGCTTTTTCTGCGGTAATGGAAGGGCACTATCCCGCTGCTTGTCTCAGTTTCCACGTCGTGGTTAGTCCACTTGTTTCCGCTAAGCTGGTAAAGGTTGAACTGGAAGGGTCCGTCCGCAGTCATGGTCGTCGTATCCGTGAATATTACTTGACCCATATCCATAGTTAAGTGAGAATGCGCATTCACATAATTGGCTATGTCTTCAGCTCCAGACTCCAATGTTCTCCAGTCGTCGCCTTTAAAGGCGGAGAACTGGCAGTGCGTTATGTGAATCGCTGGTTTGCCTTCCTCCGCCAAATCCTCAACGCACTTCAAGGTTTCCAAGGTTGTCGCGTAGTTTCCAGGCTTTCCAAGATTGTTTGTGTGAACATGAATTGTGTGCGGCAGGTTCAGAAGCTTATTAACTTTACATAATCCGCGAATTATCTCGCGGGGAGTTATGCAGAAATACGGAACTTGGTCGTCTAGGCTTGTAACGTTTCGACCGAAACCCCATGCTTCCAGCCCCCCGGGGTTAACGAGTTTTATGGCGTATCCTTTAGTTGAGGTTATCATCCAAGCTACGTGCCTAGCGCATTCCTCAATTTTTCCTTCCCTTAAATATTCTAGGACAAACCACCAGTCGCCTATAAGTGGGTAAGTTGCCTTATCAATTATTGGAGTGTCGTTGAACTCCTCATGAGTGTGTTTAGCCTCTAGAGGAGGCATTGCTGGGTCCATAACTGTTGTGTAGCCCATCCTCGCGTAGCGGTAACCAGTTGTGAATGTGGATGGTATGGAATAGCCTACTCCAGAACGTGTTATGGGTGTTTTTGGCTCATAATCCCTAAAGTGGTCTTCTGGTCTCAGAAGCCTTCCACTGTTCACCTTTCCGCCAGCAATGTGGGAGTGGATGTCAACTCCGCCGGGCATGACAACCATTCCAGAAGCATCTATCTTCTTCGCTCTGCGCTCATTGACTTTCTTAACAATCTTCCCATCTTTTACAGCGATGTCCATCTTTTCGCCATCAATGCCGTTAATCGGGTCGTAAACTAAGCCGTTCCTTATTAGAAGCTCCATTTAATCTCCCTCCGCTTTTTCCAAGCGCTTTTTCTTTATCTTTCGGACTTCAGCGAGGATTCGCCTCAAGATTTCTTCGTCTGGAAGTATTCCGCGGGGTGGATCAACAACCTTCTTTAGTGGAATAGGCACGTGGTCCATGCGGTAGGCTGTTCCGCTAGCTTCAATTCCAACAAAGGCTGAGGGAATAACTACGTCTGCCATTTGAGCCGTAGCATCCATGTGAGGACCTATAAATATCAACGGATTTTCAACAAGATGTTTAACAGCCTCCTTTGGAAAGTTCGCCACAGGGTCTGAAGCCACAATTAGAGCGGCGTCTGACTCCTTACGTAAAAGCACATCCACAACGGACGTTTCTCCGGGGTTGTATCGTGGATAGCCAAGGGAGAAGTCAACAGCGTAGGGGTATCCCGTCTGCCAAGTGGAGACGGTGTTTGCGCCCGTAACATTGAAGTGCCCTCTCATGGGCATTATGATGAATTTCGTATACATGTTCAAGTCGCGGACTAGGGAAAGCGCAGCGTCTATGTTCTTAAGTTTGCCACCACTCATTGTTAAGCCGACGCCGAAAAACAAGGCTCCGAAGTCGCAGTTGACCATGGCATCTGCAACTTCCTCAAGATACTCCACAGGGACGCCGGCAACCTTGTCCACATCAAGTTCTTGATCGCGAATCAAAGCCCTAAAAGCTTGGAGAAGCTCATAATCCTTGTTCGGTTCAACTTGGATAAAGTAATCAGCCATTTCCGCTGACTTCGTTTTTCTAACGTCAATAACTATGAGTTTACGCCCTTCACGCGGGATTGTTGGACAAACTTTTCCTGTGGAAGTTGAAACTGGGGGCTTTTTCTTTAGTAATAATCTTCTGATGGCACTTTGAATTTTCTTTTTACCTATTAAGGCACGTATTTTGGCTATGTAGCCTCTCCATTCACTCTCCTCAAATCTTCCCTCAGAGAAGACAGTGTACCTTTCAATGTGTCTTGGATGGGCGCTCCAAGGGTTGCTTCCCCAATAAATAACGAGATCTGCCCTATGCCTAATCTGTCCAAGAGTACATGAGGGAACGCCCACTTCTTGAATGCTTAAAATTGATGGACCATGGCAAACCACAGCCGTATTATCAATTACTCCGCCAACTTCTTCCGCCAATTCAAGACCGACGCGGGTAGCCTCGCAGCTTGTTGAACTCCACCCGTATAAAACTGGATAGTTGGCTTGGGCTAAGATTTCGGCAGCTTTCCCTATGGCTTCTTTAAGCGTAACCTTCACGAGTTCTCCGTTCTTTCTTATCATAGGCTTTAGTATTCTGTGCTCTCCACAGTAGCCCAAGAATTTCGATTCACACATGGCGCAGCCGTTCTTAACCTTCACTATTTTCTTTTTGTCAATTGTCAGTTCTATGTCGTCGCATAGGCTTCCACAAACTGGACATGTTACAGCCTTAACTACCTGCATATGCTTCCTTCCCAAACTGTGCTTTAAGAAGTTCTGCAAGGCTTAGGATCGGCTTGTCTTGGGCGGGCTCAACTTCTGCTGGAATTCCCTTAAAGGATGGCATGCCAATGCCGTGGGTTTCAGGGTTAACTACAACATTTGCCCATGGACCATAAGGGATATAGATTATTCCCTGATGGGGGGCTCTGAGGGATTTTAGGGCTTTCACAACAACAGAGCCGTAATCTGTCGAGACCAATACATTTGTTCCATCTTTGATTTTAAGCTTTTTTAGGTCTTCCGGGTCCATGTAGCAGACGGAAACGCTTTCCACATATTCCCTTGACAGTTTCCCCTTTTCTTTTCCAACGCCTTGCTCTATTGTCCGCCCAGTGACTAATGTGACTTTAAGTTTTAAGCGCTCTTCCATTAGTTAAACCTCGAATCTTCCTAAACTGATGCGCTGAACCGCGCATGGTCTTAACCGTATCTTGAAAACTTGTTACATTTTAATCTTACTAGTCGCTAAGCTCGCATCAACCAAGACACAACGCTTTTCCATTCACATCATCGTAAACATCTCAAATGCATGTTAGGGCCGGAACCCGCTTAGTATGTTCAGCGCTAAAGCAGCTGCGATTATGTCTGCTGTAGTGCCAGGATTTAAGAGACTGTCAGATTTCCTTAGTACAGCGTCGAATTCGCGCAGCTTCTCCCTGCCAGTTTGAGTTGCGAGCCCGCCGAGTTTCGTGACTTCTTCAGCCATGAATGAGACTTCGCGGGCTTTTCCGAAACCGACTTTTCTTGCGATGAATGTGTCTGGGTGTTTTGCCAAAACTTTTAGGAAAGTGTGGATTATAGCCATGTTTAAGTTTCCGTTTCTCTTAATTTCCTCCACCAAGTTCGGGTAGGCGAAATCAAAGGTTATTGGGTAGTTGCTTATCCACTCGGAGCAAACAGTGTCGTAGCTTGCGGCTATTTGAAAAACTTGGTAGAGAGAAACCTTCTCTTTGAGTATTCTGTTTGTTGAATCTGGACTGTTAATGTCAAGGTCTGGAGCTTTCCCAAGCCCGCTTGGATTGGCAATTTTTATTGCATCATAAACTGCAACAGCATCTTCTGGAGTTGTCGCTTCTATAACAAGCTTCAAATTTTTTCTAAGCTCAGAAAGTTCAAAAACAAATCTCTCGTCAGTTCGAGTCATTCCGGCGGCAACAGCAAGTGGAACAAACAAGATGACTGTGCCAAGTAAAGTGTTGCCCCCGCTTTGCCAAGCGTTAATGTCTGCAACACAATCGCGAATAATGCCTCCCAAACCAACATCACTTAAGCTTATTTCTCCACGAGAAACGGCAATTCCCCTTTCCGCAGCAAGCCTGAAATGCCGCGCGGCAGCAACAGCGGAAGCCAGAAAATGCGCGTGGTTAGTGCCTTCAAAGCCAACAACAAAGTTCACGTTGCCAGGCTTGTCAGCGCCCACCTCCAAAAGAATGGCTAATTCCAAACAACGCGAAATATGCTCAGCCTTATCATGTTGGAAACTGCGCACTTTCAACACCTTTTATTATTAGCTTTGACGGAAAACCTTATTAATGTTATGTAAAAAACTACACAGCAATTACCAAAAATACATAAGGTGAGCATATGGCAAGTTTAGAACTGTCTGCAAAAAACGTTGCACTATTAGCCATTTTTGCCTCACTTTCATTTATAATCTGCAAATTTATACCAGGAATACCAATAGTCGGCATTCCAGATGCAAGCATAAAATTTGACGCTGCAATCGCCCCAATCTATGGAATGGTTATAGGCCCATATTTAGGCTTTTTAGCCGCTTTGATAGGAGGCCTTATCGCTGCTGGGAGCCCGTTTAGCGTTTTAACTTCCTTCTGCCCAGCAGTTTCGGCTATGGTGGCTGGTTTTCTAACTTCAGATAGAATTTCGAAAAACAGCAAAATTCAAGGATGGCCAGTATCAGCACTAATACTCGCAGTCTTAACAGCTGGGTGGTACGCCACATGGGTTGGACAACAAGCTCTGCTTTACCCGGTTCTGCATTTTGCTGGTTTATTCGCGATTTTGATTACAAGAAGTTGGGTTGCAGATTCGTTTAAGGATATTGGAGTAAAGAAGGAAAATTGGCAGTTTAAACCAGTCCACATACTTTCAGGAATAATTTTGTTAGTTCTTGGTTACATGTTCACAAAACAATACCTTAACGAAACTTTGCCTTTAAATTATCTCTCGCTTCCATTATGCATAATAGCTGCAATCCTCATCCTTTACGGAATTTTTGGAGCGGGAAGGTTCTCTTTTATTTCTTCAGTCTTCTTAGCCAGTTACTGTGGGATAATAGCTGACCACATGCTTGGAAATTTAATATTCATTGAATCAATAGACATCTTTATTCCTCTAAGCGTTATCGAGGAATACTTTCTTAAACCATTAGGGTTGCCCGATATCCCCTCACTTTTCATGTATATGATTCCAGTTTCGGTTGTAGAAAGAATAATGATGACAATTGTTGCTACGATTGTTGGAGTAGGAGTCCTTATAGGACTTTATAGGGCTGGCTTACTTTCAAGAAACAATAAATAACAATAATACAAACCATTTCAATCGATGAACACAAAATTTCGCGAAGGAGACTTTGTAGAAACCAAACAAGGCTCAATATTCGACGTTAAAGGATTAATTCATCCGCCAAATCGAGTAATAGCCTTTGTAAGATATTTTCCAAGCGATAAAGGCATCAGAAAAAGTAAAGGAGCACTTTACGAGAAAGTTTATTCTCTTTCCAGTCGCTATGATTGGCTTAGAAAGAAATTTCCGCAATACCTTGTTTACGATCCAATTTTTGACGAGGTTCTCTGCGAAGTTCCAATAAAGGATATTAAGAGCCACTTTAAGCCTACTGAGGCGCTTAGAAGACTTAGAAAAGCTGAAAAATTAGAGGATTTAGAACTTAAAGTTTTAGAAATGGCTAACTTGCTTAAATCTTCAGCTAAAATCCACTGGAATGTTATAGGTGCTTCAGGATCGGTGATGGTGGGTTTGCATACTCCGAGCTCAGATATTGACCTTGTTGTTTATGGTTCTGAAAACTGTCAGAGGGTTTATGCTGTTTTGCGTGAACTTTTGAAAACCCAAGAGACTCCTTTCAAACCCTATGAAAAAGCGGATTTGCGTGTTTTGTTCGATTTCCGTTCGAAAGACACCATGATGAGCTTCGAGGACTTCGTTGCCGTCGAATCTAGGAAAGTTTTGCAGGGCAAATTCATGGAGAGAGACTATTTTATACGTTTCGTGAAAGACTGGAACGAGATAAGCGAGAAGTATGGCGATGTCTGCTACAGAAATTGTGGCTACACGAGGATTGAGGCTACAGTTGCGGATGATTCCGAATCCATATTCACACCGTGCACTTACAAGATTGAAAACGTAAAAATTGTTGAGGGACCAAAGCTTGAGCCAATAGAGGAAATAAGCTCTTTTAGAGGAAGGTTCTGTGAACAAGCAAAAAACGGCGAAACAGTTATTGCGCAGGGAAAACTTGAGCATGTGACTGACAAAAGGCAAAACCGCGAATACTTCAGGATTCTTTTAGGCGGCAAAACCTCAGACTACATGGTTCTTAAGCGATAATTAGATGGTGAAGTAGGGAATTTCATCTTTAATCTCTATTTGGAAGCCTGAACTTGTTAAAAAGTCTCTAACTTTGTGGGTGTAAGCTGAATGGGCGTTGTAAGAAATGTTAAACAGTCCCGCACCACCAGCACATGAAATAACTTCAGCTTGTGTTTCCTCAGCTGAAAGCTCTTCCAAAATGATTAGAATTGCAACATCGCTGTTAACTCTTAAGAAGTATTCCTCGCCTAAAACAATGCCTTTTGATGGTTCACGGCTGCCATCAAATTTTTTGGCATAGACATTGCCGAAAGCTTTGCTTAAAACTCCGAAAACGTTTTCGAAAGAGCTTTTAACAACACATTTAATGTAATGCGAGGACACAAACATCCCCCCATTATGATTCTGTCATGTTTAGGCTTTTAATAACTTGCTCATAATATCTTGGTCCATAAGTTAATGTTATTTGGTGGAAGCTTCCGCGCTGGGTTTCCACTTCTTCAAGGTTGCCTTCCACGTAGACTTTTTCGTCTTTCCACGCTTGCATCCTAAACTCTTCAATGTAGGAGACAACCAGTTCAATGTCGTCTACTTTTGGGCTTTCCAAAAGCTCAAGAACTTCCACTTGATAGACGGAGGGCATGAAAGGACTTTCCAAATCACTTTTTATGCGTGCTATAGCTTTGACCCATCCCTTCCAAGCTATTTTCTTAATACTTTCGTATTCGTTTTGGATTTCAGTCCATTCCTTGACGGGTTCAAACTCAACCTTTATTGTCCGCTTTGAAAGCTCGTCGTGGAAAACTGCGTAAATGGTTTTTCTTTGCTGGTGCCAAACATACTCTTTTGGGCTTATGTTTTTGAAACGCCAAGTCTTCTCCTTAATTGGCTCGTCGCTTTCAAACTCGTTTCTTAAAGGCGAACCGCCATCTTTGTATAGTTCTTGCAGAGCTTTGCGTATCTTCGCTATATTTCGTCTTCCATAAACAATTAAATCTATGTCCGAATAACGCGGATGATAAAAGCCATGCAATAAAGAACCGAAAACGCCGAGGTTCTCCAAAGATAAGCCAGCACGCCCATTTACAATTTCAAGAACTTTTTGTGTAGAAACCAGCAGCTCGTCTTTCGGCTCTTTTTCGAAAATTCTTTCAAGCTTCTCCTCTGGTTTTCGCACTTCCGCTATGTTGGAGCATTTGACGCCAACAACTTTCTTGTTCAGCGGTTTGTGGAAAATCATGTGTTGAGGATAGTTTTTCTCCATGAACTTCCAGCCTTCATCCTCATAAAATTTGTAGAAAACGTGTTCGCCGTCTGTTCTGAAGGCTTTCGGGTTGTTTGATTGGAATATTTCTGCTGGCGCATATTCAGCGTCGCAGATGTAACCATCCCGCGGGTGGGTGTAGCCGAAAACTCGGAAGATTAAGCCTTCCTTTGTGATTATTGCGTCGCGGTCTCTAAGCCTCAGACAAGCCAAATGTACTCTTCCTCGTTGACTCCTGTTCCTACAACAACTTGATAGTGGCTTTCACCTGTTTCAATGTTTTCGACACGCTCAAGCATGCCCGAAACCCCAATTTTATCGCCTTTCTTTGCAACATTTCTGTAGCATCCAATCATTGAAACCACAGCCTCTGGGGCTTCCTCTCTCGGCAGGCTTGAGGACGAACTTGATGGTTTATAATCTTCAATTTTATATATTGCTGGGCGAAACATTGCTTCACTATCATCCTTAACTGTGCAACTAAACTTAACGGGCTTAAGCGGCTTAAACCTGTAAACGCCATATTTAACATTGATTTCTTCTGGTTTGCGGACCGCATTATACATGAAAATCTTGCCTTTAAAACGCCCCTTGAATTTTCTCGCGGCGTCCAAGCGGTTGTTAAAAACATAGCTTAACATGCCAGTTTCAACAAGTTTCTGTAGGGTTTGTTCTAGTTTTCGGAAGTTTCTTGAACCGTAAACAACCAAGTCAATGTCAGACTCGATTGTGTGCATGTTTAAAGCGACAGAACCGTGAACACCAAAATCTTCAAGGGAAATACCTGACTCGCTGGAAAGCAAGCCGATGAATTCCAAAGTCAATTTCTGCAAACTATCCTTTCGCTTGCGTTTGGCGATAAGTTTTAGGCATTCTCTTGGAACGTAAACTTGCTTAATGGAGTCTAAGGGTGCGCTAATCACTTCTTTTTCTCTAAAAGGACAAAAATAAACATAATTCGGAAAGTTTTTCTTGAAAGTTTCAATAAACTTTTGATAGTTTTGTGCTGTGTAAAGTTTCTCTGCGCGAAAAAGCTTCAGTAGCCCAAGCTTCCATGCTCTTTCGAGAAAATCTATTTGAAAAAGCGACTTAAAGCTTGACGGAATATATTTTAGAAATGCGAAAACTCGGTTTTCTGGATGTTCGTATCCGAAAACGTTGAATATGAAACCCTCTTTTGCTATGAAGGTGTCGCCGTCTGCTGGAACCCACTGTTTAAGAGTCGTATTGAAACACCGCGATAGATTGAAGATTTGTGATGTTAAAAAACCTATTGCCACACAAAAGCCATAAGACTTAAAATTCTACGCTGAGAATAGAGCATTTGTAAGTGAGCGGGTTGAGCGAATATTTACATCCCTATGTAGTTTTTCTTCCTTCAGAACAGAAGAGCAAAATATTAAGCGCAATCTTCGGCTCAAAAGCCGCAGTTGACATACTGAAATTTTCGCTTGCCCAAGGAATTTCAAACAAAATCTACCAAAAAGACCTTGTTAGAAAGCTTGCCTACTCAAACAAAACAATAATTGAAACTCTGAAATCCCTAACCATGCTTGGAATTTTAGTGGAGGACATGGAGAAAATGGAGAAGGAAGGGCGAACAACATGGGTTAAGGCTTATCAGCTTTCAGACACGGGCAGATGGTTTGCTCTGCTATTGGCAGAGGAGAAGGATTTGTCAGATGAAGAGAAGGCGGAGATACTGCAAAACATTTTCAGAAAGTATATTAGGTGGGTTAAAGACCTCTCGAAGAGACTTAATGTAGACAAAAAAGTGTTAGAAAAAATCTTCACCGAAGAAATAGCATAAACAGAGGCACAATAATTGAAGACGAAAGTAATTGCCGTGGTTGGAAGCAAGAGTTCAGGCAAGACGACAACGATAGAAATTCTTACAAAGGGATTAACAAGCCTAGGCTACAAAGTTGCCGCAGTAAAACACATTCCCGAACCCAACTTCACCATAGACACCGAGGGAAAGGACACTTGGAGATTCGCCCAGTCTGGAGCGAAAACAGTAGTCAGCGTAGCCTCAAAAGAAATAGCCACAATAGAGAAAGTTGAAGAAGAAAACATGCAACTGAAGAACATTATTAAAAGATGTAGAGGAAACGACGTGATTCTACTTGAGGGATTTAGAAGCCTTGTAGGCAAAAAGAGGAGCATACCAAAAATTGTAGTTTTGAAATCCGAGGAAGAAGCCTACGAAGCCGCAAAACACTTTAAACCAATTCTGGCTTTCGCAAGCACCAGTTCAATCAGCAAGCTAGATTTAGGAATCCCGTATGTAAATGTGTTGAAAAATCCAGAAAAAATTGTGAGCATTATTGAGGCTTTCTTAAAAAAGGGTTAAAGAATGGTGCTGTTCTGGGTTTGTGGGGTTTGGAGATAATGTTTTGAGGGGGAGAAAGGAGAGTTTCCAAAAATAACATGTTTCTCCAAACCTTTCCACCCAGTTTTAGACTTTCCCACCATCAACCTCTTTTAGAGAGCCTTGAAGGCTTCAAACCACCTGTTGTATAGTGCCAGCATGTCAAGGGAAACGCTTGGCTTCCTCTCCTCAAGTATCTGCCTGAAATCGTCCATTCTGAGGGCTCTCGGCTTTGCTGTTTTGTTGGTTGCTTGACCAGACTCGAAAAATTCCCCTATAAGCTTCAAGTGGGCTGATTGGCAGACATCTCTTATATCGCTTCCAGAAAAGCCTTCTGAAAGTCGTGCCAGTTCGTGGAGGTCAACGTCTGGGGCAAGTTGAAGGTTGCTTGTGTAAAGTTTGAACATCATCAAGCGAGTGTGGTGGTCTGGAAGCGGCACCAAAATTCTCTTCTGAAATCTTCTGATGAAAGCCCAGTCCAAGTCCCATGGCTTGTTTGTTGCTCCAATGACATATACGTGAAGTTTCTTTCCCTTGTCAACTATGCCGTCCATCTCCTTCAAAAACTGGTTGCGGACACGAACTTCTCCGCCAACCTCGTTGGAATGTTTCCCCATGAGAGAATCCAACTCGTCAATAAAAACTATTGCTGGCTTCCCCTCAGTAGCAGACTTTCTAACTGAACCAAAAAGTTTGGCAACATTCTGCTCTGCTTCCCCAAGCCACTTAGACATTATGGAAGCTGCATCAACGGAAATGAAAGTGGCATCAATCTCCGTGGCGACAGCAGCAGCCAACAAAGTCTTTCCACACCCAGGAGGTCCAAACAAGAGTATGCCCCTCGGCCAGCCCAGCGGGAAAAGATCTGGTCTCTGAACTGGATAGACTA
>JBNAVK010000027.1:0-19859 GCA_049700435.1 Candidatus Bathyarchaeales archaeon
ACAGTCACGCGCTGTTTCGGGGAAAGGTCGTCGGTTCAAATCCGGCCGGCCCCACATTTATAAGCAATTCCAAAACAACATTTTGGCAACAGCCTTGTAAAAAATAGGCAGACGACATACCGTGATTTCTAACTAAACGTAAACCAAATAATCTCTTGAAACTTAGAATATTGAAACTTAGATAAATAATGCATCATATATGAGATGAAAGCAATGAGCATAAAAATATCCAGAAGAGTTCTTAATCACATTGTTAGTAGGCATCCGGAAGTTGCACGTTACACGAGTGAAATAGTTATGGCGGTTCAAGATCCCGATTTAATTATTAAGGGGTTGAGGAGTGAGTTTAAAGCTTTAAAATTCTACGCCAACCTTCATATAGAACCGAAGTATCTTGTGGTTATTTACCAAGAAAAAGGCGAATAAAAGGTTATTATAACCGCCTACTTCACTTCTAGTGTAGCTAGGGTTAAAGGCGAAATAATATGGAGAAAGTCGCAGTAAGCCTAGAAAAGATCGATTTAGACTACGACGAAGAAGCGGATGTGTTATATATAAGCTTTGGAAAGCCCAGACAAGCCCAAGACAGTATTGAAGTTGATGATGAAATAATTTACCGCATAGCAGATAACGAAATAGTAGGCATAACCATAACAAACTTCAAAGCCAGAACACTCAAAAAATAATTGATCTGTAAAATTTAAACGTTAGTTTTCATCTATCCGGTCCCACTAATAAAATCAGGTTTTTCGTGAAGGAAGACTTTTAAAGTGTCTTAGAACATGTGAAGTTGGTGTCTTGGAGTTGAGTTTGGCTGTTGAAGCGGTGGATGTCGTCAAAGTTTTCGGTAACGTTTACGCTTTAGATAAGCTGAGCTTTAAAGTTAAGTCTGGAGAAATTTTTGGGCTTATAGGTCCTAACGGGGCTGGAAAAACCACCGCCCTAAGAATTGCTTCCACTTTGCTGCTGCCCACCTCTGGAACTGTGAAGGTTTTCGGTTTAGATGTTGTTAAGAACGCGGCTGAAGTTCGCAGAATTATTTCTTATCTTCCAGAGGAGGCTGGAGCTTACCGCAACCTTTCAGGCTGGGAATATTTGGAGTTTATGGCTAAATTCAACACTAAAGATGGAAGCAAAGTGCGCGAGATGGTTAATGAAGCGGCTGAAATAACTGGTTTAGGCGAGCGTTTGAAGGATAAGACCAAAGCCTACAGTAAGGGTATGAAGAGGCGTCTTCTTGTTGCAAGAGCCTTAATGACAAGACCTAAACTGGCAATTTTAGATGAGCCCACAAGCGGATTGGATGTTTTGCATGCTTATCATGTTAGGGAAATAGTCAAACGTTATGTTAAAGAACATGAAGTAACAGTTTTGCTTTCCAGCCACAACATGCTTGAAGTGGAACATCTCTGCGACAGAGTGGCATTAATCAACAAGGGCAAAATTGTCGCTGAAGGAAAACCCATGGAACTTAAAGAAAAATATGAAAGCGCAAACTTGGAGGAAGTTTTCGCAAAGGTGATTGGAATTGCTTAAAGGCTTCCTAAACATTCTCATAAAAGAACTTAAAGAGCTTGTGAGAGACCCAAAAATACTCTTGGGAATGATAATTGTTCCCATCGTAATATTCCCAGTTTTGGGCGGCATCATGAGCTACTCCATTCAATCAGCCCAAGAACAAGCCCAAAAGGCAACCATCCTAATAATAGACAATGATGGAGGAAACTGGTCCCAACTTTTCATCAACTTATTGAATCAAACTTTCAAAATTTACGTAGAAAAAAGTGTAAATCTCACTGATGAAGTAGCTCAAGAATTACTTTCACGATACAACACAACTCAAATTGTAGAGTTCCCGAAAGACTTCAGCCAAAACGTGACCATGCACTTGAGCGGTAACCGCGAGATAAACGCCACTTTGAAATTTTACGGCGTCTTCGCTGGCGGAGGAATTTTCGAAAGCATAGGTTCTTCCCCTATTGAAAGTTTAGTTTATCAGTTTAACAGAGTCCAAGCTCCAGACATAGTGTACACGGAAAAATCGTCCATTGTCAAGGGTGAGATTAAGCAAGGTGTTGATCCTACTCAGCTTTATGGGTTGATGATGGCTCAGTCAATAGCATTGCCAATAACCATCATGATTTTGTTGCAGGTAGCCATGCAGATTGCGGCAACATCCGTAGCAATGGAGAAGGAAGAGAAAACTTTGGAGACTTTGTTGACGTTGCCGATGGACCGTTTCGCCATCCTTATGGGGAAATTGTCTGGTTCAGTAATCGTGGCTGCTGTTGGCGCCTTAGCCTTTATGATAGGTTATAACTACATGCTTTCTTCTTTCACTAGGCAGATTCCAGCCGAGTTAGGCGTGGACTTAGCTTCTTTGGGGCTTGTTCCATCGCTTTTCGGATATCTTCTTCTGGGGGTTTCGCTTTTTGTCACCTTAATTTCAGCGTTAGCCCTCGCAGTTATAATCTCAGCTTTTGCAGAAGACGTGCGAAGCGCGCAATCGCTTGTCGGTTATATCTATCCTTTAATTTTTATCCCAGCCCTCGCATTAATGTATCTGGACATAAACACTCTGCCCCTTGCCTTGAAAATCGTTTTTTACGCCATCCCATATAGTCATCCAGTTATAGCCTCAAAAGCCGTTATAATGGGTGATTATTTAACCGCCATTTTAGGCATCGTCTACGTTGCAACTTTCACAATAATTGTTATGTACGCGGCTTCAAGGCTTTTTGCAACGGAAAAGATTTTGACTGCAAAACTGAAATTCAAAGGATTACGGAAACGTGGAAAAAGTCTAACTGAAGAATTTCAGTAAAGCTTTTCACCCTAACACAACAAAATCTTGCACGGTGAACTGGACAGTTGGGCATAAAACAAATCGAAGTTTACCCTGTGATACTGGCCTACAAAGAGCCTTTTAGAATCGCTCCAGAAGCCTCAACCGAAAGCCACAACATCGTCGTAAAAATAGTTACAGATTTTGGTGTAACCGGTTTTGGAGAGTCCTCGCCTTCTGAAAGAGTAACAGGCGAAACTCCACAAACTGTTATTCAAGTCCTTGATAAGTTGGCTCCAAAACTGGTTGGCAAGTGCCCTTTAAGAATAGAGCAGAACATCGAGCTTATGGACTCCATTGTGAATGGAAACCCAGCGGCAAAGGCGGCCATTGACATTGCGTTGCATGACATTTTGGGGAAAACAGCCCGTAAACCCCTCTACATGTTGATGGGTGGCTACCGCACCGAGGTTCTGACAGACTTGACTTTAGGCATAAAATCTCCGAAAGAAATGGCTAGGGACGCTGTTAAAGCCGTTAAGAAAGGGTTTAAAGCCCTAAAAGTGAAGGTTGGAGTTGACCCCGTCGAGGATGTTGAACGCGTTAGGCTTATCCGCGAAGCCGTTGGCAACGCTGTGCAAATAAGGATTGATGCGAACCAGGGCTGGACGCCAAATCAGGCCATAGAAGCTCTTAACAAAATGGAGAAATTCAACATACAATTCGCCGAACAACCCACGCCAGCAACAAAAATCAAGGACTTAGCAAAAGTTAAGAAAAACTCTCCAATACCAATAATGGCTGATGAAAGCGTCCACTCGCCAGAAGACGCACTAAGTGTAATACAAGCAGAAGCAGTAGACCTAATAAACATTAAACTAATGAAAAGCGGAGGAGTAAACAAAGCCAAGAAAATTGCCGCCATAGCCGAAGCCGCACGGGTACCATGCATGATCGGGTGCATGGGCGAATCCGAAATAGGCATAGCAGCCGGCGTCCACCTAGCTGCCGCAACAAAAAACGTTCAATACGCGGATTTAGACTCAGACATTCTGCTAAAGGATAAACTTGTCAAAAAAGGCGGGACAAAAATTAAGAATTCAATGCGAATTCTTTCAAAACAGCACGGATTAGGCATGAGAGAATTAGACAATAAAATCCTTGGAAAACCAGTGAAAGTTTACAAGTGAAGTTTATGTTACTCCAAGCTCTTGCAGTATCTTTCTGAATTCCTCCTCTCTCAATGAGGCTTTTCTGCCTCCTTCGTAAATTTCCCTCACTTTTTGCACAACAGCGCGAAGTTGATGGTCAGTCACAGGTCTCCCCAAAATCTCTTTTATCTTGTGATTAATTATCGCCTTTCCCGAGTATTTGCCAATTGTTAGCCTCCTCGTGTTTCCGACGAGTTCTGGAGGGAATGGCTCGTATACAATAGGATTTCTCAGCACTGCATGAGTGTGGATTCCTGATTCGTGGGCGAAGGCGTAGTCACCTACTATTGCCTTGTTAGGTGGGACTCTATAGCCCGTGGCTTTGCTAATCAAATTGGCTATTTGTTTTAATTTCTCAGTTTTGCCTTCAAATTTTTTGACGCCATGATGCAAGTAAAGGTTCATCAAAACTTTCTCAGTTTCAGCGTTCCCAGAGCGCTCACCAATGCCAAGATAGGTTGTGCTTGCGTAGATTCTGTCCCAGACACCTGAGGCTGCTCTGATGGCGGCTAAAGTGTTTTCAACGGCGTTTCCAAGGTCGTCATGCGCGTGGATCTCGATATTTTTTATTTTGGTTTCAGTTTTGATTGCCCTTACCTTTGCAGGAATGCCATTAGGCAGAGGGGCGTTAAAGTCTGATAGGCCAATCCCGACGGTGTCGCATATTCTGTAGCATTCCGCTCCAGCATCAGCAACCGCGTTAATAAATTTCTTTTCAAAATTCCAGTCGGCTCGGGTGCTGTCTTCACCGTGGACAAAAACTCTTAGGCCGTGATCCTTAGCAGCGTACTCAACAACTTCAACAACATCATTTAAGAGTTCATCAGCGGTTTTTTCAGGCCATTTGACTTTAAAATGAATGTATGAAACAGGATGCGAAATTCCAATTTCGTTGAAATCGCATGTGATGCTGTCATCTATATCTTCTTTAGCTGCTCTGCACCAAGCGGCTATTCTGGCGTTTAGACCTAGCTGCTGAATTAGCTTTACAGCCTTCTTGTCTGGGTTTTGATAGTGGAACAGCTCTATTCTTTCAACTCCGCATTCATCAAGCATTCTGACAATTTCAGCAGCATCCTTAGGAGAAACGGCTAGACCAGGCATTTGAATGCCATCTCTTAAAGTAGTGTCGTCAATCACGGGATCTGTTTTTAAAGGCATCACGTGAAAAAATTCTCTAAAAGCCATTTGGGCAAACTCCACCCATTTTTAGGATGGCGCATTTATCATGATGTTTGCATTGTATTTTCCATGGGATGGTGTCAGCTAAAGAAACCTCCTTAGCATTATCTTTATCCTCGGAACAACTTCTGGTGGAGTTTTGGGTTTTGCTTGCACGAATATAGGCGCTTTCATCCTTTTTCATCATCCTTCTCATCGCTTCCATTTTAGTAGTTAAATTGCTTCATTACTTTTTCTAAGGTGTTACATATAAGCAATATGGATTCATTCACATCGCACTGTGTAAATGCATCGGATACACGGTTTCAAAAATCTTGCGAGGAACCGTTTTACGCCTTTTGTAAATTTAAGTGTAAGCGTGCACTCGCAATGTTTATATGCGAGGGGGTAACCAAATAATGGTTTGGTGATAGGCAACCGGCAACCGTAAACCGTAAAAGGTGATACGCTATGAGGATGAGGTTTTGTCTGGAATGCAAGAATTTTGAGGACAGAAACGAGATTGACGGAGTTGTTTTATGTGCTAGGGGACACAATCCGGGGACTAGCTGCTTCGATTTTCAAAGCAAGTTTGAAAAGTTAGAAGAAACAGTGTCAAAGACAAGGTTCTGTCTTGAATGCAATAACTTTGAAGAAATTGACGGAGTTGCAGTATGCGCTAGGGGACACAGACCAGGGGTAAGTTGTCCAGAATTTCAGGATAGAGTTGTGGACAGCTTTTATTCATACATTTACTGGGCTGACATTTATTATACTGGTAAGTTTGAGGAAGAAAGAAATCATTTTGAAAAACGGTTTTCGAGAAAGCTTTCACAGCAAAAACTCGCGTATGCTTGTTTACTTGAGTATTTCGAATCAAATCAAGACTATTCCAATTTCGTCAAGTGTTGGAAAACCATAAGACACATCTACGAGCGAAGACTACCCGATATCGCAAAAATCTTTGACATAGCTTCACAAAAATTTGATGCACACGGCGAAAGAACAGACTTCCGGAAGCTTTTCTCAGATTTAATTCTATCCGAAAAGGCTTCTGATGTAGTTATCAAAGAAGTATTAGAAGGTCTGTACAAAGTGGGGAACTGAAAATTATGGAAAACAAAATAGTACACAAAGAGAAGTTAGCCCCAGAAATCAACCTCATGAAGATAAGCACTCCATTGATCGCCAAAAAAGCGAAATCAGGTCAATTCGTAATCTTAAGAGCAAGTGAAGACAGCGAAAGAATACCCTTAACCATAATAGATTACAACCCTAAAGAAGGTACAATAACTTTAGTATTCAAAGAAGCTGGGGTTTCAACGAAAAAACTTGGAGAATTAGAGGTCGGAGACAAAGTACACGATCTCGTAGGGCCACTTGGCAACCCAAGTGAAATCAGGTTCTATGGAAAAGTATGCGTCATTGGTAGAGGCGCTGCCATCGCAGCAGCTTATGAAAGAGCAGCAAAATTGAAAGAAGCTGGAAATAACATAACCGCCATTATTAGTGCGCGGAATGCTAGTGTCTTGATTTTCAAAGAAAACATGCAGAAAATAAGTGACAAGCTTTACATAGCCACGGACGATGGCTCTGAGGGCTTTAAAGGATATGCTAACGATATTCTCAAAAAATTGCTAGACTCGGGAGAAAGATTCGATTTGGTATACGCAGTGGGGGCGGCAACATTGATGAAGAATGTTTCAGAAGTTACCAAACCCTACAAAATTAAGACCGTTGTCAGCCTCAACTCTTTGATGGTGGACGGGACTGGAATGTGTGGTTGCTGCCGCGTAACCGTCGGGGGTAAACCCATGTTTACATGTGTAGACGGACCAGAATTTGACGCCCACCTAGTGGATTTTGAAGAGTTCAAAGCTAGAATTCACACTTATGACCACGAAGAAAAAGTGGCGCTCGGACTTTATGAGGGGAATTGCAAATGCAGCAATTAGTGCAACAGTTAGATGTTAGGCTAAAACAAATTCCCATGCCTGAGTTACCAGTGGAGGAGCGCATAAGAACTTTCAGCGAGGTGGCTTTAGGATACTCAGAGGAGCAAGCCTTAGCTGAATCATCTAGATGCCTCCAATGTGAACATCCGCTTTGTACGCAAATGTGCCCATTGCATGTTGACATAAGAGGCTTTATACGCCTGCTCAGACTCGGCGCTTACACAGAAGCTGCCGAAAAAATCAGAGAAAAAAATTGCTTACCCTCAGTCTGTGGAAGAGTATGTCCCCAAGAAGTATTGTGCATGATGGGATGCAAGAACACTATAGGAGACCCAGTAAACATAGGAGCTCTTGAAAGGTTCGTCGCTGATTGGGAACTAGAAAAAAGCGCTAACGTGCCAGAGATTTCAGCTTCCACTGGAAAGAGTGTGGCTGTTGTAGGAAGTGGCCCGGCGGGTCTAAGCGCAGCGACAGAATTGGCAAAAATGGGACATCATGTAGTTATTTTTGAGGCGTTGCATGAAGCAGGCGGAGTAATGACTTATGGCATCCCAGAATTTCGTCTGCCCAAAAAAGTTGTCAGACAAGAAATTAATCGCATAAAAAAACTTGGAGTTGAAATAACAACCAATGTTGTCATAGGCAAAACAATAACCATAGATGAACTGTTCGAAGAAGGCTTCAGCAGCGTCTTCATAGGTTCCGGTGCGGGGTTGCCTAAACTTCTGGGTATTCCAGGTGAAAACCTTTGCGGCGTTTACTCCCTAAATGAATTCCTTTTGAGAATCAACCTAATGAGAGCGCATGCATTTCCGAAAGAAAGCACTCCAATAAAAGTTTATGACAGAGTTGCGATATTGGGCGCTAGAGGCTTAGATGCCGCCAGATGTGCCTTAAGACTTGGAGCAAAAGAAGCTTGCATATTCTATCAACGAAAGGTTGTTGGTAGGAGAGATGAAATCAGGCGCGGAATGGAGGAAGGTGTAAAATTCGTGCCCCTAACCAAGCCGCTTAGATTGATCGGCGACGACAAACGATGGGTGAAGCAAGTTGAACTCGCTAACTTAGAGTTAGGTCCGCTTGGAAAAACAGGAAAACCTAAACTCATAACAATAGAAGGTTCCAAGTTCCAGTATGATGCAAAAACGGTTGTTATTGCGTCTGAGCATAATCCCAATACATTGCCAGCGACAAACACCTCGAAAAACGTAAAAATCAATGAAAAAAATAAAACCATAATTGTCAATCCCGTATCTATGGAGGCAGCGCAAGGAATTTTTGCAGGCGGTGATGTTGTCAGCGGGGCTTCCTCTGTCATTAAGGCAATAGAAGCGGGAAAAAGAGCTGCCCAGTCAATAAATAAGTACCTTATGAAAGGCTATTCAGACATAGGGTTATCTGACCAGCTTGCATAAATTTATGGGCGATTATTGGCGGGCGCAATTCATTTAGATTCGATTCATTTCTTCTATGTTAAGGAAGCAGTGTGGGGCGAAGGTTTCAACTTTTGCGCCTAATTCTATGAGAGCTGCGCTAGGAGTTATACCGCCAATCATGCATAATCCAAACCTATCCATGGCTACTGGCACACCCAGTAAAGGTTCGTTAATCTCGCCTAAGGCTAGGACACATCCCCATCCTTTATTTTTCAAGTTTGTAAGAATTTTAACTGTTCTGTCTCTTGCTTCTGCTGGGACTTCTCTCAAGGCTACTGGCAGCATTCCAGATCCTGTTTCTAATACCCTCGTTATTGAAGTTTGTTTGCTGCGCACAAACACCTCAAGCGGTGGAATGGTTGTTCCCTCATACGATATTACATCCACAAAACGGATTGGTTTACGGCTTACTGTCTGAACGAGCCCACCGTATTTGAAAATCAAGGGAATTCCAGCGTGCATAAGCACACCGTCTACTGTTAAATCGCAAACCGTGAAAAGGGCTATTTTTCCTTCTGGAACAGATATTTCCTTGTATTCCTCCTTCTCATCCAGCAATTTAATGTAAGGTGCAGGTAACAGATTCATTTCTCGAAGAGCTTTCACTGTTTCCAACGTTTGATCATAGAAATCTTTATCAATTATGGAAACGTTCGCAACAACAATTCCGGCATCCACGTTAGGATCATACGTTACCATATATGCCATGGACAAGAAGCGAGTTACAACGAAGCCGAGCCTTTGAGAGACTAAAGCTCTACTCAACTCCTCCAAACCCTGAGGAGTTATCGTCCTTCCGCTTCGCTCATGCCCCATAACAAGTCCCTTCATCTCTAACAGTTGAAGATGATATCTTATCGTTCTCTCGCTTAGAAGGAAACCCCTTTTCCTCAACTCTTCCCTAAGCACCGTTGAGCCTACCGGTTTTTTAAATTCGCTTAAAACCCGCAGTATCTCAGTTTCTTTTCTGAAACTCTCGCTCAACTCAGCCATATGACTTCTCTCCCATGTAAATTAGTGTTTCTTAAAGGGATATTACTTTATATGATGACCAATTGCGCGTTTTCTTCAAACATTTACGATAAATTAATCAGCGGCATCAATTATTAAAGTTTCTAAACTCAGAGTTAAGTATAAAGTTCTGAATGGTCATGGGGCTGCCCGGATTTGAACCGGGGTCTAGAGAGCCCAATTGGAGAGTGCGATTCTTGTCTCCAAGCCTAGACCAAGCTAGCCGACAGCCCCAGCTTTCGTGCTGTGAGAATAGAAAATTTTAGAAGATGGATTTAAAACATTCTCTAAAATCTTAAAATTTGAAGGGTTATTTTCTTTTGACGCTGCATTGGAGCACTTTTGGGCAGATTAGGCATTCGTCTGGAATTGGCATGTTCTTTGGAAAAGTGTTTAAAAAACCGAAGTAGTGGGCGCATTTTGCCGGAGAGTCTAAAACTTTTGGGTATTCTGTCGGTTTTACATCTATGATTTTCATGTTTTCCACTACTATGTCTATTTTTGACATGCAGTATGGGCAGGCGTAGTAGGTTTGCCTCGGGATAGTTGAAGAGTCTGTTAGAACTGTTGGTTTTTCAAACGTTTTTCCGCATCCCTTGTAGGGACATTTCAGTTTTTCTTCATGGAAGTGAAACGGGGGCATATGCACTACCCTTCTTGGCTTTGTATCCTGAATACTTATCGTAAATCTACATATTTAATAAACATTTCTGTCCACATGCACAACAAAAATACACTACTTTATTCGGCTTTGTTCCTTAACATATAGTAATCAGCAACTTTCCTGAGAGCTTCCGCAGCGCTTTGAGGCGATGAATATACCGGTATTCCCTCATGAACGAGGCGCCTCTTCAGTTCTGCAATAATCTCCCACCTTGTCCCCTTCATTTCATCAGGTGTTAATTCGGCATTTCTGATAATGCAAATTATGGGTTTTCCCTTCTTTTTTAGCCCTGCAACCCCTTCAAAAAATTCTTTTGCTGCTCCTTCTCTGAGTACTTGATTAGGGACTGGGGCGTCCTCTGGGAAGTTTGCAACTAAAATGTCGAATTCCTCAGATTCGCTTGCGGCTTTTAGGATATCTAGAGATGAAACATCAAGCTGGTCTATGATAGAGCTATCTATGGGATTCCTAAGCCAGCCAACAGCTAAAGGCGCTTCAATTTTCAGTTTCTCCCTCACCTTTTCAGGCAGATCAGGCAATTCAAAACCGGCTTCCTCGAACACATCAGCAGAAATTACCGAGGTCCCCCCTCCACCACCGCCAATGAGAACCCTCTTTCCATTTATTTTTGGCAAAAAGTACAAGGCAACAATTACGTCTACGAGTTCTTCCATGCTTGAAACTTGTATGGCGCCATGCTGCTTCAGAGCAGCCTTCCAAATTTCGGCTGACCCAGCCAAAGACCCTGTATGAGAGAGAGTTGCTCTTGAACCTGCTTGCCCCCTCCCACCTTTCAACACGACAACAGCCTTCCTTTTTGCGGCGTATGACAGAGCGTCCAAAAACTTTCTTCCATCACGCACGCCTTCAATGTATGCCATTATTATCTTTGTTTCATCATCCTCAGCTAGATAACGGAGAAGTTCACACTCGTCAATGTCTGAGGCGTTGCCATAACTTATAACTTTGCTAAATCTAACGTCCCTCATGGCAGCATAACGTATAATTATTGCTGAACCCCCGCCAGTCTGAGAAATACCGCCCACAATCCCTGTTTCCTTTGGGAAATCTTCGTAGTAGGACAGTCCTATTTTTGGGTTGTAAAGACCCATGCAGTTGGGACCTAAAATTCTGATTCCAAATTTTTTGCATCGCTCCACTATTTCATTTTCAAGTTTTATTCTTTCATCTATTCCAGTTTCCTTCATTCTCGCAGTGAACATGTGAATAAGTTTGACATTTTTCGCGTGGCAATCGTCAATTTGCTCTATGAGGGATTCTGCGGGTGTGCAGCAGATGACATAATCCACTTCGGGGTCGGGGATTTCCCGTAAGCTTGGATAAACCTTTAAGCCGTAAATGTTTTCGTATCTTGGGTTGACAAGGTATACTTTTCCATGAAAATTTTGCTTTATAAGGCATCGAACATAGTTATTCCCGCCGGAACGAGGATTCAGGGACGCGCCAAGAACGGCGATGGACTTGGGATGGAACAGAGAATCTAGTTTTTCAAACTCAGACATGGCTATCCCTTTTTAATGGAGTTATTAAATTTTCTCTGGAAATACAATAAGACAGATAAAGCGATGGTATTTTAGGATTTTGTGGGAAGAATTTACATCTGCATGTGATTCGATTCCGCGTGTGCTTAAGAAGTAAGTTTATGTTTTGGTGATGCAAACGGCGCCGGAAAAATATATGAATGGGCAAAGTTAACATTGTGTGAGGGTTCAAATGGAAACTGGGGATGTAAAGGAACTCATAAAGACAATTTGCGTTGTAGGCGCCGGAACGATGGGCAGACGAATAGCGCTACAATGTGCCGTGCACGGGTTTAAAGTTAACCTTTGGTCGCGCACCGAGAAAACGCTTCAAGAAGCGCGAGAATGGCAAAGAAAATCCCTGACTAAACGGGCTGCGAAAGGCGGTATCACGGAGGACATAGATAAAATACTTTTAAGAATAAATTACACCACAGACTTGAAGGAAGCTGCTAAAGACGCCGACTTCGTTTTTGAAGCATCTTCCGAGGATCTTGAGGTTAAACGTAAAGTTTTTGCGCAACTTGATGAGATTTGTCCGCCACACACGATTCTTTCGACAAACAGCTCTTCCATTAAAAGTTCCTTGATAGCTGACGCGACGAAACGCCCAGACAAAGTTCTTAATGCACATTTTGCACTGCGCATTGAAGACAACTGCTTACTTGAGGTTATGGGAAACCCTTGGACGTCGGAAAAAACAATCGAGTTAACCACGGCGCTTGGTCAAGCAATCAAAATGGTTGTGGTTCGCGCTAGAAAAGAAGTTAGCGGTCTCATACTTAACCGAATGTTGAGGGCACTGTTAAACGCCGCCCTTGACATCGCAGAAACGGGTATCGCAACCCCCGAAGAAGTGGATAAAACATGGAGTGTCGCGACTGGAATGCTTGGACCTTTCACGATAATGGATTTGATAGGGTTGGATGTTGTTCTTTCTGTTGAGAAATTGTGGCATCAGGAAACTGGCGACCCCCGCGACAAGCCACGTGAAATTTTGGTTGAGAAAGTGAAGAAAGGCGAGCTGGGCTTAAAAACGGGTAAGGGCTTTTACATGTATGACAAGAAATAGGAAGCCTCGGGCGGGCTTTGATCCCGCGACCTACAGCTTACGAGGCTGTCGCTCTACCAAACTGAGCTACCGAGGCACATAATGTTCTTGATATTTGAAGGGAAGAGCTTATTTTTAAGATGTTCGGAAAATTCCTGAAGGAGTAAAATTTTATGTCAGCCGCTAATTTGCTAAGTTCCATTTTTGAAAGGGCTTCTGTCAGAGATTGTGATAAAAATAGAAGTGTTTCGATGGAGGATTTGAGGAAGATTTTGGTGGCTGGGATAAGGGCTCCATCCGCTGGAAACATTCAGCCTAGAACATTCATAGTCGTAAAAGATGAGAAGGTTAAGGAGAAACTTTACGAGCTTTGCGAGAACCAAACATTTATGAAGGACGCTCCAGTTTGGATTGTAGTTTGCGTTGATCTTCACCGGCACTTGAAAGCTGCAAAGCTAACAGGGGTAGATTATGATTTTACCGGAATTTTACCTTACACCTTTGGCGTTTTAGACGCTGCTTTGTCCCTTGAAAACATGGTTATTGCTGCGGAAGCTCTAGGATTGGGAAGCGTCATAATTGGGTCAGTTATAGAACATCCGAGAAAGGTTAAGGAGATATTGAAACTGCCAAAGCACTGTTTGGCACTATCAGTTTTGTGCATCGGGCACCCGAAAAGAAAACCTGAAAGAAGGGAAAAATGGAGCTATAAAACCATTGTTTGCAAAGACCATTATAAAGACGTAAACTTAAGGGATGTTTTAGGTTACTGGAAGAGGTTTATCTTAGGTGATTTAAAACGCGGTGGAAAGAGACCAGCAAAAGAGGAAGTTGAAAGAATTTGCAGAGAAAGAAGTTATGGAGTGGCTTACGCTGATCATTACAAGGAAGAATTCGTGAAATCTGCAAACAAGAAACTGATGGATTTCCTCGCGGAACAGCGTCTGTTAAATTAAATGAGGAAATGCTATTATGAATTGAGAACTTCAATTATTGTTGGAAGGTGGAAAGTTTTGAAAACATTAGGGGACATCGGCGAGAGAAAAGCAATCGAACTAATTTTAGAGAAGCTGGAGAAGATGCCCCGGATGCCCATCCCCTTTGGCGATGACGTTTCAGCCTACTCCATAAGCCGTGACCGGTTTTTTATTTTAAAAACTGACATGCTGGTTGGAGAAACCGACGTTCCAAAAGGTATGAGCTTCTGGCAGGCAGCCCGCAAGGCAGTTGTTATGAACATCAGCGATTTCGCAGCAAAAGGCGTGAAACCCCTTGTTGCGCTCGTCTCCCTTGGAATGCCAAGGGACATTACACAGAGGGAGTTGGAAGAAATTGGCGACGGCTTAAACGCTGGAGCCCGCGAGTATGACGCCTACATCGTTGGCGGGGATACAAATGAGGCTTCAGACCTTATCATAAGCCTCTCATTATTCGGAATCGCGAAAAAGAACAATTTAATGTTGCGGAGCGGAGCCAAACCAGACGACATAGTAGCTGTTACCGGACTTTTTGGAAAGACTTCTGCTGGACTAAAAATACTTCTTGAAGGTCTTAAAGCGCCAAAGGATATTCACAGTTCTCTTGTTAATGCTGTTTTCATGCCTAAAGCTCGGTTGAAAGAGGGTCTAGCCCTAAGCAATACGAAAGCCGTTACATCAGCTATTGATTCAAGCGACGGCTTAGCTTTGAGCCTTCATGAAATTTCAAAAGCAAGCAATGTGGGCTTTCTTATAGAAAGTCTTCCAATAGCTTCTGAAGCCCAAAAATTCGCTGAAATGAGTGGTTTGGACCTTTTTGAACTAGCTTTTTACGGCGGCGAAGAATACGAGCTTGTCTTAACCATAAGTCCTAAGCTCTGGGACAAGGCTGAAAAAGCTGTTAAAAATGTTGGCGGCAACCTCCTCAGAATAGGAAATGTGACCGCTGAAAAACGCATCCTTCTTATGGTTGAAGATGAAAAACGCGTTATTGAGCCGAGAGGCTGGGAACATTTCCGAAGGCACTAGACTGGGTGACTTGCCAGCTTATCCAACCGTTCAAGAAGCCCTTTTCTATAAAAGGCTCGGGGGCGACAAAGTCAAATGCGGTCTCTGCGAAAGAAGATGTGAAATTGCAGAAGGCCAAACTGGATTCTGCAAAGCAAGGAAGAATTTCGGCGGCAAACTTTACACGCTTGTTTACGGAAACATAAGCGCAATTGAAAGCCGACCAATAGAGATTAAACCCTTTTTCCATTACTGGCCTGGCTCAACAGCCCTAACCTTTTCCACATGGTCATGCAACCTAAACTGTATCTGGTGCCAGAACTTCCACCTCTCAAAAGCTGAGCCGAACCCAGCTAAGGTCGCGTATTACCAGCCTGAAAAAGTTGTTGAACTCGCTATCTGCAACGGTGACGCTGGCTTATGTGCCAGCTTTCAAGAACCAACATTATTGTCTGAATGGACTATTCGCCTTTTCAAGTTGGGCAAGGATAAGGGATTGAAGTATTGTTGTTATGTTTCTAATGGTTACATGACCCCAGAAGTTTTAAAGGCTCTCTCGGATGCTGGATTGGACGGGCTTAAAATAGATGTGAAGGGCAAAAGCGAAGTTTACGCGAAATATTGCGGAGGTGCTGATGTCGAGAAGATTTGGAGAAACGCCGCTGAAGCTAAGAAGCTTGGGGTTCACGTTGAAATAGTAAATCTGGTTATCACGGGCGTCAACGATGACGAGGAGAGCTTAAGGTGGGTGATCGAGAGACATCTTAAGGCTGTTGGAGCTGAGACACCGCTGCATTTCACACGGTACTTTCCAGCTTACAAATTCAACAACCCCCCAACAAAAGTTGAGGTTTTGGAGAAGGCTTATGAAATGGCGAAGAAAGAAGGAGTCCTCTACCCTTACATAGGCAACGTAAACGGACACAAGTATGAGAACACCTATTGCCCCAACTGTGGAGAAAAACTCGTTAGGCGATATGGCTGCTATATGCTTAAGTACACCATTACGGAAGACAAGAAATGCCCAAAATGCGGAGTGCACATTCCAATAACTGGAAAATTTCTTTTGCATGCAAGCTGGAGAACATGATTTAACGGGTTTGCCGCTTCAATGTTTCCCTAAGCTTCAAGTGCAAAACCGAGCCTATTATTCTGCCAGCCGCGGAAATCATGTATATGATTTGCAAACCAGCAACAAGGCCGAATATGGTTGTTGTGTAGTCTGCAAGGTAGCCGCCAATAAGAGAACCTGAAAAGGAAAACGCGCCCGAGATGAGGTTGAATATGGCTGCGAAACTTCCGCGGTGCTCTTGAGGAGCAACATCGAGAAGGTATACAGTCATGGAAGTTTGTCCTAGGGCTGTGGAAACGCCCCAAAAAGTGCTGACGATTATTAGCATGTTTATGTCTGGGACAAAAGCGTAAGCTAGAGGGACAGTTACGAGGCTGAACCGGTAATAAAGTATTAGAAGCTTTCTTCCCCTAGTGTCGCAGAGCCTTCCAGCCCAACTTTGAAAAACTATGGTTGCTATGTATTGAACGAAGGTTATGAGGGCTATGTGAAGCATGGTAGCGTTCAGAACTCTTATTTGCGTAATGGAAATTAGGGGCCAAATGAGAGACATGAAAAACACGTAAAATGCTTCCATGGAGCAGTATTTAACGAAGTCGCGGTTTTTTCTGGCGTAAGCCAACATGTCAAAGAAGCTTGACTTGTCAGTTTCTTTCCAGTCCCGCTTTGTTTCTTGTTTTTTCTCTTTCACCTTCAGCATCATCAGAGATGAGATTATGCCACATATTGTCGCCACGAGAAAGGGAACGAGGAAAATTTGTTGGAGAGTTCCGCCTGCTGTTACAAGTATTACTCCGGAAACAATGGTGGCAACTAGGCTGCCAACAGAAGCCCACAAATTTATGGCGGCATTGATTCTCCCAAGCTTAATGGGCGGGACAAAGTCGCCGAGGAGGGCTGTCCACGCTGGCGTCGCCATCGAGCCTAAAAGCGCTTGGACAGCGAGGAGAACAATCAGTTGGGTTGCGTTTGTTATGAAAATCATGGGTATCCAGAGGATTGCAATTATGATGCCTCCGAGAATTATGAAGGGGATTCTGCGTTTGAGTTTGTCGCTTAATCTTCCCCAGAAGATTTGCATCACGTTTGTGGAGAGGTTTATTGACGACTGGAACCAGCCCATCTCCGATGATGAGGCGCCTAGTTCTACAGCGTAAGCCCCCATGAACGGGTTAACCATTCCCGAACCTAAAGAGTTGACTACGGAGCGAGTGTATAGGTACTTTAAGTTTTCCTCCATTTTGTTTTCTTGTTTGGCCTCATCTTGCACAACGGTCTTCTCGTTTATGTTTTTGAATTCTCAGTTTAGTGTAAAGGCTGCTTAAAAACTAGTCGCGTTAGCTCAAAACCATTTCGTGTTGAAATTCTTATTTTGAATGTTGATTTCCGCCTTTTCGAAGAGAAAATTTATATGGGAAAGTTCTTGCTTTACTTTCAATCTCGCATCAAAATGCAGAATTTTGGGTGGAAAACTTTTCTATAATTTACTTCTTCCTCTTACGCTTTTTAACCACCGCAACGGAGTTTGCATGATTTAACTGTCGGATTTGAGCGTTTGGAAATATACGCTCTATCTCTCTACGGATTTTTTTAACATCAACTTCCCCATAAGTTTTCACGTTTATTATCTGCTTTTCGTTCTCGTCATAATCAACGGAGATCGTGTATCCCGAACCTACCTCGACTTGTGTCGGTTCTATAACGAACCCCGTTTCCTCATGATCCACATCAGCTACTCCTAACTCACGTTTAGCTTTTCTTTCAGCCAACGTAACCACACCTCTTTACAAGAGTTGTTAATTGGATTAAAAAGAGTTGTTAATTTCAAGTATTGATTCATAGTCTTCATATAGCTTTTGTAAAAAATTAAATACTATAAGCGTAAATACTCACTTTTGATAATAAATGAATGAAGAACAGTTTGCTTGTCCCAAGTGCGGAGCGCTAGTTTCTAAAAGCGACAAATTCTGCCGGAACTGCGGAGCAAGTCTAACTGAGATTTTTGAAACTCAAGCCTTAACGCCTTCAACTCCGCCGCCGGCTGAAGTTGCTCCTGAACAACCTTACGAGAGAAAATATTCCCTTTTCCAAAGGCTAATTAAAGTTTTGTTTTCTCCTTCGGAAGGCATGAAAGACATAGCATTAGCACCTAGCTATGGCGAAGTTTTCGTCGTCCTCACGTTCGAAATTATTTTGTCTACTGCCGTTATTGCTATGGTTTTTACGAAAATTCAATTTGTCGGTTCTTTGCCGTCCTTTTTCTGGAACATTATTACATCTGCAATAGCCATTGGTGTGGTTTTTGCTTTTGGCTTGTTTATCGCGCGTTGGTTAATAAAATCCTTAATTGTTAAGGCAGCTTGCGACAGTGAAAGCGGTTGGGATTTTAGAACTGCAGCTTCAGTTACAGGATATGCGTATTTAGCTGATGTTGTCATAAGCTTGCTTGGGCTTGTGGTGGCATGGTTTTTCATTCCTTCAATCGTCATAGACTTTACAAATCTAGAAGCTGCACGGCAAGCCCTCGCCGATTTTCAAGCTCAGACTAGTTGGCTTAAGTTTTGGTATACTTTGCCAATTTCCCTATTGGGGCTTGCTTGGAAATCCTATCTTGGAGGTTTAGGAACCCATTTTGGGACTCGAGGCAAGTGCAGCGAAAAATTGGGCTTCGTGGTGTTCTTCTGCCTTGGTTTAATAGGTGTAGTAATTTCATTAGTCTATCCACTGTGAGACTTTCCGGAAAATTCTCTTCTATCCAAGATATGATTCAAAACTGCTATGCAAGTAGCTGCCAAATAAGGCTTTTTCCCAAGGGAAATTTTTTGTCCATAACGCAGAGCATAAGCCTCAACTTTTTTGGGCAAACCCACATGGTCTCCCAAGACAAACACAGAATTTTCAGCAATTTCAACCTCATAAACGTCTCTGCCACCCTCTTCGAGAACGTAAACTGAAGAATGCTTTGCTTTATCCCTTATCAACGCTTCAAAACTTAACCGTTCAACAGTTACGCCTGGATGAGTTTTTCCCGCCAAGACTTTCTTCAAAATTTTCGTCCATGTCTGCTGGTTTGTCCGCACATCATGAAGCGTCAATCCTTCAACCCTCAAATGTAGCGGAGGCGATGGCGGACCATTCAAAATCGCATGGAAAACCGTGTCTTTACGTATTCCATGAGACAAGAAGAGGCTGGCAACAGCACACTCATAAACTATGTCTAAACGCCCAGCATCATGCAAACTAACCCAATTCGCATCTGTCCTGCCCAAACGAGAATACAAAACAAACTCACGCATAAGTGTCCCTCACAACATTGTAGATTTAGTAAAAGTTATTGTTTGCTCTCAATGCACAAGCATTAAAACAACTGAGAATCTAGATGGGGCAGACTGCTATTGGCTTTTTCCACAATCAAAAGCTAAACAATAAAGAGCCTCGGGCGGGCTTCGGTCCCGCGACCTACGGCTTACAAGGCCGTTGCTCTACCACGCTGAGCTACCGAGGCACTGCCCTATAAGGAAACTTGAAATCAAAAATAAAAGCGTTAACTACAATAAAACATTTATTAAAAACCCTTATAACACACGACGCAACCCTTATATCTGCGGAAAACGCTTCAGAAATATTTTGGCTACATTACACTAAGCCATAAATCAGATGCAGCTCCCATCAACACGATGAGGAGCGAAGAGGCGAATGAGCCTATAAAGCTCATAATGAAACCATGCACAGGTAAAACCCCAAAAAGGTTCACCACAAACGTCAAACAGACACCGCAAAAGGCCCGACATGCTACGCCGTCTGGGGGATGGTTCGGCTTGAGCGCCGAAGAAGGGCGCGGCCAGCCGCGAAAGAGCCCCGGGTAAGCGTATGCAGCTTTAGAACCGAGGATTCCTGAATGGGACTTCCCACTGCAAGTTCCTTCGGGAGCTTGCGGTGCTCCCGGCAGGGAGCGGGAACCCCCCGAACGGAAGCATCTTAGTAGGG